>DAONXX010000158.1:0-2212 GCA_035414025.1 Bacteroidales bacterium | reverse complement strand
GTCTGCGACACAATATCCATAATTGTTTCGGTGTCGTGGATGTTTTCCTCAAGCTTCGTTATGTCTTCATCGGCTACTGCATCAAGTATGCCCAGCCCGTCGGCCATGCTCTTTGCCGCACCCATGTAATCAATTATCAGTTGTGTCTGGTCATAAAGGCTGGCAAAACTCAGGTCGCAGGTATATATACCAAGATTGAGAGCCCTGCTCCTGTTGGTTATGTAATTTCTTACATTCTCTGTCGGATTCAGAAGAGCATCATCAAAGACAGCTCCTGCAGACTTGATCAGCATTGCAGATTCGAGAGGCGATGGAAGGGTGTAGAATATTTTCTCTGCCTTTTTGATATCATCATAAAATGCAGCATTATCCCTTGGAATAGTAGCCTGACCGTCATCTTTCGATCTTTTCCCGCCTTGTTTGCAACTGGCGACCAGGAGAGCAGACACCATCAAACAAATTGATATCCTGCTGAAGATTATACTCACTTTATTCATGGCTGAGTTATTTAAAATATTGGCTTATAGAGTACTAATTTATAATAAATAATTAACTTCAAAAAGTTCTGTTTTCATTCATCCGGTATTCCTAACTTTGCTTCAAATAATTATGAATGACCGTCTACGATAAGAAACTGAAAGAACTCAGTATTATTTTACAACAGGATAATATTTTTAAGGTTAAAGCTGCAATCCGTTCCTTAAGGAAGTCGCCTTACTTTGAAGGAGCAATTGGGCTCCTTGCTTCCTTGTACGACCGGAGTCATGATCAATCATTGAAAAAAATCATTGCCGACTTCATGAACGACCTCAAGGGAAATTCTGTTTGCAGTGAGGTTGTTACTGAGATAAATAAGAAGCGTAAGCCTGAAACAATAACCATGCTTGTATCATCGTGCTGGCAATCAGGCCTTGATTATTCGGATTATTGCAAAGATTTTGCAGGGATATTCCTGTCTGCAGACTATTTTACTGCCATAGAATGCTTCACCGTCCTGGAAGCTTCGGTTGAAAGTCTTAACAGGAGCCAGAAGAATGAGGTAATAAAAATTATTGAAAAAGGCAGGCTTTCTTCCGACGATAAGAAGTATCCTCTGGTCAATGAGCTTTTACTCCTCTTCAGATAGATCAATACCGAAATCCTGTCGCAATATCTCACTCATGGGAAGAGAAATACTTCATGAACTGTGTCCTCTCAAAAACAGTTGGCCTGGTGTAATTTGCATAGTTTAGTTTTCCCCTGAAATCATTTATACTCGTAAATCCATGCCTGTTCATCCATTCAGAGATCTGTGAGTTCATTTCATTAAGGTATTTTATGCCCTTATTGTAAAGGACCGAACAAACCTGAACAGAATCAGCTCCGGCAAGGAGGTATTTCACTGCATCCTCCCCAGTATGCACCCCTGTTGATGCTGAAATATTAATATTCAGATTCTGGGCGCTGGCCATTCCAACCCATCTCAGCACATATCTTTTTTCACTTTCATGGCTAAAAACCGACGCTGAAGTTATCTCCATCTTTTCTATGTCGATATCCGGTTCATAGAATCTGTTAAACATTACCACGCCATCAACACCGCGCTTGTAGAACTGATCGATCATATAGAGAATATTTGAGAACCGGAATCCAATCTTCAGGGCAATCGGTATCTTCAGCTCTTTTTTCAGTTTTTCGACGAGTGTAAAATAGATTTCTTCGCTGTCGGCAGATGACACTTTTCTGTCAACAGGCATAAAGAAGACATTTATCTCCAGCGCATCAGCCCCTGCATCAGCTATCTTGCCGGCAAATCCGGTCCATCCCTCTGAGGTGTGACAATTGATGCTTGGTATCACAGGAATCGACAGCTTTTCCCTGGCCTTCCTGATAAGGTTGAGATACTCTTCCACTGAGTTAGATCTTGTGTATCCTGCAATGTAATCGTCAGCTTCCGGGAATCCATGTGCCGACGGTACCTGATGGATGTAATGATTGATCTGCTCCTCAAACAGAGATTTAAGCACAACAGCGCCTGCTCCGTTCTCCTCTGCTTCAATAAGATGATCGATAGTTGATGTTAGCTTGCTGCTGCTCACAATAAGCGGGCTTCTCAAATCCAAGCCAAGGTATCTGGTTGACAGTTTTTCCATCTGCTTTATTATTTGATCTTGATTTTCATAATCTTAAAATACTGAACTTTCCCCTTATGATCAGCTAATCTGATTCTCCG
>DAONXX010000157.1:0-2252 GCA_035414025.1 Bacteroidales bacterium | reverse complement strand
AACGGTTTTCTTTTCCGGCCTCTTTTTCTTTGGTTACTTTCTTTTGGAGGAGCAAAAGAAAGTGACAATAAACTAATAAAATACCCGGGGTAAAAGACAATAACGTCAGTACCACCCCGGAGGGGTGGCCATCAGTAATTCAGTAATTGTCAGGCTGAGGCGTAAACAGGAAGTGGATTATTTCGGCAGCACCTGTGAAAGACATTTCAGCCAGAAATTATTATAGTGTTCCCAGTATACAAAGTTGAGACCCCAGTGTGGAGCCGGGTCGGATGTATAAACCAGCACATTGCCCCGGCCGACTTTCCGTACTGCGACAAGCGGATGACCGGTTTCCTCAATCGTAACCAGCACTTCGCCTTCCGGAATTACTTTAGTCTCATTATATCCCAGTATCGGTGGCATACCCTCAAAATCCGATTCAAAAAATACTTTTTTACCGGCAGGAGTCAGTTTAGGATAAAAGCCTTCGGTACTTTCAACCAGATCTTCGTGATCGAGGCATTCTACCGGAAGTACCGATCTGAAATTTGTTCTTCCCCAGCCGCCTTTCCCAAGCTCACCGGTGAATGAGTACCATCCGCCAAGCATCATCAATCCTTTGCCTGCTGCTACAGCTTCATTGGTTAATCTTACCCTGTCGGGGAAAACCAGTATTTTTTTGCCAAACTCTTCACGTATAAAAAAGTCAGGAGCCAGTTGAAAAAGCTTTCCTTCAACATCACTGAAAATTATGACATCATACTCATCCAGAATTTTTTCATATTCCCCGGGTCCCAGCTTATAGAAATCCCAGCTCGGAACGGAATTGACCTGATGCTTTCCATCTGACTCCAGTGCATCTTTAAGCCATTTCCCATAGTTGAATATCTCAAGACCTTTCGGTGCAAACTGGAAGGGAGATTCTGCAAATGTGGGTCCTGTAAGTACAGCCCAGTCGCCTACATAATAAATTTTAGCCATAGTAATGCAAATTATAGATTAGTTATATAAAACACTGGTAAACAAAAATGATCTTTCATATACAAAATGTTTCACTGCATCTTAAAAAATGCGATACCGGTAGTGTATTCACCATTGGCCTGTTAATGTAATAACCAGGATAAAAAGCCATGCAGCTCTGTTTTTCAGATTCCGTTTTCGCCCCGGCAGATCTGTTGGAGCCGGAAATCATAGAAACAAAAAGAACAGGAAAAGAATGGTGAATAAAACTTTTTTCTGAAGATCTCATATCTGTTATATATATATATCAGTCTGCAGGTTGATCAGTCTACCGAAGTTAAATAAATATTATGACAGATATCAATGAGAATGTTAAAATAAGTCGGATTATATTTGACTTATAAAATGTCAATAGCTGTTATCTGCATATTTACAAATCATTTTGCAGCTGCGCAGTGATGATTGGAAATAAAATAGTTCATAATGTAAATGATTGACAATTCCTTGCCAGGCTACAATTTGGACGGAGATAATATGATAATAAAGTTCATGGCCATTGAAAATTGCTTATTTTTACATTTTCACAATCAACCCAACCATGATGATACCTACACGAACCTTTGATTATCTTGATATTCTTAAGACCAAATTTCCCAAGGACGATATTTTTGCAAAATATTCCGAAGGGAAGTGGATAAAAGTCAGTGTTGATGAGTATGTTGAAGCATCATGGAATGTTGCCAGCGGACTTATTACGAAAGGATATCAGCCTGAAGACAAGGTGATTGTCATTTGCAATAACCGTCCTGAATGGAACTTCCTGGATATGGGATGCACCCTTGCCCGTCTTATTTTTGTCCCGGTTTACTCTACCCTCAGTGAAGAAGAATTCCTGCATGCTTTCAATCACAGTGATGCAAAGCTTATTATTTTGGGTAACAAATCACTGTATAACAAAGTTCTTCCGATTATAGCCAGGATGGATCATCCTGCTGAAGTGATGACAATAGACGATTGCGGATCGGGGTTCTGTTTCGACGATTTAATTGAACTGGGAAAACAGAACCGTGAGAAAAACGATCCTGTGATAGAACGCAATAAGCAGGAAATCTCTCCTGATGATGTGGCAACAATCATATATACTTCAGGAACGACAGGTAAATCGAAAGGAGTAATGCTTACACACAGGAATCTTACATTCGATTCTTATGGTCATGCAATCAGGCAAACAGCCGGTTCACAACATAAAATGTTAAGCTTTCTTCCTCTCTGCCATACTTATGAGAGAACAATGAATTATGAATTTCAAC
>DAONXX010000156.1:0-2337 GCA_035414025.1 Bacteroidales bacterium | reverse complement strand
TTATTCCAAACTTTACAAAGCGTTCCCATTCGTTTATAAGTTTCGCATCGTTAACAGATGTATATGAAACTATATGCATTATAATTAAGATTAATTGTACATCCACAATTCTTCCCAACCAGAGTTCCGTTTTAGGAAGTAGCTGAAAAACCGGTAAGCAAACACTATGTGTCTTTGTATCTAAAAATACGATTACCCATGAGCTTGCTTATCAAATTTACTCATTTTTTACTAACTGACAGCATCCCTGTGGTATATATATCCCGATCCTTCATTTTCCGGTTTCTTTCTTTCCGGTTCTAACCGACAACTTTGGAATTGCAGGTATAACCACTCCTTCCGAAGATATGAAGATGTTTATGGCTTAACAGTAATCATTGAATCCTTCATCAGGAATGATATATCCTCGATACCCGCTCTTTTATAAGCTCATGAAATGAATTTTTCATGTCATCAGGAAGAAAACTTATGTTTATAAATTCATGCCATTGTTGTTCGGCATTCCTGAATCTGTCAAACATATTTTCAATTGCCTTAGCATCTATATCGAACCTGCTTATAGCTGCCAGAAAGTCATTTCTCCTGAGTTTCTTCTTTTTGCCATTTAACGTCAGAGCCAGGTCTTCGTCATCTTCCACTACAAGACTTGTTGCTATCATATCATAAGCCGGACTTAACACGTAACCCAATTCCGGTCTGTCATATAGTGAAAAATTCTTTAAATGCATATCTGTATTACCGGTCAGGAAAGAGAACAGAACTTGTTCGAAGAAATTAATAATGTCTAATCCGGGATTTGCTGAATATCTGATGATGGCTTTCCCGATTTGTTCATAGGAACCATTATATTTATGTTCAGTCAGTCTTTCTGTCAGCTGGCACATATCTTCCATATGAATCTTTGCCTCATTTATCCTGTCAATCCGTTTGGTTATGTATGAAAGTTTACCGGATTTCAGCCTGATCAGGGAGTGAGGTACTACATCTATTCCCGAAATTTCGGCAAGATGCATTGTGAGATCTTCAATTTCAGGAAGAAACCTGTATTGTGTTGCAGGTGGTTTCAAAATATACCCTCCCCAGAGTCCCACTATTGTAAACCGCTGGGGTTCGTCTTTCCTTGCAAGCTTCTCAAGATGTAAAGATAATTTTGGTTGTACTCCTGTTACTGTTGTTTGAGCTTTAATGACCTTTTCTGCAAGCTGTAACATTTGATCTTCTGAATAGGGCAATTCAGGAGGATTGGGTGTCCCGAATATTTTCCCGGAGCAAGAACCATGGAATTCCGATTTTTCTTCCCCAAGCTGTTCATAACAAAATAAGCACCTTCTCATACTCTGAAATTATGAGTTATCTTCTTCGATACTGACTGCACCTATGCAATCCTTGCAACATGCAAGAAGTAAGCCCATGCGGTCACGGGCATTCAATTTCCAGTTTTTTTCAGCAATTTCCAGTAACCAGCCTTCAGGAATCAGGCCATCAAAAAAAGGAATCATTGTCCTGCTTACATGAGGCTTGTCCTGTAAAGGAAGAGTTAAACTTACTGGTTTGGCCAATGATCCGGTCAAATATTTTGTATCATATACAAATGAATAACCTTCTTCCGATTCAGTCAAAAAACCAGCCAGTTCATCGTACATGTAGACTTTTGCTTTTCTCATTTACTTAAAAGTTTTTCACGGTTTATTGGCTGTGGTCCCAGTTCCTGACCAAAGAGTTTCAATACCTGATTTACTTTATCCATTCTTAATGTCGTTTTACCCTGCTCAAGATCACGGATAAACCGTAATCCTACACCAGCTTTCTCAGACAATTGTTGTTGAGTCAGATTTAATTGCTTCCTTTTATTTTTAAGAAAGTCGGACAATGTCATTGGAGTCTGTTCCATCTTATTATTATACCTTTTCGGGTATAAAAATAATAATAATTGATGTATCTATACCTTTTCGGGTATAAAAATCAAATTATTCAATATAAATATACCCGGGCGGGTATATATTATGCTATCCTGAGTTCAGGCCATGATCTGTATGATATGCAGGGTTTGCCGGAACAGACACAGGGACAAGACAATATGCTGAACTATGTGATGAAAAATAAATCGCCTGATTTCCTTGCTTTCATTTATCTTTTTTCATAATTTAGTCATGTCTCGTTGCTGATTTTTTATGATCCCATTTTATCCATGCAGGCCAGGGCCTGTTATTTATTGGGCATCTGTTACCATGAGGCTGGTTTTATCGCTATGCCTCTGGTTCCTTGCCTGTGCCATGATATCCGGCCAGGTCTGTTCAATATCTGCCGAACATACCGATGCCGCGTGTTTCGGAAAGC
>DAONXX010000155.1:0-2406 GCA_035414025.1 Bacteroidales bacterium | reverse complement strand
AGCCAAGTTCCCGCCCTTCTGCATCCGACGATGTATGTTACGATAACAACGATAAGTATAATAAAGAAGAGCAGTCTTGGTTTTGTCATTATCTTTTCAATCCAAAAAACTATAAGCACTGAAATGGATTGCCCGTATCTCCGAAGGGATTGGGGTATTTTTTGTCATTTCAGGTCTGATTCAGATTCTTTTCGGTTAGTGTCCCTGAAGTAAGCAGATGGTGAATAATTTTCTTACCTTTCCCTTGATCACTACCAATCTGTTTGTCTTTGTTTTCAGTTACGAATTCAAGAAGTATTCTTACGCTTCGATTTTAAAGATACTTTCTCCAACAGAACCAAGCTAAACTTCAAGATTATCAACCACAGACCTCGACTGCCAGCCAATCTCTCTACGTGCCTTTGTATCAGAGAAAGTAAGTGACGAAGTCAGTTTTTTATACTTTACTGAATTAATCGGAATAATGGGAAGAAAATCACCAGCCCTGACAGCGAATTTAACGAGTGAAGAGGGAATTTTTTTGATTTTTGTGTTAAGTCGTGATGCAATAGCTTTATCCAACTCCTTAATACTCGGATGACAGCCATCTGTAAGGTTATATGTGCCTGAATAGGCTTCGCAGGATGCTATAAAACCAGCCACATCCTCAGCCAGCACCATGCTCCGGTTTGCACTGCCATCACCGATACGAAAGTAAAACCCTCGTTTTATAGCTCTGATCATAGCCCCCAGGTTTCCCGGAGGATGAGCACCGGCAATAAGTGGCAAACGAAGTATTAGTGTGTTGACATTATTCTTTTGGCCCCACTTCCTTACAAGATTTTCAGCATTTATTTTACTTAGAGCATAAGGAGAACTACCATTAAGAGGGGCCGTCTCTTCAATAGACTCTCCCTCATCAAGCCCGTACACTGCTACAGTGCTTATGAAAACGAACGACATCGGCAGAGGAGAAACCTTCTCCAGGCTGTCAAGCAGGTTCGCCGTCCCTGTCTCATTAACTTCAAAGAATCTTTGGGCTGATTTGTTTAATCCAGCCTGTATATGAGCTAATCCTGCTGCATGAATAACCTTGCTGAAACTCTCCGTAAATTCAGGAACCATGGCAGAGAGGTCTAAATTATAATCGCACCCTGAAAGACCAAGTGTCCTGAAACCAAGGTTACTTACAGCATCGACTATGTATTTACCAAGAAAGCCGTTGGCTCCGGTAATTAAAAATTCTTTCATTTATAGCGCCAAAATGGCGGAAATATATTTTTCAGCTAGTATATCGACATCAAATTCTGACTTAGCAAGGCGAAAAGCATTTTGAGCGTAAACATCTCTTTCTGAAGGATGATCAGCCAGATAGGTAATTGCATCAGCAAAACATTGAGGATTGTTCTGCTCTACGTTTAATCCGCATTTATTCATTTCAACCATCTCCTTTATCCACCCCGCACTGTTTTGGATTATTGGTACCCCGGCAGCAAGAGAATCGAACATTTTATTCGGAGAAAATGTTTGAATGATATTATTATCCTTAACTGTTAATATAGATGCATATGCTTTTGAATACCATTTTATTAACTCAGTTTTAGGGATCAGACCAATGAATTCAACATTTTTTAAATCCAGATTATTAACTTTTGCTTCAAGATCACTGCGTTCCGCCCCATCTCCAATTACAACCAACTTTATATCACTCCTTCGAACTAAAGCCATTGCATCAATACACTGCTTAAAATCATCCATCAGACCGAGTGAGCCAGCATAAATAAAGCATTTTGCTTCTTTGTCGCCGCCTTCCTCCGATAATCTCTCACGACAATTGGCGAATAAAGTAAGATCAGCCACATTTGGTATTACCAAGGGCTGTACAGAACTGTATCGTTCATTGATTGACTCTTTCATCCCCTTGCTGGCTGCAACCACAAGGCTGGAATTCAAATAACAGGCTTTTTCAAATTTGTAGGCGGATTTTATAAGAAAATTCCCTCTAATTTTATTGAGTTCAACAGCACCCTGAGGCCATAAGTCACGCACCTCAAATACCATTTTCTTCCTTCTGAGCCATTTTGCCAAGAGTGAAGGAATACCAACTGTAATCGGACCTGAACTGGCAAGTACCACATCATACTTCATGGTCAATGCATACCATGTTGAGATAAAAGCGAAGCGGACTGCACTCATCCCCCTGATGAATGTTGATCTCCTGTTTGAATCAGGGGAGTTAATTATTATTAGATCAATGCCGTCGAAATTCTTCCTGGTTATGAACCGTTCTGCTTTAATGTCAGACTTTTCATACGGGGCAGTAACAACAGTGACATGATGACTTTTTTTTACCCAACGGCGGCAAAATTCATACATGCGCGTTGACCAGCTGCCTTTAGGTGTTCCAAAATATTGATAAAAAACTAA
>DAONXX010000154.1:0-2414 GCA_035414025.1 Bacteroidales bacterium | reverse complement strand
GCTAAGACGGATAGGGACGAGGCAATTTTACCCTTTGTAACAGATTCTATTCCCTATATAGAGACGGATACGACCGGGGTATTCTTACCTTTTTCATTAGAAACAAAATTCGAAGGCGATTCTGCAAGAGCGGCAGTAAGCTCCCTGCTAAATTACCTCGCAATGAGGGACTCCAGTTTAGTGAATTTTACCGGCCTTGGAAACAGGGCAATTCCTGTATGGCTTAATTCAATGTCTGGGAAGATGCATAGATACTGGCTCAGGAATGAAATGAATGATTCGGTAACAGTATGGATAGGAGCACAATCAAGAGATACTATCGGACTTTATCTGGAACATGGAGTTCGGTTCCTCCGCCCGGCAGGTCAGGCATTCAACTCGAATGTGAAGATTGAAATGGAGCAGCAGACAGACAGGTCTTCATTGTTGAAGGCCAAGCGTATTATTGTAAAGCCTGAATTGTGGAAATACAGAACAGAAGCATCATTTGCCCTTAACCAGGCTTCTCTTTCAAACTGGGTCAAGGGAGGTGAAAGCAGTATCTCCTCTACACTTGACCTGACAGGCTATGCCGATTATAATAATAAAGCATATAAGGTAACATCAAGTAATTTTGCACGACTCAAATACGGTCTTATAGCAACTACTGCGAATGGGCTGAGAACAAACCTTGACCTGCTTGAGACAAATTCCAAGATAAACCATAAAGCTTTTGGAAAATTTGATTTCAGTGCAGTAATGTTGTTTAAAACCCAGATATCAAAAGGCTTTAAATATACTGATACCACTAAGATTACAGTGTCAAAATTTCTTAATCCCGGCATCCTGACTCTTGGCTTCGGCTTGGATTATAAGCCAGACAAAAAAACTTCTATCAATTTCTCACCTCTCTCATATAAGGGAACATTTGTTCCGGATACGAGCAGAATAGACCAGACAATTTATGGTATACTGGCTGATAAGAAATCCAAACATGAGCCTGGAATGAGCTTCCTTATAAGCCATCAATTCCAGCCTTTCAGAACTGTGACTATGACAAACCGTCTGCAGCTCTTTACAAATTATACGCATAATCCGCAGAACATTGATGTTGACTGGGAGATGATCCTGACTGCCAGCCTTAACTGGTTCACCGACGTAAGGGTTAATACCCATCTAATCTTTGATGATGATACGAAGACAATTGAGTATGATAAAGAGAATAACCCTGTACTTGGTCCTGATGGAAAACCGAAGAAAACTTCAAGGATTCAGTTCAAGGAGTTGCTGGGATTTTCTTTTATTTTCAGGTTTTAACCCGTGGGGATTATAGGGCTTTCTGATATATCCGGTATTTCTTAACGACCTTTGCGCCGACCCTTTCGTACTCACTTCTCATTTTCGTATTGTTTTCAAGAACAAGATGACTGTCAAGGACTTCCATTTTTTGATTTATTGCTGACTGAAGTATCTTAACACCCAACAGAACATCGATGCCTTTGCCACGATAAGATTTCTTAACACCGCCAAGCATCATTAGCAGTTTCTTGGATCGCCTTGATTCTCTCATTACTTTTAAAATGCCAAAGGGCAGGAGCCTTCCCCGGCATGCCTTAATCCCTGCACTTATATCAGGCATCCCGATAGCAAATCCTATTAATCCCTCTTCATTGCTGACTATCTTTATGAATTTCGGGTCAAGGATGCTAAGATATCTGTTCGCAAATTCCTCTTTCTCATTATCTTTCAGCGGTACAAAACCATATATTTCCGAAAAGGTCTCATTCATAAGTTCCAGTACCGGTATGATAAATGGTTTAAGATCTTTTTTCTTATTGAATTCAATTATTTTATATTCTTCATTCTTTTCAAGCCTGTTAAGCACTTTTATGTAAACCTCTGGTAGTTTTTCGGGAATATTCCCAAGGTAGTTAACAAGATCAACTTTCTTTGTATAGCCATTTTCCTCAATCATTGCCGGCATGTAAGGCAGGTTTGTGGCAGACATTATGAACTGAGGATATTTGAAACCCTCTATCTGAAATCCCTGAGGATCTTTGTCGGAAAATCCCAGCGGCCCTACAAGCATTGTCATTCCGCTATTCCTTGCCCATTCTTCGACTTTCTCAATTAGCGCATGAAAGACTTCTTTATCATTATAGCATTCCATGAAACAGAAGCGTCCGTGATTTTCTTTGTTGATGTCATTGTACCTCCTGTTGATAATTCCCATTATCCGGCCTACAGGTTTATTATTCTTCCAGGCAAGAAGCAATATTGAGTCAGAATATTTGTAGAATTTATTCTTTTTCTTATTGAAAAGCAGTTTCTCATCCATATAAATAGGAGGAAGCCAGTTTGGATCATCCTTATGTACTTTTTCTGGAAGGTAAATGAATTCTTGAAGTTCCCGGGGCGTAACAACTTCTTTAATT
>DAONXX010000153.1:0-2419 GCA_035414025.1 Bacteroidales bacterium | reverse complement strand
TTTTGATTATTTCAAATATTTGGGTCAAAGACATTAAAAATTTTTAATCATGATAAAATATTAATTGTTATTTAGTGAAATAAGTTGAATGCTCAGTTGCCTGGATATGAGACAGGTTCTGTTTGGTCATGTTTTTTTATTATCTTGCTTTACATGCCGATACAGGGATGTGTTTTTTAAGTTACTATATGTCAGATTTTTATTTATATATTGTGACTAATAATCTTGTTTTCCTGAAGAGATTTGCCGGTTTATGAGATCTGCCTGATTCCGGATTAGTTAAATTTTTAATTCACTCCTCATTTTGTTATGATAAATGATAAACTTATAAATCCCGCCAGTATCACTGTTGTGGGAGGGTCTGACAATCTTTTCAAACCTGGAGGAAGAATCCTGAAAAATATTATTGACGGAAAATTCAAAGGGGAGCTTTATGTGTTAAATCCAAAGCGGGATAGTGTTCAGGGAGTTAAATCTTATCGTGATATTGCCAGTTTGCCTCAAACAGATCTTGCTTTCCTTGCTATTTCTTCAAAATACTGCTTTCAGGTAGTTGAAAAGCTGTTAAGGGAAAAGAACACTAAAGCTTTCATTATAATATCGGCAGGATTCAGCGAATTGGGTGAAGAGGGTAAAAAACTTGAGGATGAGATAGCCGGTCTGATAAGAAGTTCGGGAGCCACCCTGATCGGTCCCAATTGCATCGGGGTTATAACTCCCGCTTATAACGGTATATTCACCACACCGGTTCCCAGGCTTGACAGGAGAGGTTGTGATCTTGTTTCAGGCTCAGGGGCAACAGCAGTTTTTATTTTTGAATCGGCAATACCTAAAGGCATTAAATTTTCGAGTGTTTTCTCTGTTGGCAACAGTGCCGTAACAGGTGTCGAAGATGTTCTCGAATATTGGGACAATACCTATGATCCGGTTTCCAGTTCATCTGTTAAGCTGATTTATGCTGAGAGTATCCGGGATCCCGACAAGCTTCTTATCCACGCCTCCTCTCTTATCCGAAAGGGCTGCAGGATTGCAGCAATTAAGGCCGGAATAAGTGAAGCAGGAAGCAGGGCAGCTTTGTCACATACAGGTGCTCTTACCTCTTCGGACTCTGCTGTGGAAGCTCTTTTCCGTAAAGTCGGGATAGTAAGGTGTTCCGGACGGGAGGAATTGACTACTGTAGCTTCTGTGTTTTTTCACAAGCCCCTTAAGGGAAGGAACATTGCAATAATAACACATGCCGGAGGACCGGCTGTAATGCTTACGGATGCTCTCTCTGCCGGTGGAATGAATATACCCAGGATAACAGGTGCTCATCACGATAATCTGCTTGCCATGATGAACCCCGGCGCTTCTGCCACGAATCCTATTGATATGATCGCTACAGCGACAAGTGAACAGCTTGACAGGGTTATTGATTATGTTGATAAGGAAATGCCGGAGATCGACGGAATGACAGTTATATTCGGCAGTAACGGAATGATTGATATGCCGGTTATTTATGATCTGCTGCACCGCAAGATTGAAGAATGCAATAAACCGCTGTTTCCCATACTGCCTTCCGTTTCAAGCTCACATACAGAGCTCGATTATTTCCTGGCCAAAGGCCGTGTGAATTTTCCTGATGAAGTAGTTCTTGGCAGGGCATTGACAAAAATATCAAATACACCTTATCCGGCAGATGACAGATTATTTCTTGAAAAAATAGATGTGCCCCTTATCAGGAGCATTATAGAGAAAGCTCCCGATGGTTACCAGGAGCCTTGTGTAATACAGCAATTGCTGAAAGCTGCTGCCATCCCTGTAACTGATGGAGAGCTTGTCCATTCCGGAAAAGAACTCTTGTCGGTTGCTGAAAGACTTGGATTTCCATTGGTTCTGAAAGTTGTTGGCCCTGTTCATAAGTCTGATATAGACGGTGTTACCTTGAATATTAAGAACCGGATCCATCTCGAAGCTGAATTCAGCAGGATGAAAGATATTCCTGAGGTTAAAGCTGTCCTTGTACAGAGGATGTTAAGCGGAACAGAACTCTTCATAGGGGCCAAATATGAACCAAAATTCGGACATATAATACTGTGCGGACTTGGGGGGATCTTCGTTGAGGTGCTGAATGATGTTTCTTCAGGGCTGGCGCCACTTACTTTCCGTGAAGCAGAATCAATGATAAAAAGCCTGAAAGGTTATCGTATCATTTGCGGCACAAGGGGAAAGCCGGGTATAAATCAACAAAAATTCGCAGAAATAATCGTTAGACTTTCGAGTCTTCTGAGATTCGCCACGGAAATAAAAGAAATTGATCTTAATCCCCTGATTGGCAGTATGGAAGCAATCAATGTTGTGGATGCCAGGATCAGAATTGAAAGATCTTCATAACATTATATCAGTAGATATAATTGTTTAAATTATTATATTCGGGTCG
>DAONXX010000152.1:0-2459 GCA_035414025.1 Bacteroidales bacterium | reverse complement strand
GGAGTAACCTCAATATATTCATCAACAGCGATATATTCCATTGCTTCTTCAAGTGAGAACCTTACTGGAGGCGCAAGGATTATTTTGTCATCTGATCCTGAAGCCCTCATATTTGTGAGCTTTTTTGTTTTGATAACATTTACTGTTATATCGCTCTGTCTTGTATATTCACCTATTACCTGTCCCATGTAAACCTCTTCTCCCGGTAAGACAAAGAATTTACCCCTGTCTTTCAGCTTGTCAAGTGCATAACTTGCTACAGTGCCTGTTTCCATAGCAATCAATGAGCCATTACGTCTGACTGTCATTTCTCCTTTCCATGGTTCATAGCAATCAAAACGATGGGCTATAACAGCCTCTCCTTCAGTTGCTGTAAGTATCTGGTTTCTGAGCCCGATGATGCCTCTCGAAGGGATCTTAAAATCAAGACGGGCTCTGTCATTACTTATTTCAATATTAAGTATCTCTCCTTTACGCTGAGTTACCTGATCTATCACCTTGCTAGCGAAAGATTCAGGTGTCTGGACTGTCAGTGCTTCAATAGGTTCATGTTTTATGCCATTAATTTCTTTTGTTAGCACAGTGGGTTGTCCTACCTGTAGTTCGAATCCTTCGCGCCGCATTGTTTCGATAAGAATTGACAGATGCAGAATTCCACGTCCGTATACAATGAACCCATCTGTGGAATCAGTCTCTTCAATTCTCATTGCAAGATTTTTCTCTGTCTCCCGGAACAGCCTCTCACGGAGCTGGCGTGAAGTTACCAGGGTGCCTTCCTGGCCATAGAAAGGTGAAGTATTTGTTGCGAAGATCATGCTCATTGTTGGTTCATCGACCTTTATAAGGGGAAGAGCTTCAGGATTTTCAGAATCAGCAATTGTATCACCGATATCAAAATCTTCCATTCCGAAAATGGCACATATTTCTCCGGATCTTACAGGTTTTTTTGTTTTTTCTTTTCCCAGTCCTTCAAAAAGATATACCTCCTTAACAGTGTTTCTCTGGATCCTTCCATCCCGCTTGATAAGGGAGACCTGACTGCCGGGGATCAGACTTCCACGTTTGATTTTTCCAACGGCGATACGACCCATATATGAAGAGTAATCGAGGGAAGATATCCTCATCTGCAATGAACCTTCAATCGCTTTTGCAGGAGGAATAAACCTTATTATTGTGTCAAGCAGGAAGCTTACATCAGATGTAGGTTCATTCCAGTCTGGTCCCATCCACCCCTGTTTTGCAGAGCCGAAGACTGTGGGAAAATCGAGCTGATCCTCTGTCGCTTTAAGGCTATACATAAGATCGAATACATTTTCCTGAACCTCTTCCGGTTTACAATTTGGCTTGTCAACCTTGTTGATCACAACAATTGGTTTGAGTCCCAATTCCAGCGCCTTTTGGAGCACAAAGCGGGTTTGTGGCATTGGTCCTTCAAATGCATCGACAATAAGCAAAATTCCCTCAGCCATATTGAGAACTCTTTCAACCTCACCGCCGAAATCAGCATGACCGGGAGTGTCTATTATGTTGATCTTAATGTTTTTATACCGTACCGATACGTTCTTTGAAAGAATGGTAATACCTCTTTCCTTTTCAAGTTCATTACTGTCAAGGATGAGTTCTCCCATTTTCTGGTTATCACGGAAAAGTTTAACCTGGTAAAGCATCCTGTCAACAAGAGTAGTTTTCCCATGGTCCACGTGAGCAATTACGGCAACATTTCTGATTTCTTCCATCTGTCTTTTATATACGGGCAGCAAAAGTAGAAAAAGATTTGACAGTTATTATTTAGCCCGGTCAATTAAGTAAACTTCATCAGATTGTAATTACAAAAAAGGCCGTCTCAATCGATTCTAAGACGGCCTCATTAAGGAATTATTTCTTAAGTTATTTCTGATCTTCTCTTTTCCCAATCATAGGATATCCAAAAAAGGCCCCTGACAGACTATTTTCATCTGCAACTTTTATCGTCATAGGCATTGGGACATAAAAAGAATTAAATTCAAGTTCAACATAGAAAGAGGAGTCCGTTAAAACAACATTGTGAAATTCATTTGGTATTTCGTCGGTTCCGGGCATACCGATCGCTGCATGAAGAATACCATCAGTTTTTTTAGCATCGAGCGAAAAAAGTATGTCATATACAGCAAGACCTTTAGCAGTAAGAATCCATTTGCCAACTAAAATATCCTCTGGTGATTTGTTTTCCTGAGCTAATAAAGCTTGTGAAAAGATCAGATTGATTACAATCAGAAGAGCAGTATTAAATAATAGTTTTTTCATAGATTTTAAATATTTAATTCATGTTAACAACAACAGTGTATTATTATGTAATACTAATACTTATATATCATATATAAAAGCATGCCAAAATAAGAAAAAAACTGAGAAAGTAATATTTTTATTATAGTTTTATGATAAATTGATTCTAAAATTTGATAAGCTTTGTAATTGTCGTT
>DAONXX010000151.1:0-2662 GCA_035414025.1 Bacteroidales bacterium | reverse complement strand
CATAAGCAATGCTCAGGGCGAGGAAGAGGGCGATGGCGAACCAGTACCAGTTGCTCAGGAATAAGGAAAAGTAGCGCTTGAAGTCTATGCTTTCCTCATCGGGAAGAGTGTAGTAGCTATTTGAGGGGTTTGAGTTCATAGGATTTATGGTTCTTATCTTTTTCCAAAATAATTAATCAGCAACAATGTCGTTGTCAGCACTCCGGTGAAGGTCGAAATAATGAAGGAGATTGTTGGAAGGTTTTGGTTGAATATCTTTTGTTTAACAGGTTCGACTATGACAACATCGTTTGGGAGAAGGAAATATGCTTCACTGGAAAGCAGATTCTTATCCTGCAGATTAAGGTTGTAGGTTCTGGTTCCCTGATCTGTTGGACGAACGACCAGTACCTTATCGCGACGTCCATAATCGCTTACACCGCCTGCACGACCAATTGCCTCAAGAACGGTCAGGTAATTATTATAGTTAACATAAGATCCCGGCCCATTGACCTCCCCTATTACGGTGAATTTGAAACTTAACAACTTGCATTCTACTGTAGCACCTGTGAAAACCTGTTCTGCCTTTGCCTGCAATAGTTTCCTTGTTTCTTCAAGAGTGAGATCACTAACTTTAACTGTGCCAATTACCGGAAGGATTATGTTCCCTTCTGAGTTAATATCAAAACCGTAAATATATCCACCGGCTTCCGACTGCCCGTAATTCATGTTCTGACTCAACTGTGAGGATGTCAGGAAATCCTTGATCGACCCGTCGGGTGTCATTGCCTTTGCAGTGATATACAATATGTCCCGGGGCTGAAGCTTATAGTTTGGGATCTCCATCGTGAAGGAATCACCACCTGTTTCAGGAAGATTACTCAGGTAAGCAAGTTTCTCCTGGGAAGTACAGGCGCTTAAAAGCAGAATAATAACTGCTGTGAGGTGGTATCTTATCTTCATGGGGTGGCGTTTATCGGGATTGGTTTACTATTTGTTTTCTTTGCTTGTCTTTTTTGACTTATCATTTATAGTTCTCCGCTAGCCGGGATTTGCGTTACCCCGGGAGTCCGGAACTTATTTCAAATATCAATTTACAGAGTTTTCCAAAAGCATATTTTATTGTATATTTCAAGAGCCTCAAATCTAAGGACTTTCATTCTATTTCCAAAAATCAGGCAACGTTGAACGACAAACACTTTAACATGCTTTCGCCCCGTCAGTCACAGAACGTTGTCTGGCTAACTAGCTGAAGTTTAAAGGTTAAAGTTCAAAGTTTAAACCTCAGCACCTCGATTTTCACTCATCTCTCCCCTTCTCCTCTTCTCCCATTCACCTCATCTCATCCATTCTCCCCTTCCCCCATTCTCCCTTTCCCCCCTTCTCCCATTCTCCTCTTCTCCCATTCTCCCATTCACCTCATCTCTCCCATCCACCTCCTTTTACTGCTCTCCGTCACATTTCCACAGCGGTAAAAGCTCCTCCGGCTGGAAATGCGCCAGGTGTTCTTCTGCCTCATGAGGTTCGAGCACAATATAACTAACCTTCCGTCCAACCATCTCTTCGGCTTGAACAATTTTACGGACAAGATATTCACGGTCGATATCAGCTCCTACAAGAATCAGCTCCATCACGGGGCTGTCCTTTCCCCGGGCGAAATCGCCGGTGAGATAAACACAATCAAGATTGCCAAGCCGGTGTATGACTTTCTCTATCACACGGTCAATGCCTGTCTCCTTTAATATAATGCTGTGAATATCCTGAAAAAGGGGATGACTGCAATTAGCCTGATAAACCTTTTTGTTTCCGTCGGTATAGGAATTTAACAATCCGGCTCCTTCAAAGCGGTTCAATTCAACACGTATGGCATTGGATGACTCCCCGAACTCCGACTCCAGACCCCTAAGGTGAGCCCTGGTACTACTGTTTAGGAAAAACTTCTTCAACAGCTTAATGCGGGTTCGGGATGTGACTAGACTGTCGAGCATCAGGTTCAGTTATTGAGTAACAAATTTACTCGATGTTTGAAAAAAACAAATCATTTTATAAAAATTGTTTGTAAATAAATGAGAACTTAGCGACAAATAGTTAAAAGTTAAAAGTTGAAAGTTAAAAGGTTGAACTTGAAGCGTTTAGTGTTCGGAAGCAGGGACCGCAAGATAATGTATAATGTATTATAGGCGATGTGCCTCATTGAAAGAGACCGCAAGACAACTATTGAGAAGGATTGTCGGTTTAGGGCTTAACTGAAGGGATAATTGTGAAGGTAGGTATCTGGTCTGTCTGTTTCAGAACTATAAAACAAGTTATATGGTACAGAAGGTAAAAAAAGAGCATTATGGTTTTTCCTCCTTTTACCAGGGTACCTGTATTTGGGTTTTGGTTTTTTCTTTGTTTCTGGAGGCTTGCTGAGCATCCTGTTGGGACCGTGATAACATGCAAAGCTGCGCCTGGAACATGATTCAAGACTAACAGTAACTATAAGCAACATCAATAAGAGTTTCATTATAATTCCTGATAGCTTTTTCATTTTAGCATAAATAAATTCACTTTTTTATCTACAAACGATATGCCGGATAATATATTATTATTGGAGGAACAAGATCACTGTCACCAGAAATTAACATGGGCCATATTATATTTATCTTGAAATGCATCGATCATCATCTGTGTTGCAATATTG
>DAONXX010000150.1:0-2672 GCA_035414025.1 Bacteroidales bacterium | reverse complement strand
TGCGCCGCTGGTCCTGGTTTGCAGGTATTCTTGGCATGCTTGTAACAGCAAGCCTGGCACCGCTTTTAAGCAAATGGACCTTCGGTAATAGTGAATATACATGGGCATTTGTGTGGCTGTCAATCACCATGCTCATGCAGACGATAAGCAATGGTCAGAGATCTCTTCTCCAGGCAGGAAGAAGATTGAAGTATCTCGCGAGAGCCAGTGTATGGGGCTCCCTCCTGGGATTATTGACATCCGTCCCGCTATACTATTTCTTTGGGGTGAAAGGGATCGTCCCATCTCTTATACTTACTGCAGCAACATCACTGATATTATCCTGGTTTTACGCGGAGAAAATAGAAATACCACCGGTAAAAATGTCTTTCAGGGAGACAATTGTATCCGGAAAGAACATGGTAAAACTAGGTCTTGTAATAACAGTCACAGGCATAATTGGTTTTCTTACAGGCTATATCCTGAATGCATTTATAAGCAGAACCGGCGGTGTTGATCAGGTGGGTCTGTATAATGCCGGCTGGTCGGTGATAGGGCAGTCGACCGGTCTCGTGTTTGCTGCAATGACCACGGACTATTTTCCAAGACTATCATCTATAAACAGCGATGATAAGAAGATAACCGCACTTGTCAATCAACAGGCTGTAATGGTACTCTTGATACTAATGCCCATAATTGTATTCCTTATAGTTGCCTTGCCTCTACTGGTACGATTACTTTATTCATCCGCGTTCCTCCCTATGGTAACTTTTGCGAGCTGGATGGTAATCGGGATAATCCTGAAAGGTCTTGTCTGGCCTGTAGGGTTTATTTTTCCGGCAAAAGGTGATTTGAAAGTTTTTGGCGGTATAGAGATAAGTGCAATGATATTCAATATAATAATAAATATTCTTGGATACATGTTTTACGGTTTGGAGGGACTTGGTGTTTCTTATATAGTGGGCTATGTTTTCGGACTGACCATTACCCTGTACTTTGCACACAGGAAATATCATTTTGTATACGCCGGGGAAACTATAAGAACATTTGTTATCAGTATATTGGTTATAATCACCGTATTTGTTCTTTCAATTTTTTTTAATGGAGCTGTCAGGTATACAATTGGTATATTGTATTAGGAGCAGCAACATTGTATTCATTTCTTGAGCTGGATAAGAAATTGGGGCTGAAGCCTGTGATAAAAGATTTTGTTTCATCCGTTTTCAGGAGGAAACAGATCTGAAGTCATTATGTTTAACCGTCAAACTGACTATGATAAAAATTAATTTCTGCGATTTTTGGCCGGGTTTTGATTCCAATAACCTCTTCCTTAAGTTTTTTGAGCGACATTTTCCTGTCGTCATTCACGACAAGCCTGATTACCTTTTCTTCTCTGTCTATGGCAGGGAACATCTCAAATATGATAACTGTGTAAAGATTCTTTATACAGGTGAAAATCTGGTCCCTGATTTTAATCTATGTGATTATGCTATAGGCTTCCATTACCTGGAATTCGGTGACAGGTATCTGAGATATCCATTATTTGCTTATTATCAATGGCATTACGAGAATCTATCTATAAGTGAAAGCCAATCATCTCAATTGTTAGCTGAGGATGAAAGTCTGACCAAAAGGAAATTTTGCAATTTTGTGTATTCCAATAATGTCAATTCAGATCCGGTTCGTGACCATTTTTTTAATGAATTAAGCAAATACAGGAAAGTTGACTCCGGTGGAAGGCATCTTAATAATATTGGTGGGCCTGTTAAGGATAAACTGAGTTTTATTAAGGACTATAAATTTACCATTGCATTCGAAAATAGTTCCGTACCCGGTTATACGACAGAAAAACTGCTTGAACCTATTATTGCATGCTCGCTACCTGTTTATTATGGCAATCCGCTAGTTTATCTTGATTTCGTACCAGGGACATTCGTCAGGCTCGAAAATAAAAATGATATCGAAAGGGTTATTGAAGAAATTATCTCTCTTGACAGTGATGACACAAAGTATCTTGCCATGCTGCACAGTAAAAAATTCAAGAGTGAAAACAATATCCAAAAGTGGGAGGAGCATTTAAAATCATTCCTGGCCAACATCTTTGGACAACCTCCGGATCATGCTTACCGAAGGCCTGTATTTGGATTTAATAGTTTTTATGTGGAGGAGTTAAAGCTTCAGGCACAGCTTCTTGAAAGGAGGAGACGTTTGAACTCTGTTAAAGCTTCTATTAGAAACACTGTCTCTCGGATTAATCCCAAGTGAGAAAAAAGTAATATCCATGTCATTGGTATCTGTAATTATTTCTACCTACAATTCTGCATGTTTCATTGCTGAAACTCTCGATAGTATTCGTGAGCAGACATGGCCCGATATTGAATTAATTATCACAGATGATAGATCAGGCGATGAAACATTGGAGGTCTGTAAGCGGTGGTTGGACAGCAACAATAGCCGATTTGTAAGAACATTATTAATAAGCTCCGAAACAAATACCGGAATTGCTGCTAACGCTAACAGGGGACTGAAAGCAGCCAAAGGTGAATGGGTGAAGTTTTTGGGCGCTGATGATACTCTTTTGCCCTATTGCATAGAAGCCAATATGGAGCATATAGCTAAAAATCGACACATTAAAATTCTTTTCTCAAAAGTCAGTATCTACAATGATAGTTTTCATCCAAAGAATCTTATAT
>DAONXX010000149.1:0-2754 GCA_035414025.1 Bacteroidales bacterium | reverse complement strand
AAAGTATCATCCCGATAAGAATCCCGGAGACAAGAAAGCTGAGGAGAGTTTCAAAGAGGCAGCTGAAGCCTATGAGGTTCTCAGCAATGATGACAAAAAGGCCCGCTATGACCGTTTTGGACATGCCGGAATGGGGAGCAGCAGTAATGGATTCGGGGGCGCAGGAATGACAATGGAAGATATATTCTCTTCCTTTGGCGATATATTTGGAGATGCTTTTGGAGGATTCGGGGCTTTTGGGGGAAGCAGACGCGGCGGGAAGCGCGTGAACAAGGGTTCCAACCTGAGAGTTAAGGTAAACCTCACACTCCAGGAGATAGCTAACGGTACCGAAAAGAAAATAAAAGTCAAAAAATATGTTGCCTGCTCTCAATGCGGAGGCACAGGCGCTGCAGATTCAAGTAGTTTTTCAACGTGCTCAACATGTAGAGGATCAGGACATGTGACGAGACTTACAAATACTCTTCTGGGACAGATGCAGACTACTTCAACCTGTTCTGCCTGTAATGGTGAAGGAAAAACTATCACAAAGAAATGTGCATCATGCTACGGAGAAGGTATAATTCAGAAAGAAGAAATCATTAAAATCAATATCCCGGCCGGTGTAGGAAGAGGTATGCAGATAACAGTAAGTGGAAAAGGTAATGCAGCAAGAAGAGGCGGAATGAACGGAGATTTGCTTGTCGTAATAGACGAAATTGAACACCCTGAACTTATAAGAGAAGGTAACGACTTAATATACAACCTATTCATCAGCATTCCCGATGCAATTCTGGGAGCCCAGGTTGAAATGCCGACAGTCGATAATAATGTCAAAATAAAGATTGAGCCCGGAACTCAGCCAGGCAAGATACTACGGCTCAGGGGCAAGGGACTTCCTGATGTAAATGGCTATGGGAAAGGTGACCTGCTTGTAAATGTGAATGTCTGGATTCCTAAAAATCTTTCAAAAGAAGAGGCAAGACTAATTGAAAAATTCAGGGAATCGGAATCTTTCAAACCTAATCCCGACAAGAATGATAAGGGATTCTTCGAAAGAATGAAAGGTTATTTTGAATAGTGATCTAATCATTTATCCAAGTTTTGTATACCTTTATCAATTATCTTAGATAAAACCTAATTTAATTATGCCACTTTTTGAAGCGAAAAACATTGTTAAGCAGTTCGGTTCTTTTACGGCACTTGACAATGTAAGTGTTTCAGTTCCTGAACAGTGCATCTATGGACTGCTCGGCCCCAACGGAGCAGGAAAGACAACCCTTATCCGAATTATAAACCAGATTACCGGCCCTGATTCGGGAGAACTATTCCTGAACGGAAAGAAACTCATGCCGGATGATGTCCGGTTCATAGGTTACCTTCCTGAAGAAAGAGGCTTGTATAAAAAGATGAAAGTAGGCGAACAGGCTCTCTATCTGGCTCAGCTTAAAGGACTATCCAGAACCGAAGCCATGAAAAGACTTAAATACTGGTTCAAAAAACTTGATATTATAGACTGGTGGGGGAAAAAGGTTGAGGAGCTCTCTAAAGGCATGCAGCAAAAAGTTCAGTTCATTACAACTGTTCTGCACGAACCAAAACTGATAATTTTTGATGAACCATTCACTGGCTTTGACCCTGTCAACGCAAATATTATCAAAAACGAAATACTTTTCCTCAGGGAAAGAGGAGCTACGATTATTTTTTCGACACATAATATGTCGTCAGTTGAAGAATTATGCGATAATATAACACTGATAAACAAAGCCCACACAATCCTGGAGGGAAGTGTGAACAAGATAAGAAGCGAGTGGGGAGGTAATGAATTTGATGTCACACTGAGGGGTGATGTCTGCCCGGGGCGCAATGACCTCTTCAGTGTGCTGAATCAACAGTCTGAAAACGGTAATACCTCCCTAAGGATCAAAACCTCGGGAAAAACTTTAACAAATGATATCCTGAATTTCCTGATGCAGTCAGGAGAGATACTGTCTTTTAACCCCTTTCGTCCGTCAATGAACGAAATATTCATCAGGGTCGTTAAATCACGCAATTAATAGAATATCCCTAAAAATGAATAAGATATCTGTTATTATCAAGAGAGAATATATCACCAGGGTGAGGAAGAAATCATTTATAATAATGACGATTCTCGCTCCGATCTTTATGGCTGCTATTATCATTCTTCCTATAATCTTCATGATGAGTGACAAGGACAAAGAGTTCAAGAAGATAGCAGTTATTGAAGATGGCTCTGACCTGTTCAGGGATGTAATTCCCAATACAAATGATGCCCAATATGTATACCTTGAAAACACCAATGTAAATGAACTGAAAAGGACCTTTGAAGAACAGGGTTATTATGGCATCCTGTATATCTCCCCTGAACTGGTTAATATTCCTAATGCAATTCAACTGATCTCAAAAAAGACACCACCGATAGGTCTTATTGACCACATAAACAGTTCTCTTAAAAAAGAGATAGAGAAACAAAAACTTCTGGCATATAATATTCAGGATCTGGATAATATAATTAAGAATATAAATACCCAGGTTTCTGTTCAGACAATCAAGATTGATGATACCGGCCAGGTAAAGGAAACAAGTACTGGAATTGCAATGGCTCTGGCATATATAGGCGGATTATTAATGTATATGCTTGTTTTCATATTTGGTTCGCAGGTTATGAGGGGCGTTATCGAAGAAAAAACAAGCAGGATAGTTGAGGTGATAGTATCATCAGTAAAGCCAATGCAGCTGATGATGGGAAAAATA
>DAONXX010000148.1:0-2846 GCA_035414025.1 Bacteroidales bacterium | reverse complement strand
GCATTTTGATAAAGCTTATTGAACCCACTGAAGAAAACCAGTCACTGATAAATTTCGTGAGCAGGGGAGGAGGCTTCCATCATCTTTGCTTCAGGGTTGAGGATATGAATAAGAAGATAAGTGAATTGAAGGAGAAAGGGTTGCTGATGCTTGTTCCTCCACAACCGGGAGAGGCATTCAACAATCATCATATAGCATTCATGCTCGCAAAAAATGGAACAAACATAGAGTTAATTGATACTGACGAAAAAGCCGGAATGATAATCTGATCAGAAAAGGAATAGGTTTTTAATGGGTACTTTAACAAGATATCTGAAGATATTTGACTCACAGGAGGAAGGTGGTAATTACAAGAAGGGTATTAAGTATATTCTTTCCCTGAGTTTCCTATACATTATTCTGGTTTGTTTATGGAATAATGTTGCCATTTGCCTATGTTTTTCACATTTTGTGTCAGAGGATGCGTCAGTCTGTTTTCTTCAGACATACAGAGCACCTGTTGTAAACTTCACCCTAATGAAATAACCCTTGCATTATTTCCCAACAAGTAATAATTATTTGCCATGAACAGTCTGATAGCAACTGACCTTTTTCGACATTTTGGTCTTAAGGGCACCAAAGGACTTATTAAGGGATTGAAATATCCGGGATTCCGCTACACTTATTTTTTCAGGAAGGTCTCAGAGCACCCTGGATTATCCTTTTGCTCATTGTTTTATAGGATGTTCTTAAGAAGATATCGTTTTAAATACGGCTTCGAAATAAATCCTGATGCAAAGATCGGGAAGGGTTTTTATCTCACCAGTCATTGCAGCCCGGTAATCATAGGCCCAATTAAAATGGGAAGCAACTGTAATGTAAGTCATTGTGTCACCATAGGACGAGGTATAGCCGGGGAAAGAAAAGGCAGACCAATAATCGGAGATAATGTTTGGATCGGAGCAGGATCAATTATTGTGGGGAAAATCATAATTGGCAATGATGTCTTGATTGCTCCTAATACATTTGTGAATTTTGATGTTCCGGATCATTCAATTGTAATAGGGAGTCCGGGCAAGATTATAGCAAAGGAAAACCCGACAAAAGATTATATTAATTTTACAGTGTAGCTGAGAAACGATGGCAAAAAATGCCGATGTTTCGACTTTTACTGGAGATTATAAAAAACCCGGGGTTGATTCACCATTGGATATGGAAAACCTTGCCTTGCCATTTGTCACTGACCTTGCCTTAATCATTCGAGAACGTGCTGTTTAACTCCATTGAATTTGCATTCTTCTTGCTGATAGTATTTCTCATCTATTGGCAACTCAAGTCCTCAGGCAGGATTCAGAATCTTTTATTGCTGGCTGCCAGCTATGTCTTTTATGGCTGGTGGGATTGGCGTTTTCTCATACTTCTCGCCTCTATTTCTACTTTTAACTATTTGATTGGCATAAAAATAGAAACTGGCAGAGGAGACTGGCATAAAAAGTTTTATTTGATTGTCGGATTAGTCATAAACCTGGGAGTACTGGGTTTCTTTAAATACTTTAATTTCTTCATCAATGGATTCATAGACCTTGTTGCACTTTTTGGATACCAGATTCAGGGCGTGGCAATCAAAGTCGTATTACCTCTGGGGATCAGTTTCTATACCTTTTTGTCAATAAGCTATATATTGGATATTTATAAGGATCAAATATCAGCAGAAAGAGATTATCCTGACTTACTTCTAGCGCTTAGCTTTTTCCCGATAATTCTTGCAGGCCCAATTCAACGCCCATCATCGCTTTTACCTCAGATAAAGTCTGCCAGAAAATTCGAGTACACTCATGCTGTTGATGGTATGAGGCAGATTCTATGGGGCCTGTTCGTTAAAATTGTTATAGCAGATAATATTTCTCCGTTTGTTGATCAAGTTTTCAGCAATTACCCGACCTTGAATGGGAGCACATTGTTTGTTGGAGCTCTGTTCTATACCATTCAGATCTATGCTGACTTCTCCGGTTATTCCCATATTGCTATAGGTACGGCAAGCTTGCTGGGATTCAGATTGATGCAAAATTTCAAAACTCCATATTATGCAAGGGACATCGTAGACTTCTGGAAGAGGTGGCATATTTCACTTACAACCTGGTTTCGAGATTATCTATTCCTTCCTGTTTCATTTTCAATATCCTGGAGAATCAAAACTGATAAAGTACTTCTGATCAGGACCGACCTGTTCATATACATCATAGCCAGTCTATTGACCTGGTTTCTGACAGGGCTGTGGCATGGGGCCAATTACACATTTCTGATCTGGGGTCTGCTGCACGGCTTGATGTTGATATTATACAGAATCCAGGCTAAACCCAGAAAGCGTATTCTGAAAAAACTGAAAATAACCAATGACAATATATGGCTTTTGATAACAGAGGGCTTGCTGACTTTCTTCTTCATTGTAATTACCTGGGTGATATTTCGTTCAGAGTCAGTTCATGCATCCTTCGCTTATATTCAAAGGATGTTATCGTCATCACTTTTCACCAGTCCGGGTGATCTTCCTCTAAAAGAGATTGTCTTTGCAATGCTATTTCTTTTAGCCGAGTTCGTGAAGCGGCATAAAAGTCACCCGCTTCAGTTTAATGCTTCTGATGGTCTTTTGATCAGGTGGGGCATCTATGTCTGTCTGGTAGTCGTCATACTTTTCTTTGGTGGAAGTGCCCGCCAATTTATTTATTTTCAATTCTGAGGCTTCGTTATGAAGACATTAGTGTTAAAGTTCTCCTTGTTTATAATGATTTGCATAACGCTGATTACAGGTTTGTTATCATTGGTGATGCGTTAATTTTTTAGATATATCTGTAAACAATTGATATTTA
>DAONXX010000147.1:0-2916 GCA_035414025.1 Bacteroidales bacterium | reverse complement strand
GGGAAAGTAATTCTTATCATTAGTTTTTTCTGGTATTTAATGGAGTGCAAATGTAATGATTTTTTTTTTTGAATACCTGCACTTAACTGGCACTGTATTAAAACTAATTCAACAGAATAATGCCATTATAGCGCTTAAGGAAAAACAGGAACAGATCCGTAAAATATTATGTGATATGCAGCTTTAAGCATTTTCTCAGCTTTATTAATTAACAGTGGCACGCAATTTGAATTTATTTTACCAGGTAAGAAACAATATAATGCAATGAAAAAGATCATTTTATCAACGTTAGTTCTCCCTTTTATTCTCGTTTCATGTGAAATGTCGCCGGAAGCATATTTTTCGGCAACACCGGGTGATCCGACAGTAGGGGAGGAAGTCTGGTTTAGAAATGAATCGGACAATGCTTCAAGTTATGAATGGGACTTCGGAGATGGATATATTTCCAATGAGCCGGAACCATCCCATTGCTATAAGGCAACCGGATCCTATAAGGTTGTACTGACTGTCTGGTCGCGTAATGGCCTTAGCGATGAGGCCTCGCTTGTAATAGACGTCAGAATTCCTACTTTGCTTGAAATAGAGGTTCTGGAGTACTATGAGGAATACCCGGTATCAGGGGCTAGTGTTATGCTTTACCCAACCCTGGTCGACTGGGACAGGGAAACTAATATGATCATCGAGGGATTCACAGATTCCGATGGTATGGTTGTTTTTTCCGGCCTTGACAACTTTGTTCATTATGTTGATGTTTGGGAAAAGAGGCACAATAATTATGCACTACGTGATGAAGATGTCGGGTTTATCCGCACACCTGAGATTATGCCGAACAGTATAAACAGATTTATTGCGTATGTTGATTTTGTTGAAGGAACAAAAGGCGAGGGGAGAAGGGGATCAAAAACGGTAATAAGAAAGATCGAAAGGAAAGTTACGGATAAACACCAGCCTGATCCATATTCAGATGACGTGAACTGGCAGGTGCTTTACGGCAGTAGAGTTATTTATAGTAAGTAAACCAGACTTTTTTCGTGGAATAGTATTTTCTGAAATGATATAACTTTCTCTGTAAGAGATACAAGGGATGCTTAGAACCAATTCTGTACCAATACCTGGCGGTCGTGCTGGAAATCACTGAGCCTGTAATAGGCCTTGTTGTCATCCGATTCAATTTGATAAAGCCAGTAGCCTATTGAGTTTCCTGGCGAAAAATAAGATCTTTTGATATATAATCTATCGCCTACCATGAAATCACATTTCTGTCCGTAAGCTGAAAATTTGCCATAAGTACTGTCCAGCGACGTTTTAATCCAGATCAGGTTAGGTTCTCCCAGTTTTTCCGGTATATGTTGCCTGTATTCCATGAAATTACCCACATATTTTCTGGTAAGAAGCAGTTTGTCTTCCTGAATTGATAATTGCTGAGTCGTGGCACATGATGCCAGCAATACCAAACAAATATACGAAAGTCGCTTCATGTCAGTTTGTTATAAGATATATCAGTAACTGGTTGTAAAGCCTGTTAAAGTAATTAACGTAATTATCTGATAATAATTGTAGTTAATTTCACGGGTTGCAAAAAAAATGACAAAACCGGGGAGTTGTGGCCTCTCTTTTAACGTCTTTCCGGGTAAACAGTTTTGCCTTCATATTTTTTGAGGCCTGAACTGGTCATAACTGACATCAGCGGATGTCCTTCCCCTTTCATTGAAGCACAGCCTATATCACCGTATTTATTTATTGCAACGAATTTTTCGCTGGGGAAGAACGTGGGATTCACATTTTTGTATTTTCCGGCTATCATTTTCAGGGCGTCCTCACATGCCTCCTGTGGTGAGAGGCCTTTCTTCATTTTCAGTACAATGTAATATGATGCACATGATTTGATAACATCTTCACCCCGGCCAGTAGCTCCTGCAGCACCAACCTCATTGTCAACATAAAGTCCGGCACCAATAATAGGAGAGTCTCCGACCCTTCCATTTAATTTAAAACTCAATCCGCTTGTTGTTGTGCAGCCGGCGACATTACCGTACATATCTACAGCCAGCACATTTGTGGTGCCATAGTGATATTCAATTTCAGGGAAATCCCTGAAATATGCTTCCTTGTCTGTAATATCCTTAAGATGTTCAGGAATTCCCCAGTCATCATCATCGCTGAGTTCTTCCTTCCATCTTAGCCATATTTTGCGGGCTTTTTCAGTAAGGAGATTCTCCTGGGTGAATCCATGGGCTTTGGCAAATTCCAGGGCGCCTTGCCCTACCAGTAGAACATGGTCGCTACGCTGCATTACAAGTTTTGCCACGGATGAGGGATTTCTGATGCCTTCCAGGCAGGCTACAGCACCAGCTGAATAGGTCTTTCCATCCATGAAGGATGCATCGAGTTGTACAACTCCGTTTTCGTTTGGCAAGCCACCTAATCCAACACTTGTATCTTCAGGATCTGATTCAATAACATTGGCAGCTTTTTCTGCCGCATCAACCGCACTCCCTCCGTTTTTAAGCACTTCCCATCCTGCAACCATTGCGTCCTGGCCGGTTTGATTGGAATGACTTGTTATGATCATTGGCGTAATTTCTTTAACCTTCCCAGGGCGGGAATATCCGGGGATTAACGGGAGTGTAAATGCTCCTGCGGCTGCTGTTTTGAAGATAAATCTTCTGCGTGTTATATTGTTTTCCATTTGATGAATAATTTGTTTTCCGTATAAATTTAATAACAGTAAGTATAAATTCAATCAGATTCCTCTGGTAAAAACATTAATCTCATGAGAAATCAGTTAATTATGATCCTGTCAGTATTCGAACAAAAACATTCATATTTTGTTATTTAACTGACAATAAAACAATATATGGATAAACAAGGACTTAAAATAGCTTTCTTCGATGCAAAACCTTATGATATAGAGGT
>DAONXX010000146.1:0-2985 GCA_035414025.1 Bacteroidales bacterium | reverse complement strand
TATTGAGAATCTTAGCAAACTCTATGATATAGTAACGGATTTAAGAACATTTTCAGAAACGGTGACTTTGCTTAAATACTATAACCGTCTTAGATTCCTGCGTCTGACCAGGGTTTTTGCAAGCTTGTTCATTAAATATCGCGAAAGGATGGAACGACATCTTGATTCATCAGATCCTTCCCTCAAGTTGTTAAGATTCTACAAAATAAGTATGTTTTGTACATACAGGGAAATACATTCAAGGAGAAAAGGACTTATTCCTTTCTTCAAAACTCCTGAAGACATCTAGATTTTAATAGGCTCCAGTTCAATATTGCCGTCAGATCGCATGACAGCCTTCAGAACAAAATCAAACCTGTTGATCATTGTACAAAGGAAGAAATCGGTGGGAGGGGAGAACGATATGTTTTCCGGAAGGAAAAACCGTTTACCTGAACTGTCTTTCAAATCCCGGACAAGCTTATCAACATTCATGGTTCTGTTTTCCAGATTAGCTTTAATGATTTCTGCGCACAATAAATCTTCTTCCGCTGATATTTCTCCTCTGTAGCCCATGGCAACAAGAGAAATCCTTTCAGGGTTCAAAGCTCTGATATATCGTGATACAGCACCTGCATTGACAAGGCTGCCGGCAAGTATAGTCTCTGCACCTTTTGCATTAATGAGCCCATTTGTGCCTGCAGTTGTCGTATGGATAATGATTTTTCCTGTCATTTCAGCAGAGAGGATCTCAGTGGGACTATTGCCTAAATCAAATCCAGGTATCTTTTTCTCATTTCTTTCGCCTACCAAAATGGCGTTTTTGTATACATTCTTCAATTCCAGAGCTCTCTGAACTTCTCCAGTAGCAATAACTTTCAAAGCACCTGCATCATATGCATAACATGCCACTGAAAAGGCACGGAATACATCAATAATAACTGTTAGCCCTTGTGCTCTTTTCGCTCCCTCAGTGAATTCAAGTATCTCAATTTCCATATTTGATTTTTACTTCACGAAAAATAGCTAATATTTTGTTTTTATCGTATAATAAAAGCAATAAAGGTCATGTTATAAACCTTTAACAGGTTTCATAATCAATAAACAAGAATTATTTTGTAACACACCCTCAGGTATTTTGTATTTTTGCCCACCGGCACATCAAAATATACCAATATGGCAAAATCAATTCCATGGCTTCTTCAAAAGGTAAAATCTCTGAATGATACCATATGGCATACACCACTGGCTGACATCTCAAAGAGCAAACTGTTTCTTATCAAGCAATTAAGGATTGCTATTCTTGCTGCAAGAGGATTTACCAATGACAAGGTACAGCTCAGGGCATCATCCCTGACCCTGTATACTCTCATTTCCATAATACCGGTAATTGCAATTGCATTCGCTATCGCCAAGGGCTTCGGACTGGATCAAAACCTTGAACAGCTGATAATAAAAGAGATGCAAACACATCCGGAATTTTTTAGCTGGCTTCTTGAAAAAGCACAGACAGCAATAAGTCAGACGAGGGGGGGATATCTCGCTGGCATTGGTGCAATAGTTCTTTTATGGGCTGTCATGTCGCTTCTGGATCAGATTGAAAGCTCTTTTAACCAAATATGGCAGATACGTTCATCACGGCCCTGGTACCGCAAATTTACTGATTACCTTGCCCTTATGCTCATTGCCCCTGTCTTTCTGATAGCTGCAAGCAGTGTAACCGTTTTTATAGGAACTGAATTGTCAGATTTCATGAACAGGGTTGCTATTCTTGACTTTTTTAAACCCATAGTAAGTTTCTTTGTTAAGGTTATCCCGTATTTTATATTCTGGATAGTTTTGACTATTGTTTACATGACCCTGCCAAATACCAAAGTTAAGTTTTTGCCTGCCTTAGTTTCAGGGATTATCTCGGGGACAATTCTTCAGCTTCTGCAATGGATTTATATTGACCTTCAGTTTGGGATATCGCGGCTCAGTGCAATCTATGGCAGCTTTGCAGCTATTCCTCTTTTTATTGTTTTTCTGCAGAGCAGCTGGCTTATAGTTTTGTTAGGAGCAGAAGTTTCATTTGCAAACCAAAACCTTTCAAGATATGAATACGAATCAGAAGCCCTTAATGTGAGTCATTATCAGAAACGGGCACTCGTTATCATGATAATGAATATGATAACCAGGAATTTCTCTGATGGCAGCAAGCCGCTGAGTGCAGAAAACATTGCAAGCAATCTTAAGATCCCTGTAAGGCTTGTAAGGGACATCCTCCAGGATCTTAGCAACGCTGAACTGGTATCGGTCATTCATGATGAAGATCATACTGAAAGATTATATCAACCGGCTATGGATATTAACAAGATGACAATCAGCTGGATTCTCAATAAGCTTGAGAAGAAGGGAACAGAACACCAGATCTTTGTAAAAGGCAAGGAATACCACAGGGTCGTAGAGATGCTTGATAAGTTTGATGACCTCATCAATCGATCTGAAGCCAACATATTGATTAAAGACCTTTAAAAAGAAGACCATTAGCTCTTTCCAAAGCGTCTGGCTTTAGTCTTCTTTTTTTCAAATGTAGTAACAAATCTAATAAAATCTGGAAAGGTCGGCCATTCGTGAAATAAATAATGTGAATGGTTAAGGATTATATGTTTTGTTGAAACAGCATTATTCCAGTAACTGATAAGATTAGCCGAGGGAAAAATCCTGTCCTTTTCACACGATACGGCATAATCCCATTTAAAGCCAGGTTCCTTTTGTTCCATAATTCGGTTATATAACCACCTGAGTTCATCATGAAGAGATTTTACTGACCTGTGAGGAATCCTGTCAATATTCTTTTTGTATGTCTTTTTATCTCCAAACATTCTGAGATAAAATTTGACCATGTTTAATTCCGAAATATTTTCGAGTGTGTTTTCATAGGCTTTGAATGAAATACCGTATTTGTCATCAGCAGGTATTGGGGTACCATTAATAGCTATTGTAACATCAGGAACGATCCCTGTT
>DAONXX010000145.1:0-3069 GCA_035414025.1 Bacteroidales bacterium | reverse complement strand
GGTACTGCTCAGGAATTTGGCGGTATTATAAAGCATGGAGCTAAATTATTATATTCGTATAGCGAAGCAACTGTTCCAAAAATTACAGTCACTTTGCGAAAATCTTATGGCGGAGCACATTGTGTGATGTCATCAAAGCAGCTCCGCGGTGATATAAACTACGCGTGGCCATCAGCTGAAATTGCTGTAATGGGTCCTTCAGGAGCTATTGAGATTCTAGAAGGCAAAAACATAACTGAAATATCCGACCCTGATGAAAAAGCAAAATATATAGAGGCTAAAGAGAATGAATACAGGGAGAAGTTCGCCAATCCTTATGAAGCAGCCCGTTATGGGTACATAGATGATGTAATTGAACCCAGAAACACAAGATTCAGAATAATAAGGGCACTGAGAACTCTTGCCACAAAAAAAGACCCCGGATTGATGAAAAAACACGCCAATATTCCTTTATAGAATGAATTTGCAGGTTACCTTACTTAATTTGAACAGTGAAACAATAGATCACTCGGCAATGACAATCGTTGTTACAGGGATTACCATAGTCTTTATAGCAATTTTGGTAATTTATTTGTTCATCAAATATTTACTTCCCTATATACTGAGCTTTTCAGTAAGACGTAAAGCGGTAAGACCGGGGCAGGCCGATCAAGAGGAAAAAACTGATGAAATTCCTGGTGACGTAAATGCAGCTATTGCCCTTGCTATTTATCTATATCTTAATGAGATCCATGATAAGGAAAGCTATATTATTACCATAAAGCAGACATCAGGGGCTTATTCACCATGGAGTTCTAAGCATTATAACATGAGAAATTTATAACTTGAAAATGAAAGATTATAAGTTCATAATAAATGGGGTGAAATACGAAGTGGAAATTCTCTCGCTTGAAAACAATAAGGCCAGGATAGAAGTAAATGGCAAGCTTTACAATGTTGATATACAGGCAAATGTTAAGCAAGTTATAGCTCCTGCCACTGTCAGTCCGTTTGTAAATGAGCCTCATAAGGAAATTGAGAAGAAATCATCGGGACCAAAGACTGAAATAAGATCGCCATTGCCTGGTATTATTGTCAACATATTCGTAAAGTCTGGAGATAAGGTGAAAAAAGGCCAGGTTCTATTCAGCCTTGAAGCAATGAAAATGGAGAATGAGATAAAGGCAGAAAGAGATGGAGTGATCGTAAAGGTTAATGTTGCTCCTGGACAATCGGTCCTTCAGGAAGAAGTTGTGATTGAAATGGACTGAGAAATGGCTAATAACGTTTTATAATTATTATCGGCAGTTGCTGCTGGTATTTTTCTGGGATTCCTTGGTTAGTTCTGAACGTCTCGAAGAAAGCCGTATTTGAGTTATTGATCTTTTTCCGGAATGTTTCTGAGGATGTGTAAAAGAAGATCCCAAAACATCCTGACGGTTCTTATCTCAATTTTTTCAAGGGGGGTGTGAGCTCCTTTAATAGTAGGGCCGATTGATATCATGTCGATGCCCTTGAATTTCTCATATATCAGACCGCACTCAAGGCCGGCATGTATTGCCCTGACCTGTGGTTCCTTTCCAAACAGGTCAAAATAGGATTCACGCGTTATTCTTAAAACTTCTGACCGCAGGTTTGGCTTCCAGCCTGGATAACCTCCTGAATGTGTTACTTTTGCACCGGCAAGTAGGAAGCATGACTCTGTCATCCATGCAGCATTATATTTTGATGACTCCAATGAGCTTCTTTGCGTGGTAACAATATTAATAACATTTCCGGGCCCAAAATGGACAGATGCAAGATTTGTGGAGGTTTCCACAAGGTCATCCATTTCTTTCGACCATGCCAGAACGCCATGAGGGCAACAGTTAAGCACATGTAAAAGCCTGTTCTGGTCATCCGGATCCATTATATAACGGGGTGTAGCAGCTTCTTTTACCGTAATTTTAAGATTCCTTTCAAGATCACCAAATTCTTCAGCGAATACGTAACGAAAATGTTCTATTCTTTTTTTAATAACATTAATTTCTGATCTTTTGGTACTTATAAGTGCAAAAGCTTCCCTGGGAATGGCATTTCGGAGATTGCCTCCTTTCAGTTGGTGCAAGCTTATTTTTGATTGTTTTGATAGGTCAAGTAAAATCCGGATCATCAGTTTTATTGAATTTCCAAAACCTTTATGGATTTCGTCACCTGAATGTCCTCCCATAAGTCCGGTTAATGATATTTCATGAGTTATGACATCAGAGGGAGAAGGCTCAGGGCTATATCTAAGTTCAGCAACGGTATCGATGCCTCCTGCGCAGCCAATAAACAGGATTCCTTCATCCTCTGAGTCGAGATTGATAAGTATGTTTCCTTCAAAGAAACCGGGAGTCAGGCTTGCTGCCCCTGTCATTCCTGATTCTTCATCCACTGTGAACAGGCATTCAATTTTTCCTGATTTGAGCTCTTCTGACAACAAAATTGCCATCTGGGCAGCTATTCCAATACCATCATCAGCTCCAAGAGTTGTACCAGTGGCTGTTACCCATCCGCCTTCAATCCTTGGGACTATTGGATCCTTTAACCAGTCGTGGGGGAAATCAGCATTTTTTTCTCCAACCATATCCATATGACTTTGGAGCACCACTGTTTTTTTGTTCTCAAATCCTTCAGCTGAAGGTTTTGTTATTAAAACATTACCTGCTTCATCCTCCTTAGCCTCAAGATGATTAATATGGGCAAAATTCAGGAGGTAAGCTCTCATCTCTTTTTCATGCCCGCTTAGGCGTGGTATGCGGCAGATCTCTTCAAAGTAATGCCATACAGGATGGGGATCCAGACCTGATAATATGCTCATTTGATTGTTGATGAATGATTAATGGCTTAAATGTACTCTTTTTCTGTTTTAATAGACAAGGTATGGTAATAGAAATATCTCCCATTATTAATGTTTAAACCCACATGGTTGAATTCAAAAGCATCTGCCTTTTAAATCCAGAATAAAGTTCTGATCTTCAAGCCAGCTGTTTTCTGAGGAACATCAGGATAATCAAATGACAGTGTTAATGAGCGATTTGCTGATTATTTTAACGATACTGCATTTGC
>DAONXX010000144.1:0-3169 GCA_035414025.1 Bacteroidales bacterium | reverse complement strand
GATGAATCAATGGCTTTATCTTTTTAACTTTATATCGAACTCACGTTAAATTAAATGATAGGATCTTTATGGGGAAAACATACATTTGCTAGCGATCAGGATCGTAATATATGAACTGCTGTGCCTTATTTATAAGGTGCTTGAAGTTCTCAATTGTTTTTCATAATCCTGATTTGTTCGTTATTTCTTAAATTTGCATACTGTACAATATTTAATATGGAACTTATGGACCATATAAAATCTTTCTCGGAACTGGGCTCTATTCTGAGAGATTGTCTTCAGGGAAAACAGACTGAATACACAGACAGTTTTAATCAGCTGATTGAAACCCAGCAATTTAAAAATCCCTGGTTTACTCCACAAAACGTAAGACAGGCTTTTAGTTCCATTGCTGAAGAACTTACATATGAGAATCTGTTAAAATGGACCAGTACCTATCCTGAACTGGAGCAGCCTCATTATCCGGTCAGAGTAGGCGTTATTATGGCCGGGAATATTCCTCTTGTAGGGTTCCATGATTTTTTATCTGTCCTGATATCCGGGAACAATATTATAGCTAAAACAAGCTCCAGAGATTCAGATCTTATCCGCTTCATCGGTCAGATCCTCAACGAAATTGATCCCCGTTTTGATGAAATGATGGAATTCACAAATGGTACTCTTTCTCAATTTGATGTTGTAATAGCTACAGGCAGCGATAATAGTTCACGGTATTTTGAATATTATTTTGGGAAGTATCCTCATGTAATCAGGAAGAACAGGAATAGTATTGCGGTTCTGACAGGGGAGGAAAGTAACACTGACCTTGAAAATCTGGGTAAGGATGTATTTTCATATTTTGGACTTGGCTGCAGGAACGTATCGAAGATATATGTGCCAGTTGGATATGATCTGCCGGCAGTTACAAAACACTGGCAAGAATATTCTGATTTGATCAATAATGTTAAATACGCGAATAATTACGATTTTCACAAGGCTGTTTACCTGGTGAACAGAGATGAATTCACCGACGCCGGCTTCATCCTGCTGAAGGAAAGCAAAGATCTTTCCTCGCCTGTGGCAGTGCTTTACTTCGAATATTTCACTTCTGATGAACAACTGAAGGAGTCATTAATTGGACTTAAGGACAAAATTCAATGTATAGTTGGCATGGATTTTCTTCCCTTTGGCAAATCGCAATCTCCCCTTCTGTGGGATTATGCGGATGGAATAGATACAATTGAATTTCTCTTGAAAAAAAGATCATCAGGGGTATTGTAATATAAAAAATACTATATTGCACCATCTTTAAATAATATTATGGTTTACAAATTTGTCGTGCTATCGGATGAGGATGAGTCATTTGTGAGAGAATTTGAATTCCTTGACTCGCATACTCTTATGGATTTTCATAATATGATCCAGGAGGAACTTGAATTTGATAAATCTCAAATGGCGTCATTTTATCTGGCAACAGATAACTGGGAGAAAGAAGAAGAATTTACTCTGTTTGATATGGGCGCCGGATCTTCTAATACAATGGAAGTGGCTGTTCTGGAAGAAATCATTTTTCGAAAGAACCAGAAATTATTGTATGTTTTTGATTTTTTCAATGACAGAGCTCTTTTTGTGGAATACACCGGCGAGTCAAACGAAATAGAGGGCCGTGATTACCCTGTTTGCACCAACTCAAAAGGAGTGCCTCCAAAACAGGTTGTCTTTGGTGCAAGTTCCAGGAAACTCTATAACAACATAATTGTTACTGACGATGATGATGAGGATGATGAATCTGATGTTGATGATCTCTTCCTCAACGGTGATGACGAAGATACTCTCGATAGCTTTGGAAAAGATGAAGCCCTCCTGGATGAGGAGGATGAAGAGTAGTCTTCTTAAAAATTTCAATGAACAAAACACTGATAGTGCTTCTTGGACCAACCGCAGTTGGCAAGACGGATATCTCTATCGATATTGCACAACACCTCAATTGTGATATAATTTCTGCCGATTCACGCCAGTTCTTCCGTGAAATGAAGATTGGCACTGCCAGACCTTCAGATGACCAGCTGGCAAGGGTTAAACACCATTTCATTGCATTTCTTTCTGTCAGGGATTATTATAGCTCAAACAGATATGAAAAGGATGTCCTGGATCTCCTTTCGGAGCTGTTTCAAAACAATAATATTGCTCTTATGTCGGGAGGCTCCGCAATGTATATCGATTCTGTTTGTCAAGGAATCGACGATATCCCTGATGCGGATCCAGCTGTCAGAGAACAATTAAACAGGAAATATGAGGAAGAAGGGATCAGGGGTTTAAGGATTATGCTTAAGATACTGGATCCTGAATACTATAAAAATGTGGATCTGAAAAATTATAAAAGGATAATCCGGGCTCTTGAAATATGCGAAACGACTGGCTTGCCATATTCATCTTTTCTTAAAAAACAAAGGAGGGAAAGGGATTTCAATATTTTAAAAATAGGACTTGAAAGACCCAGGGAAGAATTATACGAAAGGATTGACAGGAGGGTTGATGAGATGATAGTTCAGGGCCTTGAGAATGAAGTCGCCTCACTGTATGAATACAAGGAGATGAATGCCCTTAACAGCGTTGGATATAAAGAATTCTTTGATTATTTCGGAGGCAGGATTACGAAAGAAAAGGCTATCGAACTGATTAAGCGAAATACGCGGCGGTTTGCAAAACGACAGATCACATGGTGGGCAAAGGATAAGGATATTTCCTGGTTTCAGGCTGATGACATCAGGGGAATAATTGAATTTCTGGACAATAATTCAGATGTCCGTCCTAAATAGTTTTAATCTGGATTTGTTAATCATTTCTGAATAACAACCAGAAAAACAGTGGCAAAGAATAATACTAGCTTATTATTGAAAGCAAAAGGGTATAAGGTAACAACAGCAATTGCCAAAAGCACCGGAGTTTTTAACGCTAAAAAACAGACTCTAAAATATTTCAACAGGATTATTACTTCAACAACGACAAAGTGCCTTATTGTCATGGATATACAAAACACTTCCTTAAAAATTCTTAAAATTTAAAGTTATTCTATTGTGTCTGTCAGATAATTAGTTAACTTTAACCGGTTAATATTGATCTCAGATTTCTTACATGAATTTTAAAAATACTCAAAGGAAGGCTTCTGTCGGCAGGAAGACAAAAGTAT
>DAONXX010000143.1:1718-3183 GCA_035414025.1 Bacteroidales bacterium | reverse complement strand
ACCGAATCGATATTCATCTGTTTTATCTGAAGAGCAATCTGATTTGCTTCTTCTATTGGATTTAAATTTTTATTCATACTTACATTGGCCCTTCCATCTGAAATGAGCACAAGCAAAGGTTTACAATCTTTATGTCGCTTTAATTCAGATGTGATGCATTGAAGTCCTGTCATTAAGCCATGCGATAAAGGACTTTTGCCACCGGTTGGAATATTCTCAAGCAATTTTTTAGCCAGTTCGACACTGGATGTAGGCGGAAGCAGAAGTTCGGCCTTATTCTGTTTAAAAACCACAAGAGCAACCTTGTCCCTCTTCTGATAAGCATCTACAAGAAGGGAAAGGATTGCTGCCTTAGTCTCTTTCATCCGTTGCGACACTCCCATTGAACCTGAAGAATCAACCACAAAAACAATTGTGTTTCCTATTTTCCTGATTCGCTTTTTAGCCCGTATATCAGAAGGCTTAATTGAAATAGCCATATCTTCTTCGCGATTACGGTACTTCTGATTAGGAGCAGCTACTCTGATGGTTGCAGATAAGGCAATATCACTTGTTGGTTCATCTGGTATGCGGTCAGAAAAATATTTCCCGCGTTTGTCATTGCTGATAACCGTACTTCGTCGTCCGCTACCCTTTCTGGCCTTGTTATCAGTACCCAGTTTCAATTGCCTGATAGCAAATGGTTCATCGGGAGCAAACAACACCTCATCTGAAGGATCATCACTACTCCCCTCTTCCTGTTTGGCTTCAGGTGAATGTTGCTGCTGTTTTTCCTGCTGCTTGTTTTCCTGATCCTTTAGATTATCTTTTTTTTTTTACTGTTTTCTATAGACTGATTAAGCTCCTCATTCTTCATCTTTGGTTCCTGAAAAGGCTTTCTTCTTAAACGGTGTGTAAGTACCAGTTCGGCAGCTTCCTTTACATCATCATCTGTTATATAATTACGCTGATGAAAGGCTGCAATTGTTTGTGCGGTTTTAAGCATGAAGATATCAGCCCTGTGACCATCAACAGCCACTTCGATAGACAGGTTAGCAATATGCTCAAGTATTTCTTTATTATATTTAACAAAAGGAAGCTGCTTCTGGGCAAGAGTTATCTGCATGGTTAATTTCCGGTCTTCATCTTTCCAATTATCGTAAAAATCAGACGGATTTTGTTCGAACTGCAGAGTTCGCTCCATAATATCTATCCTTTTTTCAACATCATCAATACCTTCAACTTCCACGCATAAGCCAAAACGATCAAGCAGCTGAGGTCTTAAATCACCCTCCTCAGGATTCATGGTACCGATAAGGATGAACTTTGCGGGATGAGAAAATGAAATCCCCTCGCGTTCGACATGATTTGTTCCCATAGCCGCCGAATCAAGCAATACATCTACCAGGTGATCATCGAGCAGGTTGACCTCATCAACATACAGAATATTACGGTTTGCTGCTGCCAGTATTCCGGGTTCAAAAGC
>DAONXX010000143.1:0-1618 GCA_035414025.1 Bacteroidales bacterium | reverse complement strand
GTTTTATGACGGACATTGGATGCATGCGATAAAATTATTCCGGGATTTTCCTGCATGATCCATTCCGGAGAAACCGTCGTTGATTGGGGCAAATGACCTGAGAGCATTATGCCACCGGCATTTGAAATAATTTTTTCAGCCGAAGAATTTTTGCCTGCTGTATCATAGTGGCCTTGTCCTGAAGCATCCCAATAAACTTTAATCCTGTCTTTTTCCGGTATTCCCATTATTCTGCTCTTAACCAGAACGAAAAGACTGTCGAACCATTTCAAATAGCGTTCACTTTCTGCTTCTTTTCCCAGAGCTTTACCAAGTATGGCTATTTCTTTTTGAGGTTCATCAGAACCAAATAAATTAAGTTTTATAACCTTTATCTTATCTGAATTCCCGATCTTTTTCTCAATATCATCAGCCCATATCTGGTTATAAGTTAATACAACATCTTCCTCAGGTGTCTCATTTGCAATTTTAAATATCATTTCATAATTAACTTCACCGGGTGTGAAGCCACCAATAACGGGTAATTTTGATAATACAGGATTTTCATCAGCGTTCAATTGGTTCACCCATCTGTTCACCCCTGCTACCCTTGATTCAGCATCAAGTATTCTGAATATCTCAGTCTGAGAAATCGTGATAATGAATTTACTTGTTCCGGATATTGCTACTTGCCGTCCTGCTGCATCTGTTATAACAATATCCGAACTATTGCCCAAACCCACGTTCCTGTTGGATTTACAGGTCACAGCAAAAAGTAAGGAAGAAAAAATAATAAGTATACCTATTACCATTCTCATATTGCGATCAATATAGAATCCTTATGGTTAACCACATCAACATCAACATTATAAATACTTTTTATGTTTTGTTTATTGATTACATCTGCAGGTTTCCCCATATCCACTATTTTTCCCTTATTTAAGAGGATTACTGAATATGAATATTTTGCAGCCAGACTTATATCATGTATTGCCATAATGGCTGAGATACCGCGGTTTTTCACAATCTCAGAAAGCAGAGATAACACTCCAACCTGATGCCTCAGATCAAGGTTATTTGTCGGTTCATCAAGTAGAATGACTTTTGGTTCCTGTACTAATGCTCTGCCTATTTTAACTTTTTGCTGTTCACCACCGCTAAGTTCCGAGAATGATTTCTTTAAAAATGGCTTAAGATTTAAATCTTCAATGACTTTTTCAATTGCCTCGCGGTCGGAGGTTTTGAGTTTCCATGTTATATAAGGGCAACGCCCTAATTCCAGGATCTCATAAACTGAAGATGTATTTTTATTATTTGTATACTGTGGGACATAACTGACGAGGGTCGATAATTGACGTAAACTAAATGTATCGATGTTTTCTCCCCCCAACAGAATACTTCCTTGTTTTACCCTGAGTATTCTGTTAATACATTTAATAAGCGTACTTTTTCCGGAACCATTAGGACCAAGAATGCTGACAAACTCACCATCCCCGATAGTAAAACAAATATTGTCCAATACATTGACGCTATTATAACTAAAGTATATATTATTAACAGAAATCTTCATGTTAAAAATTTTTCGTCCTTTTTCTGATAAGAAGCCAGAGAAACAGAGGAACTCCGACAAATGATGTAA
>DAONXX010000142.1:0-3336 GCA_035414025.1 Bacteroidales bacterium | reverse complement strand
TGTTATAATTTTCTAAGGGATATCATATGTGAAACCTGATAAGATATGCAGGAAATCATTTTTCAAGAAGCATCAGTATTTCTCCAAGTATAAATTCTGCGGTTTTCCCGTCGCCATAAAATCCGGGGTAGTTTAGTTCTTCCGGTGAATACATATAATTCATGAACTCATTCCTAATCAGGGCAGGATCCGCATCGACAAGCTTAACTGTACCATTTGTAACCAGCTCAATCCATTCGGTTTCTTTCCTGAGTACAATGCAGGGTTTCCTGAAGAAATGAGACTCTTTCTGGACTCCACCGGAATCAGTAATGATAAGACGGCATTTCTTTTCAAGAAGTGTCATTTCAAGGTAAGAAACCGGTGGAACTATTTTTATAAAACCGCTACTTCTCATTTCTTCAAACAAGTCCCTCAGTTTCTTCTTTAAGATATTCATTGTTCTTGGATGAAATGGCATCACAAAAGGTATATGATTTTCTTCAGCAAGCATTTTAAGGGTTGTCAGGATATTGGAAAGCCTTGCCGGATCGTCGGTATTGATATCTCGATGTATTGTAACCAGCACAAATTTATCTTCTTCAAGCGCCATGTCTTCGAGAAGACTGCGCTTTTTCTTCTCGGCCAGAGATGCAAAATAGAGCGAGTTATCATACATTATATCGCCGGTAAGATATATTTTAGGATTATCAATAGTATACGGCGGAGAGTTTTCGGGGCGAAATCCCTCATTCATAAGATTCTTGAATGCGGCATTGGTAGGAGCAAATAATAAAGTAGATGCATGATCACTCATGATCCTGTTTAATTCTTCGGGCATTTTTTTATTATATGACCTCAGGCCGGCTTCAATATGAACAATCGGAAAATGCTGTTTGGAAGCGGCTACTGCTCCGGCAAGAGTTGAATTTGTATCGCCATAGAGCACAACGCAATGAGGTTTATCCCTGAGTAAAACCTCCTCAATGCCGGCTATCATCATTCCTATCTGCCAACCATGCGGCCCTGAGCCAACACCAAGATTGTAATCAGGCTTGGGTATTTCAAGTTCATCGAAAAAAACTTCAGAAAGTTCTTTGTCGTAATGCTGCCCGGTATGGACTATTATATCGTCTATATTATCAGAGAAATGCTTTTGGACTGCCCTGCTTATTGCTGAGGATTTGATTATCTGTGGTCTTGCGCCAACAATATTAAGAAGCTTGATTTTTGACATCAGGTTTAAAAGTATTAACTCTATAGATATACAAGGTATTAATTATTTTTTGATGGTTGAAACATAAAAGGAAAGGGCTCCTGATTCAATATAACGCCCTCAGTTATCAGTATATTATCTATTTGGCATAATTGACTGCTCTTGTTTCGCGAATCACTGTTATTTTAACCTGCCCGGGATAAGTCATTTCGTTTTGAATTTTTTGTGCAATCTCAAAGGAAAGATTCTCTGCCTCTTTATCAGTAACCTTTTCTGCTCCAACGATCACTCTCAGTTCCCTGCCGGCCTGAATTGCATAGGTTTTCATCACACCCGGATATTGCAAAGCAAGAGATTCAAGCTCTTTCAGGCGCTTTATATACGATTCCACAACTTCGCGTCTGGCTCCCGGACGGGCTCCTGATATGGCGTCGCAGACCTGTACTATTGGAGCTATCAAAGATGTCATTTCGGTTTCATCGTGATGTGCTCCTATTGCGTTACAAATCTCAGGCTTTTCCTTGTATTTCTCTGCAATTTTCATACCCAGTATTGCATGCGGTAATTCAGGCTCATCATCAGGCACTTTACCTATATCGTGTAGAAGCCCTGCTCTTTTGGCCAGCTTGGGATTAAGGCCAAGCTCAGCAGCCATTATTGAGCAAAGATTAGCCACTTCGCGGGAGTGCATCAACAGGTTCTGGCCATACGATGACCTGTATTTCATTTTTCCGATCAACCTTATCAGTTCAGGGTGAAGACCATGTATTCCAAGATCAATAGCCGTTCTTTTCCCCACTTCGAGAATTTCATCCTCTACCTGCTTGCGGGTTTTATCCACCATTTCCTCTATTCTGGCGGGATGTATTCTCCCGTCTGTTACCAGTTGATGAAGCGAAAGCCTGGCAACTTCCCTGCGGATAGGATCAAATGCAGAAAGAACGATTGCTTCGGGAGTGTCGTCAACAATGATTTCAACTCCCGTTGCAGCTTCAAGAGCACGTATATTCCTTCCTTCCCGTCCTATAATACGCCCTTTAATTTCATCTGATTCAATATGAAAGACAGTTACGGCATTTTCTATTGCATTTTCAGCTGCTACTCTCTGAATGGTCTGAAGGACTACTCTTTTGGCTTCTTTATTGGCAGTCATTTTTGCCTCTTCCATTATCTCATTTATATAAGACATGGCACCGGCTTTAGCCTCCTCCCTGAGTGATTCAATAAGCTGATTTCTGGCTTCTTCAGCTGACAGGCCCGAAATAGATTCAAGTTTATCAACCTGTTGACGGTGGAGTCTGGACAGTTCTTCGGATTTTTTCTCTACAAGTTCAAGTTGGGATGTCAGGTTTTCCCTTATAGCTTCTGTTTCATTCCTTTTCCGCTGACTCTCTTCAAGTTTCTGCGACAGTGATAATTCTTTCTGTCTTATCCTGCTTTCAGACTGAGCGATCTTGTTGTTCTTCTCATTAATAACCTTCTCGTGTTCAGTTTTAAGCTGAAGGAATCTTTCTTTTGCCTGCAGGATTTTTTCCTTCTTAATAACTTCAGCTTCTGTCTCAGCCTCACTGATTATTTTTTTACTTTTGGTTTTAAGCGCCTGCTGCCACATGATGTATGAGAAGCCCGATCCAATAACCAGTGATGAGAGACACAGTACCAGGATAAGCCCTCCGGAAACGGCACCAAAAATTAATAATATCATAGTTTTTAATGTATTATATATTATGTTGTTATTAAATAAAAAACCCGCAAAGTCTCTTCAACTTTTATAAAACCCCATATCTACATGGATGGAGTCGCTAATACAGATCAAACTTCCACTGTCCCGCTTAACGCGGGATCCCGATAAATCGGGATGAGGCCTGTTCTAGCTGAACTAAGGATGACTCCAAAGTTTTAACTGTTGAGTTTCACAAATGAATGAAGAAACAATGCGGGCAATAAGCTGGTCATATTTTAAAGAACGCTGTTACTCTCTTGGAGAACCGAATCAATTTTTTTGATCATTTCATTCAATGCAGCCGGCAGATTGTCATTTCCAGCTTTTTCCTCCTCTTCGGTAAGCTTCACTACATATTGAAGTGAAGCCATAGCCAAAAAATCCTGGACATCTTTATCGGTATACCTCTGCTTATATT
>DAONXX010000141.1:0-3391 GCA_035414025.1 Bacteroidales bacterium | reverse complement strand
AGTCGGAACTGTTTTCTGCCGGCTCGCCGGTATCGGGCGGCTCAACAACAGGAGTGCGCGAACCAGGTTCTTTCCTGTTTTTCCGGGCACCTTCTTCAGTTTTATCAATAGCATTCTCCACAGCTTTGTCAACTTTCTCTTCCACTTTATTTTCCACCTTACGCTTGGCCGTTTCTTCAGCCACTTCTCCCAAACGTTTCAACCAACTTTGGGCTCCTGCGTCACTAATATTTCCAACTGCGAAAAGCAGCACCAGAATGAAAGTCAGTCTTGTTGTTTTCATGGTTGTCTGATCAATGTATTTTATATTATCTTATACTAAAAACAGGCTGATAAAGATATGTATTGTCCTGAAACAGGTTGTAACTATTTGGTTTGATTTAATAAATCTAAAGTTACAATTTTTTCTTCTTAATGAGCAACCCTTTGTTTCGAAGTATAACATGTTGTATCGTGGCCACATTTAATACAGGATCTGTCAAGGCCCAGGCTTGATCAGGTTTCCATGTTCAAGCCCCTTAGGATGATTTAAAAAGTGACAATCTGTTTCATTACGATTCAAACATAGCACGATGCAGCTATCAGGTTTTACAAATCATTACATTATCAGCCATCTGGTAATCGTTTTGAAATGGATTAACAATTTGTGTTGATAATTTTGCCCATACTTGAGACCACGAAGGCCGGTTGTTAAGAGAAATAAAGACTATTTTTGGTGGCAAACCAATCAAAACATAGTAGCATAAAATGGCACAACAGTATTTAGATCATTCAAAAGCAATTCTGACATCTGAACGTTCAAATTTCAAGGGAGGCAGTAAAGGTTCAGGGATTATCTCGTTATTCGGATATCAGAATGAATATGACCTGAGAAAAGGGTACCCCCTGCTGACTACGAAAAAGATGTTCACCGCATCTATGTTCCATGAAACAATATGGTTCCTGAGAGGGGATACAAACATAAAGTATCTAGAAGACAATAACAGCCCTATCTGGAGGCCTGATGCATTTCAGGCCAATCTTCCAGGAATGCAGAAGGAAGGAATTTTTCCTGAAGGCATTGTAAAGTATTCTGCCGACTGGGACAAGGCAATGCAGGAATATGGCCAGAGAGTGAAGGAAGATGCTGAGTTTGCAGACAGATGGGGAGATGCCGGACCTATTTACGGGAAACAGTGGAGGAGATGGGAATATTATGATCATGAAAAGGGAATGTTTGTTGAAATAGATCAGGTGGGGAAAATGATTGAAGGTCTGAAAAAGAATCCAACAGGGAAGAAACATATTGTTGATTCATGGAATCCCGGAGATACCCCTAAAATGTCCTTGCCACCGTGCCATGTACTTTATCAGGCGACTGCAAATGAAGAAGGTGAACTGGAATTGCAGCTTTATCAGAGGAGTTGCGATCAATTCCTTGGGGTTCCTTTCAATATAGCAAGTTATGCTGCTCTTACCCAGGTAATTGCAAAAGGCGCCGGTATGGTTCCGAAAACATTTATTCACACTTTTGGCGATTCACATTTCTATTCCAGCATTGGAAAAAGAACACTGTGGCACAGGGAGAATTTCAAGGAACTACAGAAGAGAGTAAGGAATGTATCGGCAAGGGAAGAGTATCTGGAGGTGGTTGAATGGATCAATAAAAATGCTCCCAGCGACGGAAATGAAGAAAAGTATGACCATGTAACTGCAATCCTTGAGCAAATGTCGAGGGAACCCAGACCTTTGCCTCAGCTGCGTATTGCAGACAAACCATTCGATAAGCTGACTGTTGATGATTTTGTTGTTGAAAACTATGATCCTCATCCCCCTATCAGGAGAAGTATGGCCGTCTGAACAATAGCTGCAGCGATTATATTTACTTCAGCAAATCCAACAGCCTCTTCTGTTTCTGCAAGGCCGGTATGAACAGATGATAAATCATCCGGCCTTGAAGTCATCCAATCAGACGCATTTTGTTTCCTTACAGCGCTCGCCTTCTCATAAGTAATATCCTTTGTATTCATATCGTTGTTGCCCGAAAGGTCAGAATACAAAGTCAGATGTCATTTTATGTGTTTCCCCTGACGGATACGTTTATTATTGATAGGCTGTTGATCATTTATTTTGTGGTACAAGTTCAAAAGTGTGGGTTGGTTTATAGTCCATTACCCATAAGAATGGGAACAAGACAAAGATTCCTCCAATAATTGCTCCAACATTAACTTCTTCATTTCGTTTGAGGACATAATTAAAATCCTCGTATCCTTCAGCTTTAATTTTTACAATTGATGTTGTCCCAACAATTTTTGTGTCGGAATAAGTGTAAGGTGTATTACCTACAAACTCATCATTTATATATAATTTTGCACCGGAAGGTGAGGTCTGGAAAATCGTGGTACTTGAACAGCCAGATAGCAGGAACGATGCACTCAGGATGAGTGCGACGAATTTGACAGTTAGTTTTTTCATAGGGATGTGTTTTTGATTGTTGTTATGACGTTACATGTTTTATACAAAGATAATCAATTGGCTATATTGCATGTTGTGCTTCGTTATTATTTTAAATCTTGATATTTCCCTGCAATACCTATCATTGATTTATCAGGTACAATAATCGTTCCATTATATGTTTTTGTTGCATCAATTTGAAATTTCAGATATAATATTTCACCAGTCTTTACTGATTGGTCTAAGACTAAGGCTACCTTATCAGTGGGGTTTCTTTTGTATTTTACTTTAAAATCAACCAAGTCTCCTTTTGCATTTTTTAATTCGAAATCAGAATCAGTTACCTGAAAGTCATTTGTTGATTCAATTTTAACAATATCTCTTCCAATCCATGGTTCATAGAAAGAATCAATTTTTATGTTTTGATTACCCTTTTCATCAAACATCCACCTATAGCTGGATTCAGAATATTTGGGATTGTAAATCCAGGAGCCATAACCAGGAGGTAGTTTGGCTCTACTACTAAAAACAAATTGAACATTTTGACTCTTCAATATTTCCGGAATTCCGTTTCCCTTGATTGATGAGTTTACTTGAAAATCATTTGGAACTGAAGGAAATTCCCAGTTGGAGATTCCTTTGCCTGTACTGCAAGTTAAGCTACATATTAAAGTATCATTCCTTAATATATCAATTCTATCAACAAATGATGCCGAGTCATTTGTTGCTTTTTTAAATTCGAAATGAAGTTTTAAAACAGTGTCATCTGAATCAATATTAACAATTCTTGTATACACTGTAATCACTTCGTTACAGCTAATTGCCAGTAAGGGAAGAATCAGTATCAATAAGAATACTTTTTTGTATGGTCGTATCTTTTTCATAATGAAGCATAGCGGCCAGGTGATATGTGTTATTGTCGTTCCGACGGATCGGCACAGATGGCGCACCGCGCCCC
>DAONXX010000140.1:0-3435 GCA_035414025.1 Bacteroidales bacterium | reverse complement strand
ATTGTTAATAATCAATTATTTATAGTATAAATTATATCGAACTCACGTTAATTAATAATTCATATTTGTTCGGAATGATTCTAAATAAAACTATCTGCAACATTCTGAATCTTCATCCGTCTTTATGGCAGATTTATTTATAAAAACTTATGATGAAAAAACTGATCTGCCTCTTCTTATCCCTTATTTCCATATCTCCTTTAACTTTTGGACAGGACACTGAAAAAGAGGATATTATAAGAAAAAAATACCGTGCTACAAGAATTGAGACTTCTCCTGATATCGACGGTATACTTAGCGAAGAACTATGGAATACTGGAGTCTGGGAAAATGAATTTATTCAGAACCGGCCTTACGACGCCCGACCATCAAAACAGAGAACCGAATTCAAAGTACTCTTTGATGACAATAATCTTTACGTTGCAATCAAATGCTTCGATACAAGTCCTGACAGCATAGTAAACAGGCTTACAAGAAGGGATGAGACAGATGGAGATCTTGCAGGTATAATAATCGATAGTTTTCATGATCTTCGCACAGCATTTGTTTTCGGGCTTAGTTCAGCAGGCGTAAAATCTGATTTTCTGATGTCAAATGACGGTTTTGATGAAAACCATTCCTGGGATCCGAACTGGTGGGCACGGACATCTGTGAATGATGAAGGGTGGATCGCCGAAATGAAGATCCCTTTCAGCCAGTTAAGATTCGATAAAAACTCCGGAGACGTCTGGGGTTTTAATGTGGCAAGGATCCTTTACAGACACGATGAACAGAGCTTCTGGCAGGCTATTCCAAGAGATGCCCCGGGCTTTGTTCACCGGATGGGTGAGCTTTACGGACTTGATGAAATCAGACCACGGAAGATCTTTGATATAACTCCATACGGCGTAGCTCAGGCTGAAACATTTAAAAAGGAAGCCGGCAATCCTTTCAGGGAAGATGGCAGGAAATATAGGATAAACGGTGGAATCGACACCAAGATAGGGATCACAAACAATATGACAATGGACCTGACAATCAATCCAGATTTCGGACAGGTTGAAGCCGACCCTTCAGTTGTTAACCTGACTGCCTATGAAACATATTTCTCGGAAAAAAGACCTTTCTTCATTGAAGGGCAAAACATTACAAGTTTTAAAATTGGTCTTGGAGACGGAGACTCCGGTAATGATAACCTGTTTTATTCCAGGAGAATAGGACGAAATCCTCATGGGCAGCCGGATCTCGAGGACGGATGGTATGACGAGAAACCAAATTTCACGACAATTCTGGGAGCAGCCAAACTCACAGGCAAAACAAAGAATGGACTGTCACTGGGTTTCATCGAAGCCGTGACAGCTGAAGAAAAGGCTGAAATAGATACCGGTAACGATCGCATTTTTCAGACTGTTGAACCACTTACCAACTATCTGATCGGAAGGGTACAGAAAGATTTTAAAGAAGGGAACACACTTATCGGAGCTATGGTTACCAGCACAAACAGGGACCTGGACCAAAATCTGGGCAGCTTTATGCATAAATCAGCATATACCGGCGGAGTTGATTTTACTCAGTATTTCAAGAAAAAGAACTGGATGTTCAATGTCAATCTGGCCTTTAGCCAGGTAAACGGGACAAAAGAAGCCATTGCCGAAACTCAGAGATCATCGGCACGATACTTTCAAAGACCCGATAATGATCACGTTGATTTTAATCCCGACCGCACTTCGCTTATTGGTAATGCGGGCATGATAGAGCTTCAGAAGCAGAACGGACATTTTAATCTGATGATCGGCAGCATCTGGAAAACCCCGGGATTTGAAGCCAATGACCTTGGCTATATGCAGGAATCGGATGAAGTGGTGTCAGTAGTATGGGCAGGATATAAAGCATGGGACCCAAAGGGGATTTACAGAAGCTATAACTTCGGGGGAAATGTTTATGTCGTGAATAACTTCGGAGGAAATATAACAGGAAAAGGATTTGAATCGCACGGCAATATGGTCTTCAAAAACTACTGGAATGCCTGGGTTGGCAGTAATATAAGCACTTCACATCTTTCGCCCGGATTGCTCCGGGGTGGTCCTATGATGAAGATTCCCGGTAACATAAGTTTTCGCGCCGGCTTTCAAACCGATTACAGAAAGAAATTCAATTTCTGGGTCAATGGAAATATATCAAGAGGTTTTGAGAAATACCAGAAAAGTAGTTACTCAGAAATCTGTTTTAATTATAAACCGACAAATTACCTGGACTTTACATTCAGGCCTTCATACAGCACTTCAAGGACTGATCTGCAATATGTGACCAATAGTAATTACAATGGCAATAACAGATATATTTTTGGCAGTATCGACAGAAAGACTATCAGCACATCTTTCAGGGTAAACTTTTACCTCAGCCCTGATCTTACTCTCCAGTACTGGGGTCAGCCCTTCGTTGCTTCAGGAAAGTATTATGATCATAAATACATTACAGCACCCAGGGCTGATAATTATAAAGACAGGTTCCATATCTATACAGCCGAACAGAAAAGTTTTGACGGGAACAATATCAATATTGATGAGAATACTGATGGCATCACCGATTATTCATTCAGCCTGAAAAATTTTAATATTCAGGAGTTCCTGTCCAATCTGGTCCTAAGATGGGAATATAATCCCGGATCATCTGTCTATCTCGTCTGGAACCAGACACGGAATTATTCAAATAATACGGGAATGATGGATTACTTCAATAATATAGGCGACCTCTTTGACAGAGATAACAACATCCCCAATAATGTTTTCCTCATCAAATTCTCTTACCGCTTTGGCTTAAGATAAACAGGCATTTAAGACAGTCCAATCCTTTTATCTGAATATCAGATTACCGAAATAGAAGGGCAGGTGAAAATCCGGAATATCGTTTTTAACCGGTGACCAGGTCATATAATGAGGATTGGAATTGTTTACTGCAACTTTATAAAAATTGGCTTTCCAGATTACACCAGGAACCGGAGTTGTCACATCCGAATATCTCCTCAATAGCGAAAAGGGAATTTTACATTCTATTATCCAGCTATTTACTGAAGTGATCTCAGGATCAACAATAGCCGGCAGCGAATGACTTATTGTGATCTCACTGATCTCTTCAGGAGGTATTTCAATTAGCTCTCTGCGCGGAACCAGATTATAATGAAGCAAGGGAGTCCCCCCGCAGTTTATCTCAAGATTAAAGTATCTTTCAGGGAACTTTATATCAGGCGAAAAGAATAATTCAACAGCGCTATCTCTCCAAACCGGACCGTTGATCTCAGTCGTGATGCATCTGGCAAAACGTTCTTCAGTCCTGAAAATTAAAAAGAGATTATCCTCATCATAACCGGTCCTTACTCTCACAACCGGCTTGTATAAAGGGATTGACCCCATAAAATTATCAAGCTCAATATAATTGTGTTTTCTCCATTCCGGACTG
>DAONXX010000139.1:0-3549 GCA_035414025.1 Bacteroidales bacterium | reverse complement strand
GGAGTAGTGTTGATCACTACAAAAGCCGGAATGCAGGAAGGTATTCATATAAGTTACAACAACAATTTATCGTGGAGCACTCCTACAATTTTACCAAAAAAAGTTCTTGATCCCTACATATACATACGTCTCCAGGAGACTTCAACCGATAACACACCATGGGATAATTATAATTACAGCGATGAAACCTATTTGTGGGCTAAACAAAGGTCTGAAGATCCATCAATACCAGGTGTGAGAATAAATCCTAATGATCCTACGTCATGGGAATATATGGGAGGACATATTGACTGGACAGAATATTTCCTCAACAAGTTCGCGTTTTCACAGATGCATCATATAGCAATTGATGGAAGATCGTCAAAGACTTCGTATTATTTATCAGGTTCATATAATACACAGGCGGGAGCAATTAAAATGGCGAAAGATGCATTTGACCGCTATAATTTCAGGAGTAATATAAATTATTCATTGTTTGACTGGTTGAAAATTGGAAATAATACGCTTCTCACTATGACTGAACGGGCTAATCCATATTATCTTTCATTGTGGGATATTTATAATGTTGAAACTGTTAATTGGGATAAAAACCCCGATGATTCATGGGCAAACAGTTATGTTGGCCGGACAGCTGCGAGAATTTCGGAAGGGGGAAAAATCACAGATAAATATACTTCTTTTCAGACAACATTTACCGGTGAAGCATCTTTCTGGAAAGGAGTTTTCAGGATTAACAGTGATTTTACTATTAAAAGAGGAGCTTCAAATTATAACAGTTATCAAACAAAATACAAAATAGGATATGGACCGGATGATATCCGTGAAGAAGGTAATAACAATGCTTACCGTAGTGGAACCTTCACAGATTATTCGGTATTTAATATTTATGGCACTTTTGATAAATTATATGGCAAGCACCAGATAACAGCAATTGCAGGCTTTAACCAGGAATACAACCGGTCGGAATGGTTTATGGGCAGAAGAGACAAAGTGGTTTCTTCATCACTTCCCACAATACAGCTTGCAATCGGGGATACTTTTGTCGGGGAATCAATTTCCGATTGGGCTATAAGAGGGCTATTCTTCAGAACCAATTACATTTTCAATGAAAAATATATCCTTGAATTCAACGGCAGGTATGACGGATCATCTAAATTCCCATCTGATAACCGGTTTGGATTTTTCCCTTCGGCCTCAGCTGCCTGGAGATTTGATAAAGAATCATTTATGGAACCCATACGTAATGTGGTCAATCTGTTAAAATTCAGGGTTTCTTATGGTTCATTGGGAAACCAATATGTTAGTGAATATGGATACATTCCATCAATGACCGCAGGTACAGGGCGTTACATAATTGGTAATAGTCTGCCTCAGATAGTATCTTCTCCGCAACTGGTATCTTCAAACTATACATGGGAAAACGTGGTATCCGGAAACTTTGGTTTTGATCTGGGCTTATTCGATAACAGTGTGTCGGCAACATTTGATATTTATCAGAGAAATACTAAAGGTATGCTGACACAGGGAAGGGATCTTCCTGACGTTTTGGGTGCAGCAGAACCAAATGAAAATGCTGCTGATCTGAAAACAAATGGCTGGGAATTATCATTGACATATAAAAACAATGTTTTGCTTGCCGGTAAAGGCCTTATGTTTAACACACGCTTTATTATTTCTGACAGCCGCTCATGGATCACCTCTTTCGATAATCCGAATAAAAATCTGATTCAATTTTATAAAGGTCAGGAATTGGGTGAGATATGGGGATTGCAGAATGACGGTTTATTTCAAAATACAGAAGAAATTGCGGAATTGGATGAATCCAGCATTATTCCATGGGGAGCTCTGTCAATTGTACCCGGCTGGCCAAAATATAAAGATCTTGATAATAACGGGAAAATCGAGAAAGGATTAACAGTCAATGATCCGAAAGATCTTTCGATTATTGGAAATTTAACTCCAAGATTTCGCTATGGTCTAAATCTGGATGGTATCTGGAATGGATTCGATTTACGGATATTCTTTCAGGGAATCGCTAAAAGAGATTACTACCCGCAGGATTATTTATATTGGGGCTTTTATCAGCAACCATATTCCGGGGGATACTTACACTTGTTCGACTTTTACAGACCTGAGGATGATAATGAAACTCAACGTGCCAAGCATTCACAAGCTTATCTTGACGCGGGGCTTGCCAACCAGAATCTGGATGCAAAATATCCTGTATTCCAGGCATGGCTGGCTGACCGGAATCTGGGCGAGCGGATTGATCAGGCTATGGGGCTTGCCATACCACAGACAGGATATATGCTGAATGGAGCCTACCTTAGACTGAAAAACGTTACCATAGGTTATACACTGCCATCATCCCTTACCAATAAGATTAAAATAAACACTATCAGGGTATTTGTTAGCGGTGAAAACTTAACAGAATGGTCTGAGGTAGCAAAATATTTCGACCCGGAGCAAATAACAGCATCTCGCGTAAAAATTAATCCAGGTATTAGTGCAGGCAGAACTGTCGGCTCAGGATATGCTTATCCTTTTACAAGACAATATTCCTTCGGGATAAATGTCACTTTTTAATCATGTAGCCCCCCGCTTGAGCGGGGCAGGCATTATACCATTAAAAACAAAATTATTTACGGATGAAAAATATAATAATCAGCTTCAGTATCCTGTTCATTTTCCTGCTTACTAATTGCAATGATGAATTTATGGACAGGTTTCCTGAAACCTCAATAGGTAAAGAAAACTTCTTTAACAGTGAAGAAGATCTTCAAATGTATGTCCATGGCCTTTATAATTTCCCGGGTACATGGGCAATGCTATCCAATGATGCTTATATGACAACTGATAATAGCGCAAATACCGGTAATACTGAATTAAAAACCATGATGGTCGGTAATCCTTCTTCCGCCACTATTACACAAGGTTGGAGCTGGGGCGAACTGCGGAACATTAATTTCTTTCTCGAGAATTTCAGGAAAGCAGATATTTCCGAAATGCTTTTAAATCATTATGAGGGGATTGCACGTTTTTTCAGGGCCAGATTTTACATGGAAAAAGTGAAAAGATATTCTGATGTACCCTGGTATGACAAGGTAATTGAAACAAATGATAATGAATCCCTTAATAAACCACGCGATGCCCGGGATTATGTTGTTGACAAGATTTTTGAAGATTTTGTTTTCGCGAGTCAGCATGTTCAGGAGAATCAGCCTGTAGGTGCAGTAGACAGGTGGACAGTACTGGCTTATATGGCGCGCAATGCCTTATATGAAGGTACTTTCAGGAAATATCACCCCGAACTCAATTTAACTAACTCGGCAAAGGAATATCTTGAAATAGCACGTGATGTGGCAAAAGAAATTATGGACAATGGAGGATTCTCAATTTATTCAACCGGAGATCCTGACAATGATTACGGATCCCTTTTCAACAGTACTGACCTGACCAACAACCCTGAAGTCATTCTTACGGTGATTAATACTACAGACCTGAAGAATAGCGGTTGGTGGCCATTTGCTTTCGGAGAATATGAAACTT
>DAONXX010000138.1:0-3582 GCA_035414025.1 Bacteroidales bacterium | reverse complement strand
CTGTCAGCATCATTTTATAATTCTCTTCAAGAAATTGCTCGGTTTTTGTTAAGGTTTCTTCAACGTTTTTTATTCCCTGCGGTTTTTCTGCCTTTTTCTTTTTAGCCATGACGGTTTAAACTTAAAACACTCAAAAATTTAACTCCGCAAAAGTACTTCTTTTAACATAATTCTGAAATAATTGATGAAAAAAAGAGAGTGTATGTTTTCTTCCGATAATTCTATCACATGAGGAGATATTGATAATACCTTGCAAGATGACTGATTCTTTTCTTAACTTTGTCTCCCTGTAAAACTTATTATCCAAAGGACCAGGATAACTGAATCTTCCAATATTTATCAGTTATTCAGCAACAAAAAGATTTTACTCACACAGGAATGTATCTTAGCAAGCTGTCTTTATCAGGTTTTAAAAATTATATTCAGGCAGAGCTTGAGTTTTCACCCCGTATCAATTGTTTCGTGGGAAATAATGGAGTTGGAAAAACCAATCTCCTCGATGCAATCCATTATCTTTCGCTTTCCAAAAGCTTTTTTAACAATATCGATAGCTTTAATGTAAGACATGATGAAGATTTTTTTATCCTGCAGGGATTATTCATCAAGGATGGTGAGGAGAACAATGTATTCTGTTCTTTTCATAAGCAGAAGTCAAAAGTGCTTAAGCGCAACGGAAAGGAATATCAGAAACTTTCCGACCATGTCGGCCGATTTCCTGTGGTGATGATTTCGCCTGCCGACAGCTCACTGATAACTGAGGGAAGTGAGGAGAGAAGAAAATTCATGAACAAAATCATAAGTCAATTTGACACTCAGTATCTTGATTCTGTTCTGAAATATAACAAAGTCCTTCAGCAACGCAACAGACTTCTGAAAGATTTTAATGCTGAGGGATATTTTGAGGCGGATATGCTTTCGGTATGGGATTCCAGGCTTGTAATGTACGGAGAATATATCTACGCTAAGAGGAAAAATCTGGTGGATGAGCTGAAGCCGGTTTTTCAGCAGTATTACTCAATGATCTCCAATCAGAAAGAGGTTGTCAGGCTAAATTACCGCTCACATCTTGAAGAAAACCCATTTGAACAGGCTTTGATAAATTCGCGGGACAAGGACAGGCTTCTTGCATTTACAACAGTTGGCATACACAAGGATGATCTTGTTTTTGAAATGGATGGTTTTCCCGTGAAACTGCTTGGCTCACAGGGACAACAAAAATCCTTCCTTGTAGCGCTCAAACTGGCGAAATTTGATTATATTAAACGAATGGCCGGCTTTACACCGATATTATTGCTTGACGATATTTTTGACAAATTCGATTCCGAAAGAGTCAGACAAATTATCGATCTTGCAGGCAACCACAGATTCGGTCAGATATTTATAACAGATACGCAGCAGAACAGACTTCAGGATATTCTTGATTCGGTAAAGACTGACTATCGTCTTTTCAGAATCGGTGACACAGGGATCGAAGAAATAATTCAAAACGGCAATTGAGATTATGAGGAGAAGCAAGACCATTTCTATAGCCGAAGCAGTGAAAGATTATCTCCGCGAGATGAACCTTGAAGACAAACTGGCAGAAACAGATTTGTTAAACTCATGGGAGGATATTGTTGGGAAGGCAATATCCTCAAGGACAGGCAAGATTTACATAAAGGATCATGTCCTGTACGTTCATCTGAGATCCTCCGTAGTAAGAAATGAACTCCTTATGGTCAGGGATGCACTTAGGGAAAAAGTGAATGAAAGGGCTGGCCGGCAGTTAATTAAAGATATAGTCCTCCGCTAGAGGTATATATTTACTTATGTGATTACTCAGTTCAACCCTGTTCAATGTTAATATTATGTCCTGAAATTTCAATCGATTTTTTCAGGTTCTTACCCGATGTAAAATGATATTTTTCATGCCCTGATCTCACATCTACCCTCTCATGGTCTATTTCTATCAATACCGGGTCATAGTCTCCCAGTATCATAAAATCAACCAGAAGAAGCGCTTTTTCTATACCATCACCTCTTTGAAAATTCCAGACTTCATCAGGAAGTGCAAGCCTGTTCTCTTCATATATTGATTCATTGGGCATGCTATTAAGCATTTCATATACTTCTTCCGTTGTTTTACCTTCAAGGTCGGTGAAGCATACCGGGTTCCTTTCAATAGTTGCTTTTATGAAGGGAAGCCAGTTAATTTCATCCATCTGCCGGTAAACATAGAGTGAAAGTAATGCTGTTTCAGAAGTTGATACTGCCTCCCTTACTTTTTTCATGATTGTTTTGCGATCATCAGTGACAGCAATCTCAGGCACATTATTCCCGACATATGATTTGTCAGTATCTGGTAATTTTGGCTCTGTGAAAACAAAACATGAGAGATCTTTTATAAGATCAGCAATTTGCTTTGAATCAACGGCATCCTTATGCTGCATTAATTCTTGCTCCAGGTCTTCAGGGTTTTTGCACCGGGATTCATTGAATGCTTTTTCAATATCATTCAGAATAATTCTGCCATGCAGCGGGCTGAGATGGAATTCGTCACCTTCAATTTCATTAATGAGCTGTTTCCTGCTTTCAGGCGAAACATTGAACTTGCTTGTATGTTCATATTCAAACATTTTTTCAAGCGCTATGAACCTGCATACTCCTGAATAGTCGCAACAGTACTGAAATAAGTTTTTATATTTAGATTTGAATCTTAGAAAGTTAATAAAAATTACATCTGAAAGTTCCGTGGCAAGAAACTCCTTCAATTTCGAAGCAAAGCTGTTATATGCATTAATGTTGATGGTAGCTTCCCTGTATAATGTATGAATATATCCTGTTATGTGCGAGACTATAGTAACGCGCTCATTTTCCAGCGCTCTCCGGGCTTTCTCCGACAGGGAGGTTCCATTGTACCACATGTTTTTTGTTACTATTCGTCGGTTGTTTGTTATCAGGCCTTCCTTCTCATTAATATAATTCTGAGAGTGAAGAGGGGTAGCAATGAGAAATATCTTTTCAAGCTCAATTCTTCCCACTATGAACATGGCAGCTGCATAAAGTGCAGAAAAGGACACGCATTCACCTGCTCCTGTTGTGAAGTTGTCTTTATGCCTGAAAGCAGTCATTGCTTCAACAGTTTCAGTTTTCCAGTAAGGTATGATATCAGAATCATACTTATCCAGTCCAAAATGCTTTCTTATATCAATATCGAAATAATACTTGTCTCCTTCATATCCAAACAGCGCATTAGATTGCTTTAGCAGTTCCGGATCAAAAAAATCTCTGAATCTTTCGAGTTCCCTGCTCTTGGTTGTAAGTCCCCAGGTGGCGAGATCGAGATTAAATACGTAATTCTGGATTATATACTGTTTTATCCTGTTTGCCTTGTATATGAAACTCTTTTTTTCAATGTCCCTGAACCAGGGATCGTCACGCCATTTCCAGATCAGTGGCGACATGATGTTGGCAATTACGAGAGGATAAAATAATTCGGGGAAGATGAAAACCTCCATATCAGAAAGAGTAAATGCTGAGGAGTACTTTTCAAGATTCTTCCGGTTTGAAAAGTCAATTTTTTTTAATGGCATCATTAAAGCT
>DAONXX010000137.1:0-3637 GCA_035414025.1 Bacteroidales bacterium | reverse complement strand
CTAAACGTAACCGCCTGTTTATGATAGCAAGCCAGTCGCTCTATTCGGTCTATGTGAACGCACACGGAGCATTATGGCCCTGATGGGATAAATTGACTGAGTATTATAAATGTATAAATGAACTCAGGTATCTCTTATGCTGGAAATCCCGGATAATGAATTTGAACTGTGTCGGCTAAGATAAGCGGTGGTGATAAGGATTCTGAATTTGGCTTTTTCTCAAAGCCATTCCGAATAACCTTAAAGAACAAGAAGCTGATTATAAAAAATATTCACCTGTTAAGGATCCGGCAACAGTCGATTTAATTATCCGGAACCATGATAAATAGGTAACAGAATTAAGGTCGCTGGGGATTAAAATACCCGAGACTATTAACAGAACTGTAAAATTAAAAAACAGACACCAGATCATCATATTACAGGAAGCATATAAAAAAGAAGAAATGCTGAGGTATCTTATTGAAAAATCCTCCGGAAAAGAGATGCTGGAACTATGCAGACTCCTCCGCGCTTATCCGGCATCTGGACTTTCATCAGAGAATTATCAGGTAATACCGGTAACCAAATCTCTGAAGATGCTGCAGATTATTGAATGATGCAGATCCAAAACAATAATCAGTATATAATAGTAAGTATTTTTTGAAAAAAATTATTATTACGATATTTGAAGAATTCATTTATCTGATTAATTAAAAATCTAAAAGAATGAAAAGACTTACGACTTTTATAAATATCTCCCTATTTATCGCAATTTCAGCTGCTGTTATATCTTGTGCTGTAAATCCTGTTTCCGGCAAGATGCAGATAATGCTGATGTCTGAGGCCGATGAAGTACAGCAGGGTCTGGCTTATGACCCTCAGGTAATTTCCACATTTGGTGAATATAAAAACGATAAGTTACTATCTTTCCTTCAGGCAAAAACGAATGAAATGGGATTGATTTCGCATCGTCCAAAACTGCAATATCACATAAAGATTCTTGACTCTCCTGTCGTAAACGCTTTCGCTGTACCCGGAGGCTATATATATCTCACCCGCGGCATTCTGGCCCAGCTTAATAATGAAGCTGAACTTATAGGTGTTATCGGACATGAAATGGGGCATATAACAGCAAGGCATTCTGTAAGCCAGATGAGCAAACAACAACTTGGACAGCTTCTTTTAATAGGCGGAATGATAGCTTCTGAAAAATTCGCTCACTATGCTGAGGCAGCTATGCAGGGAATGCAATTGCTCTTCCTTAAATTCAGCCGCGATGATGAACGACAGGCTGATGCACTTGGTGTTGAATATTCATCTAAAATAGGTTACGATGCACATAAAATGGCTGATTTTTTTAAAGTGCTCCAGAAAATGAATATGGCTGAAAGTGAAGGGGGTGTGCCCACCTTCCTTTCAACTCATCCCGATCCGGGTGACCGTTACAACACTGTTAATCAGACAGCTTCTGAATGGCAGTCAAAACTGACAGAAACGAAAAACTGGAAGGTAAATGCTGACAGCTATCTCCAGATGATTGATGGAATTATTTATGGTGAAGACCCCAGACAGGGCTATGTTGAGGGCAGTACCTTCTACCACCCCGAATTGAGATTCAGATTTACTTATCCTGCCGGATGGCAATATCAGAATCAGCCGACCCAGGTCAATATGGCTCCTCAGGATGGAAAAGCCCTGCTTGTATTCTCTCTTTCCGGACAGAAAACACTGCAGGCAGCTACAGATAGTACGATAGCGCAACTGGGACTAACGCTACAGTCACAAAAAAGCATTAGCGTTAACGGACTACCTGCTATAGCAACGGTTGCACAACAAGTGACGAAAAACCAGTCAACAGGCACTCAGACAGCAAATATGGTGCTATCCTATTTTATCCAGATGGATAAGAACTTTTATGTTTTCCATGGAGTGAGCACAGATGCCGATTTTCCCAACTACGAAAACTCTCTTGAATCAACGATGAAATCGTTTGCAAGACTCACAGATGCATCTAAAATAAATGTAAAACCAAATAAGATAACTGTCAAAAGAGTGCAAAGAGCAGGCACACTGGCAGATGCATTTACTTATTATGGAGTAAAACAGGACATGAGGGATGAGCTTGCATTGCTAAACGATATGGCATTGACTGATAAAGTCCAGGTGGGAAAATTAATAAAGATTGTCGGACAATGATAGTATCACCCGGCAATATGATCATCAGGTTTTCTGACAATCATGTTGTTATCTATAAGGCGCTCGTTATATGACTGAATAATTGCCTTTAGCTTTTCCTCCATGCGCCTTGCAAGTTCCTTATTAGAATCAAGCAGGTTGTTTTCAAGAAACCTGTCATTTTTGTAGTTATATAGCCCCACTGGCTTATTATCTACCATTCCAAGCATATGATCATACATATAAAGATGATAATTGCTCCCATTTGTATTGAAAGCAAAAGATTCCTGTGAATCATCAAAAAGATTGTTTCCAAACGCTATAAACTCCTCATCATAATTCAGGTAGCTCAGTATTGTAGGCATTATATCTATTTGCTGGGCTATCCTGTTCTTCATCCCTTTCAGTTCGCTTCCGGGCTTGAAAAAGACAATAGGTATTGAGAAATAACCGAAGTCATTCTGGAATTCCCTGTGTATTGACTCATTAGTATGATCAGCTGTTATGACGAATAATGTATTTCTGAACCAGGGGGATTCGGAAGCTGCATTGAAAAACTGCCGTAATGCATAGTCGGAATAGCCGATAACCTCAACAATGGGAACCGGACCCTTTTTGAAAGTATCTTTATATTTTTCCGGAACAATAAAAGGATGATGCGATGAAAGGGTGAAAACGGATGCAAGAAAGGGTTCTGGAAGAGTATCAAGAGTTTTCCCGAAAAACTTCAGGAATGGCTCATCCCATATACCCCACATACCATCTACATCTTCATTATTACGCGGATATTGTTCATACCCCACATAATTCTCGAAGCCCGACATCTTTGCAAAAGAGTCAAATCCCATTGACCTTGCCGGTCCCCCATGGAAAAAAATAGTATAATAGTCTTTCTTTTTGAGAAGTGAAGCCAGGCCATTTATCTGGTTATTTGCATAATGGGAAATAACATAAGGTGTCTCAAGTGAAGGTATTGATGCCAGGACTGAGGGCATTGCATCAATAGATTTTCTCCCGTTTGCTATTGAAACATCAAAAGTAAGACTCTCGCCTATCAGTGAATCAAGGAAAGGAGTATATCCCTCGTAAGTGCCTCCCTCAAGATCTCTGTTCAGGGAACCAATATACTCGCGCGAAAAACTCTCCAGAATTATAATTACTACGTTCTGTGCGGAGAATTGATTTTCCTTGTCAGGTATGTGGTGTGGATTATAGAGTTCCTTAAGCTTCGCTTCATCAAAGAAATTATATTTTTCAAGGACTTTCTTTCCTGAAGTACGCATCAGGCTGAATGGTGTGTTAAGTACGATTGCCACATTGCGTGGATTATTCACATAGCGTGCTGCATTGCTTATTGTGATCGGCCGGATGGATTCATTAAGTCCTCCCCTTGCGCCTCCGATAACAAATGCAGCAAATACTGGTATTGCAAGGATATTCAATGTATAATAAAGCACCTTGTTGCTTACCTGTGGCCTTACAG
>DAONXX010000136.1:0-3688 GCA_035414025.1 Bacteroidales bacterium | reverse complement strand
GCGATTTTTATAGGTTTCAGTCTATATAATAGCAGCCGACTGAACAAATCATTCGAAAAGATTATTGAAGTTGCTGACTCACTGTATTCTGAAGGGGATCTGGAAAATGCACGAGCTGAATACATTAACGCACTTAGGTTTAAACCTAATCAACCTGATGTGGTATCACGGATAAATGAATTAAACAAAACACTGGGCTTTGTTCCTGATATCCAGACTCCTGATTTGTCAACAAAGGATTCTCCAGCCGATGATTCAATTCCTTCAGCAGGCAGTGACACTGCCGAAGATCTCAGACATCTTGGAGCATTTGCAGGTGCATCCCAGGGAAGTGATACACTGATCACCCTGGAAAATAACCTGCTGGAATTAAAGATCACTCCAAAGGGGGGAAGGATTTATTCTGCAAGACTGAAAGATTACAGAACCCATGATTCACTGCCCCTTATTTTGTTTTCTGGCGACTCAACAATATTCGGCTTCAATTTCTATACTGCCGACAATAAAGCTGTTCAGACCAATAACTTATATTTCACACCGATAACCCGAAATAAGACTATAACAGCATCAACCAAGCCGGAAAGTGTTATTATGCGGCTTATAGCAGGAGAGAATGAGTATTTAGAATATAAATACACTCTACCTCCCGATAAATATATGGTCGACTTTAATGTAACTTTTAAATCCATGCAGGATATAATAGCATCTAACCAGAACAGCTTGAGTCTCGACTGGCAGATGTATATTCCGCAGCAGGAGAAAGGCAGGCAAAATGAAGATAATTATGCCACAATAAAATATAAGTATTATCAGGATGATGTAAGCGGGCTGAGGCTCAGGTCAAACAAGGATGTTGATAAAGCCGATATAACCACAAAGCTTAGCTGGATTGCATTTCAGGATCAATTCTTTTCGTCAGTACTTATTGCCAACGATTATTTCATGAATGGCTCAGTCTCCTCAGAAAAAACCCCGGAATCAAAAAAATACCTCAGGTATTTTACTTCCGATGTAGGTGTGCCCTATGAGCCAGGTTCGGAGACCAATATCGGAATGAAATTTTACTTTGGCCCAAACCATATCTCAACCTTGCGAAAAGAAGGACTTGAACTTGAAAAGCTTGTTTTCCTGGGCAGAAATATTATAGGATTGATTAACCGATTCATCATTATTCCGGTATTTAACTGGTTGGAGAAATCTATAAATAGCTATGGATTAATAATTCTCATACTTACAATACTTATTAAGGTTGTCCTGCTACCCCTGACATTCAAATCTTACCAATCCCAGGCAAAAATGCAGGTTCTGAAGCCAATGGTCGATGAAATTGCCAAAAAGTATCCAAAATCGGAGGATGCCATGAAGAAACAACAGGCAACCATGGACCTTTATAAACGGGCAGGAGTAAATCCGATGGGCGGCTGTCTTCCAATGCTCCTTCAGATGCCAATCCTCTTTGCAATGTTCAGGTTCTTCCCGGTGTCGATTGAACTGCGCCAGGAAGCTTTTCTCTGGGCTACCGACCTTTCTACATATGACTCCATACTTACCTTGCCATTCACTATCCCAATGTATGGCGATCATGTAAGCCTGTTTACTCTTTTAATGACTGCATCAACACTTATTACAATGAAGATGACCGGCTCATCACCCGGACAGGACCAGCCTGGGATGAAGATTATGATGTACATGATGCCGGTTATGTTTATGCTTATACTTAATAATTTTTCATCCGGACTTACATATTACTATTTTCTGGCAAATATTCTTACATTTTTACAGAACCGTCTTTCCAAAAGATTTGTTGACAGTGACAAAGTATTAGCAACTCTTGAGGCAAACAGGAAAAAACCTCTCAAGAAATCAAAATGGCAGCAGCGTCTTGAAGAAGCCTCAAGGCAGAGGGGCATAACTCCGCCAAGAAGATAAAGTCAGGAAACTGCATTTAGCAAAAGTTAGGAAGAGCTGGCGACTAAAAAAGGTATTGTTTGCAGATGAAAAAGATTTTTCATTTATTAAAAATTGTGAATTCTTTAATTTTTTTTAGACATTTAATTTATTTGGTTTAATTTAGTAGCAAATCAAAGTGATAAATGGGTAAAAAATTAAAAAATAAAGATTTAGCTGCAAAGCTTGGAGTGTCTAGTACGCTGGTTTCATTGGTATTGAATAATAAAGCTGATCAGCACGGGATAAAGAAGGAGACACAGGAAAGAGTACTGGCCCTTGCAAGGCAGATGGGTTACTTTGATTTGCTTAAAGAAAAAAATGAGACATCTCCAGTTGAGGAAAAACCCGGCGTAATAGGTATGATTATTCCCGACCATCCGGATCCATTTATTTACCAGATAACGCCCTATCTTCAAAAAGCCTTCTCAAGCATTGGTATCGGCTTTTCTATCATAACTAAAGACAATGACGAAAGGCGATACAGCAGGTTTATTAACTCTTTCAGGAAATTCTTTACAGGCCTGATTCTTGTTGGAGATGCAGCCGACGAAACAACAGTACGGTCACTGAGATCATCAGGATATCCTTTTGTTCTGCTTGAGAAGTCCCTTAAAGCTCTTCCGTTAAATTCGGTTTGTTCCGATATGATGGAAGGAGCACGACGTGTAGCCGACCACATTGAATTATTGGGTTACAGAAACATAGTTATACTGACTGGCAATCTGAATTCTCCCGCAGCTAACTTGCCGGTACTTGAAGCAATCACCAAAACAATCGAAGCAAGGCAAAACCTTAACAAACCCATAATTGTTGAGGTTGAAAATCTGGATGTCGATATGGACCTTGACTTTAGCCTAATTGAAAAATACCTTAGACCGCCTTTCAGCACAGAGATTCTGATAATCATTAAAGCTGAACACGTTTATCCTGTGTATTACTTGTTCAGGAAAAAGAAATTGAGAATACCTCATGATATTGCACTTATCTCTATGGAAGACGGAATAGAGTTTGACCTGATGTACACACCTGTTACCTCCTTGAGAAAACCATATTCAGCAATGGCCCTCAAAATTGCCAATATGATATGGGCAGAGATAAGAAGTTCAGGAAAAGGGAAGTATAAAAGACAGGTTAATATGTCGCCTGAACTAATTGTAAGGAAATCCTGCGGAACAATATAGTCTTTTCACAAATGAACTTTTCGAGATTATTGCTTGTCCCCGTTGCTGTGTTGCTTTTTACGGGATGTTCAGAGCGTCATCTGATCAGGAATAAGAATTACAGGACTGAAGTTGAGAATGCCTTTCTTGAACGCAAAGAAATAGCTAAAAACAGGGAAAGTCAGCTTTTCAATGTCTTTGAGAAAGATCTTTCGCTAAGAGAATCAGAAGCAATTAAGTTTCTTTTTTCATACATGCCGTTGAATGATCTGGCCGACTATGACGGTGACTTCTTCCTTGCTAATGTCAGAAGAGCCTTGCTGGCAAAGGAAAGAAGCCCCTGGGGGAGATCTGTTCCTGACAACATCTTTCTTCACTATGTTCTGCCAGTCAGGGTCAATAATGAGAATCTCGACTCCTTCAGGATTAAGTACTACGACGAGCTTACTGACAGGTTGAAAGGTATAAGTGATATTGGCAAGGCTGCATTGGAAATAAACCATTGGTGTCATGAAAAAGTAACCTATCAGCCGTCTGATATGCGAACATCGTCACCTATATATACAATTCTTTCAGCA
>DAONXX010000135.1:0-3714 GCA_035414025.1 Bacteroidales bacterium | reverse complement strand
CCGAAAACTATTGCAGGCAAACAACAAAAACCTGTATCAGAATTTTTCCCGGACATTAAGAATATAATTGCCGTATCCTCAGGTAAAGGCGGCGTTGGAAAATCGACAGTTGCAGTTAACCTTGCAATTTCCCTTGCGAAAAGAAACTACAGAACGGGGCTTCTTGATGCTGATGTGTTTGGACCTTCTGTTCCAATAATGTTTGATGCTGAGGAATACAAACCGGATGTATACAGATTCAATGGAAAGGATCTGATTGTACCGCTTGAAAAATATGGTGTCAGGATCCTCTCCACAGGATTTTTTGTCAAACCTTCCGACGCTGTAATATGGAGAGGCCCTATGGCTTCAGGTTTCCTGAAACAGTTAATGGATCAGGGCGACTGGGGCTCACTCGACTTTCTTATTATCGATCTTCCTCCCGGGACAAGCGACATACACCTTACTATGGTACAGGAAGTAGCAGTAACAGGGGTTATAATAGTAACAACTCCTCAGAATGTTGCTCTCGCTGATGCCGCAAAAGGGATCTCAATGTTCAGGAACAACAGGATCAATGTCCCCATTCTCGGACTTGTTGAAAACATGTCATGGTTCACCCCTGCAGAACTACCGGAAAATAAATATTATATTTTCGGCAAAGAAGGTGGAAAGAAACTGGCTGAGAGCATGGATGTGCCCCTGCTTGGTCAGATACCTCTGGTGCAGGGTATTTGCAACAGCGGAGATAAAGGCCGCCCCGTTGCCCTGGATGATTCCCCTGTAGGAAGTTCATTTTTGGCACTTGCTGACGAACTTATTCTGAAAGTTGAAAAAAGAAATAAGGAACTTAAACCAACTGTTAAAGTTAGAATGAATAAATAACCTATATAATAAACAAAATGTCTGAAAATAAAAATCTGAAAGAAAGAGTGTTAAAGGCTCTTGACAGAATAAGACCCTATCTCCAGTCAGATGGAGGCGATATCGAACTAATTGAAATAACTGATGATCTTAATGTTAAAGTAAAGCTCAAGGGCGCCTGCCACGGCTGTCCTTTTAGTATGCAAACACTTAAGGCTGGCGTAGAACAAGCAGTTATAAAAGAGGTCCCTGAAATAAAGAGTGTTATTTCAGCCTGACAGAATCCGGCTATCCAATTTTATTTACCTTTGAAATACTATAACTCCGGTTCAGCAAGTTTATAGTATTAAAAGATGCATTTTGCCTTCAGTTAAAGCATCATATAAATTAATAATCCTGCTGGTCCTGATATTGTTACCGGTAAACTGTTCTGTTGAAAAAAATACTGGTGCAACAAGACTTTATCATGGCCTTACTGCTCGTTACAATATCTATTTTAATGGAAATGAAAGCTTTAAAGCGGGATTGCTAAAGATATCCGCCCAGTATAAAGATGATTACGGAGATCTTCTCAGAGTTTTTGAATTCAGCGATCCTTCTGTAATTTCTATAAGCAGATCTGATATGGAGACTGCTATCCAGAAAGCATCGAAGCTTATATCCCTGAAATCAATTACTGCAAAACCTGAGTCAAAAGGGAAAGAACCGGAAATCGAAACAGATTTTTTTAACAGAAAAGAATATAACGAATGGGTTGATGACAGTTATCTTCTTATCGGTAAGGCAAGGTTCTACAAGCACGAATTTGTTGAGGCTGAACCTGTCTTTATTTACTGCATAAATGAAGCCAATGATCCTATTATCAGTAAAGAGGCTTCAATCTGGCTTGCAAGGATCTATAATGAAACAGGAAAATACAGTGAAGCATTACGGATACTGAAGGAAACCGATATTTCGGGAAAAAGGCAAAAAACGCTTAAAGCAATGTATTATACTACAATGGCGGATCATTATATCAGGCAAAAAAAATATTCCGAAGCCATTGAACCTCTAAAAACATCCCTGGCATTTCTTTCAGGCAAACGATCGAAATACCGTCTTACTTACCTGCTCGCACAACTTAACAGCCTTACAGGCAACTCTTCAGAAGCACTATCCCTATACAGAAAAGTGATAAAAATGAATCCTCCCTACGATGTTGAATTTAATGCCAGAATCAATATTGCAGGAGTGTTTGATCCCGATTCCGGTAATCCGAAGGCAATAAAACGCGAACTTGAGAAAATGCTCAGGAACTCCAAGAACAAGGATTTCCTCGATCAGATCAATTATGCCCTTGCCAATCTGATGATGAAAGAAGGCGATGAGAAAGAGGCTCTGACTTACTTCAGAAAATCAGTGTCCTCACCATCAGGTAGCAGGGCACAGAAAGCCAGGTCATACCTGGCCCTTGCCACGCATTATCATGCCAAACCCGATTTTATAAGGGCAAGCAGGTTTTATGACAGTACAGTGTTTTTCCTCGACGAGAGACATCCCGATTACCTTGACCTTAAAACAAAATCACAGAACCTTGATGCTGTGGTCTCACAACTTTTAATAATTCAGACCGAGGACAGTCTTCAGAAAGTGGCGGCAATGACTGAAAATGAAAGAAACACATTTATTAATTCAATAATCAACGAGATAACTAAGGCCGAAAGCCAGGGAATGACATCACAATATGCCGACAGATTCAATCTTGGACAATATTATGAGAATGAAATGCGCTTCCAGGAAAATATCCAACAGGAGGGCAGATGGTACTTTTATAACCAGTCGGCTCTTGCCTTTGGAAGAACAGAGTTTAGAAGGCGCTACGGCGACAGAAAGCTGGAAGATAACTGGCGACGGGCAAACAAAGCAAGTATTTCGTTGACTTCATTGACAGAAAGCCCCGGGCAGGCCAACGAAAAAGAAGCAGATACATCAAAGGCTGTCGTTGCAGATTATAAAAACCCGGAATTTTATCTTAAAAACCTTCCTCTTAATGACTCCCTCCTGGCAATCTCAAATGAAAAACTGGCTTACGCATATCTTAATGCCGGTCAGGCCTTTTCAGAAAAACTGAACGATGCCCCAAGAGCAACGGAACTCCTCGAAAAACTGATCACAAGATTTCCGTCACACGTGCTTGTGCCAGAGGCCCTTTACAGTCTCTACAACATAAACCTCCCGTTAAACAGTTCTGTATCTGAAATTTACAGACAAAGACTTCTGGAAAGGTATCCTTCTGTTGAATTTGCAAAAATCCTGTCCGATCCTGAGTATTACAATAAAAAAATGGAAGAAATGAATATAGCCGGGAATCTCTATGATAAAGCTTATGATGCCTACTTATCAGAAAATTTCGGCGCAGCCATCTCAATGTGTGATAAAGGCATTGAAGAACACCAGCAGAGTAACCTTGCTCCTAAATTCCAGCTTCTCAGAGCATATATAGTGGCCCGTATAAGTAACGAAAAGGCTTTTAGGGAAGAGCTGAACAAAGTAATTAAACAATGGCCTGCAACTGAAGAAAGCCAGAAAGCAGGCGAATTAATAACCTATCTTGATCAGGAATTACCGGAACTTAAAATAGAGGAAGAGATAATCATAGCAAAGGAAATATTCAAAGCCGATACAACACTGTCGCATGTATTTTCGGTTATCATATCAGATCCTGCTTTCAACATTAACCAGGCTACCTTTGATGTTATAAGCTACAACATCGATAATTATATGAATCAGAACTACCGCACTGAAGGAACCCTGATCGATAATAATTTCATTATGATAAATGTTTCCGGATTCAGGAATTTCAACCAGGCCATGAAGTATTATAATTCTTTC
>DAONXX010000134.1:0-3737 GCA_035414025.1 Bacteroidales bacterium | reverse complement strand
CTGATGGAACCTACCAGGGTCAGAATACCTACGAGTACTTCTGGACTGCCACACAACACGATGATGACAGGGGCTGGTACCGCTTGCTGGAGGGCAGTAAGACGAATGTCTACAAAGCCTCAGGAGACAAGAGAGCGGGGAAAGCAATTCGTTGTATAAAGAACTAAATCATAACCTGATATTAAGAGAGAGGCTGCCCAATGGCAGCCTCCTTTTTTGTGCTAACCCCAAACATGAAATTGTTTATTATATTTGAGGAAAAAGAAGATGAGACTTTGGCTGACATTATCACTGATTCTATTAATAACAGCTTGTAAATCAAATAACACTAAGATGACGAAGATCATATTCCTTCATCACAGCACAGGGGAAGCTATCTGGAAGGGAGAAACTAACAGATATATCTACAAACTTACCAGCAAGGGTGATGTGCAGAAGTACTTCGAAGCCTATAACCGGAAGAACAAAACCAGTTATGAGATCGAAGCATTAAACTTCCCCAAGAGTACTCCTTATGGATGGAATAATTATCCTTATGACTACTACAATATCTGGGTGAAAAATGCCGGTTCCGGCCCTTTCATGGAAGAACCAACGCTTGAAATGCTTACTGCGGAATATGATGTGATAGTATTCAAGCACTGCTTTCCTGTCAGCCGGATTGTGCCTGATTCAGGGGCACCTGATATTAATTCTGATATTAAAAGCCTGGAAAACTATAAGCTGCAATATGAGGCTTTGAAGAATAAAATGCATGAATTTAAACGTAATAAGTTCATCGTCTGGACCCCTGCAGCAAATACAAAACTAAAGTCAAAGGAGGATGAAGCTCAGAGAACCCGTGAGTTCTACAATTGGATGGTAAATGAATGGGATGAGAAAGGCGACAATATCTTCATCTGGGATTTCTATGAATACGAAACTGAGGGAGGCCTGTATCTCACTGACACCAATGCACACAGTCCGGATAACTCACATCCTTCAGTTGTGTTCTCAGCCAGGCTGGCTCCACTTTTCGGGAAATTCATTATTGACGTCATCGAAGGAAGGGTTGATTAAATCGCCCTGAATATAATCCTAAAAGACAATGAATCTCAGGGCAATCTTCTACCGTCTGCAAATCAAATTGCTGGAAAAGGCCAGCAACGAAACCAAAATCAGGTACCTCCGAAAACAGGGAATGAAGATTGGCGAGAACTGCCTGATTGGCACAATGAATTTTTCCACGGAGCCTTATCTCATAGAGATTGGAGATCATGTTGCCATAGCTGATGACTCAGAGATTGTGACGCATGACGGCGGGGTATGGTGTTTCCGGGATGAAATAAAAAATGCCGATCTCTTCGGAAAGGTTAAGATCGGCAATAATGTTTTCATCGGGAATAATTGTACTATCCTTCCCAATACAACAATTGGTGATAACTGTATAATCGGTTCAGGCAGCGTGCTTCGGGGCAAATTCCCGGAGAATTCTGTTATTGTGGGTAATCCTGCAAAGGTTATTATGGATATTAAGGTCCAGAGATTCCTGTACAAGCAGAATCCTGATCTTTTGCAGACCAAGCACATGTCGCCTGCTGAAAAAACCAGATTCATCAAAGACCATTTCGGAATAACATAGTATTTTTTTCAGGGCAAGGATTTATTGTTGACAGTTTTTCAGTACAACATCAATTTATCTTTTAGTTTCTCTAATAAAAACATATATCTTTACTAATGTTTATTATCTTGTTTTAACTGATCAGAAGTGATCACACTCACATCAATCAATGATTTAGTTTAGAATAGATAAGATCATGAGTTCCTCACCCCAAACCAATCAGCATTTGCCACTTGTGAGCATAATATTGGCTACCTATAACAGGGCGCACACTATTGTCAGGGCTGTTGAATCTGTCCTGAATCAGACTTACAAGAACTTTGAACTGATAATCATTGATGACGGATCAACTGATAATACCCTGGATATCCTGAAGAAATATGATGATCCCAGGATAAGGATAATCATACATGAAACCAACAAAGGGGTTACTGCCGCTAAAAACAGCGGGTTTAACGAAATAAGAGGTGAGTGGTTCGGAACATTCGATTCTGATGATGAATTAAAGCCTTATGCAATTGAGACATTAATGAATATTCCTTTAAACCTTGATAATAAGATCACCTCAGTGATTGGTAACTGTATCGATGCAAACACAGGCGAACTTACAGGAAAAGGGTTAACCGAGGATGGATATATTGACGGAAATGAAGTACAGGCATTTGTTGAAGGAGATTTTTGGGGATTGATCAGGACAGATCTTCTTCAGAATGATCGCCTGAATGAAAATATCAGAGGACTTGAGTCCACATTATGGTACAAGATAAATGCAAGGGCCAATAAATACTATACCCACAAGATATTGGAAGTAAGAGATACAAAAGGGGCAGACCGGGTATCTACATCAAAGTTCAAACTAAGTAAAACAGAAAAAAAATTTGAGCATCTTATTGAGGAAGGGTTTTTCCTGGAGATCACTAGCAAATACAAGCCCAAATCATTTTACAAAACATGCAGAAACGGTATTCTCATTATGAATGCATCAGGAAAGCGGGATATAGCAGACAGGTATTATAATCTTTTCAGGAAGCATTCAAAAAGGAATCTTAAGATTGAATTTGTCTACCGATGCAGATTAATATCCTTAATGATAAGGTTTTACTCAAAATTATTCAGTAAATAATGTCAGGTGCTCTGGCAAAACCAATGAAAACGCCAATATCTCAGGCACCTGTAAAAAAATCCGAGCATTATAGTAAATTGAAATATCCCTTTCAATTGATCTCATTGAAATTCCCACCCGGATTTGAAAACAATATTTCATTGAGATGGTGCGAGAATACCATTGCTCCTTTATAATTGAGATGCGATAAATCCCCAAAACAGCTGTCAGGTAACAGAAAGCCTGACAAATCAAGGAGTGAATCTGAAGGCAATGAATTCCGTACGTCAAGCCAAAGTTGTCTTATCCCTGGATTCACATTATCATTATATGATTGATGCTTGGGTGGATTAAGCAGAACAAGCCTTACAGAGTGCTGCCCGCAGAGTTGAGATATCAATCTGAGATACTTTATCTGGGTTTTGCTCTGCAGTACATTTTCATCCTTTCCTGTTTCAGGACCCGGGTCTTCACTGAGTTTATCCCTGTCAAGGCGCTTGTACCCGCCGAAACTAGGGATAGAATTACTGGCACCTTTCTTGCCGAAACTTCTTGCTGCTATCTCGAAGTTTACTATAACCGACTTTAAAACTCCATTAAAATAAGCAGCCGGATTGCTTTTAACCAGGAATGCCCTCTCCTGTCTGTCAAGCAGATAATGATAGTTTCGGACTTTTTCCACCATGAAGTAGTCATCGAGTAGCCAGGTCATCTCCTTTTCCAATAAAAGGTCAGCATAGGAATAACTGATAAACACATTTTTGATCTGCGGATTCTCCTCCAAAAGAGCTTTGATTTTAGCATATGAATAAAGATATGCCTCTCCCGCCTGTGCAATGTTTATTGAATGATTTATCAGCCTGTCATCAACCGAACATTCTACAGTTGAATTTCCGGCAAACACGAGATAGGTATCCTGGTTTATACTCAATATCCGGCTTTTATTATTATCAATCAATATATTCGACACATATAACAAACCATTACTGATGCGTTAATATTTCGTTGAAATTAAATAAGTTAAGTTGTTCTTTG
>DAONXX010000133.1:0-3818 GCA_035414025.1 Bacteroidales bacterium | reverse complement strand
ATAGCCCTGATACTTTAATCCTGTTAATTCCTTTTTCAGCAGTTATAAAACCTCCCGGGCTTATTGTAAAATGTGCAGGGTTACAGCAGCCACAGAATTTTCCAGGATCGGATCCGAATTCTCCGAATGATGAAATGAACTGACCGTCAACTCCCCATTGCTCAATTCGATGCTTGCCTGTATGAGCAAGATAGAGTTTATTGTCATCAGTCAGGCAGACATCAAAATAAGGACTGGGTATCAGCAATTTTTCTTCAGAATGTCCTATCATCGAAAATACCTCGCCATCTTTCTTGATCACGAAGACAATTTTATTGACGGCATCAGCAACAGCAAGAAAGTCTTTGTTGGCTGACAATGATGTAATCAGGCATTTTGTCTCATAAGGTCCCCAGTCATTTATAATTTTGCCGTCAGGACTTAAAAGATAAATGAGTTCCTCAGATGCTGCAAACAGAGTATCGCCGTTAACTGCAAGGGCAGAAATTCTTTCAGGCATTTCAATCTGCCATATTTTGTTCAGGTTACTATTATAACTTACAATATATGATTCACCTCCCGCATAAATAATTTCTTCCGGAGAAACAGCAACTGCCTTTAATCCTTTCAGACATTCAATAGTCTGAGCGATCTGCCATTTGTCTGCAGGTCCGGGCTGAACAATGTCAGCCTTAATTTCATGCGGCTTTCTCTCGTTTCTGACAGTGTCGAATATTATATACCCGATGAATGCCAGGATTATTAAAAGAGAGGCTAAAGCAAGGAATTTTTTATCATTCATGATTCTTCCTGTTCACCTATAAATAAAGAAACCATGTTCTTAGAGTCCCTCATTATAAGGTAATTACCTGCAAGGGCCATTGGTCCCCATGCCTCTATTCCATCAAGGATCTTATATTGAGAAAGAAGAGTTGCTCCTGAAGATCCCAGCTCAAAAATATAAAGATTGGCATCATCATCAAGAAGGAACATCTTGTTATTACTTACGATAAAGGGCCCCAGGCCTCTTCCAAAACGCTTTTCCTTGCCGCTTGTCCATAATGGGGTCCTAAGGTCGGAAATATTGTAGCACACAAGCTGTTTTTTGAATTCCCCTGCGTTTTCCGGCATAATTGTCCATAGGAGGTCTCCTGTTATTATTGGCGTATGTTGGTCGCTCGAAGCTCCTTCCATTGCTTTATGCATTTCTACAACGCTTGCTGAGAATACTGACCCGTCATAATCAATTTTCAATCTCGCACCTCCAGCTCCATAACTCCCGAAAACAGCTATCTCATTATTTTCCAGATACAGGGGAGAGGCTGCAGTAGTTGCCGGATTCCATTGTTTTGTAAGCCACAACAATCTGCCTTTGTCACTGTCCTCTGCAGAAACCCCGCATACTCCGCCAATGGCATTATACACATACATTCTTTTCCCATGAATTGTCATTGGCATTATTGATCCGTGCGACATTCTGAGAGTATCCGGATTAGGTGTCCTCCATACTTCCTTTCCCGTGGCACAGTCAATGCCTATCATCAGTGCCTTTCCTCCGGGAGCAAGTACTGCAACATCGTCATCAATAAGAGGACATTGACCTGTATACCACTCAGGAGTGATTTTCCCCTTCGCGCTTCCCGGTATGCCGAATTCTTTTTCCATGTCAAGGGTCCAGATAAGATCTCCGCTTACAGGGTTAACGCACATAACATGCGACCGGGGACCAACAGATACAAGATATTTGTCCGTTACTGCCGGAACAGTTCTAGAGTACCCGTGGTTACGCTTAATATCTACATAATACCATCTTCTCCAGAGTTCCGCTCCGGTCTTTAATGAGAAACATCTCAGCATATCAGCTTTGATCCTCTCATTATAGTCAATGACATATACTCTGCCATTTAATACAGCAGGGCCTGCGTACCCTTCACCAAGAGAAATTTTCCACCTTACGGGAGGTCCTTCTGTGTCCCATGATTCTGAAAGAGGAATAGTATCATGATTTTTATTGTCAAAATAAGCTCCCCGGAATCTGGGCCAACTCCCCGGAATGACTTCATCAAGAAGATTCATATTACTGAAAAATTCGCCGACAATAACAGTTTCTGGCTTGGGTTCTGTCTTGGGCCTGTTATCCATACCTGCTTTCCTGATTTCAATTTTAGCAGGAGAATGTTCACCTGAAAACCACCATGCCAGTGATACTATTGAAATAACAACTGCAAGACCTGTTATAATATGGTTATTTATTCTGCCGGGACTCATCCTTGCTTTGCCGGGATAATTATTTCTTAATGTTATAAGCCATCAATGCTTCCCCATGCCTGAGGTACAGGACTCCATTTTTTATCACCGGGTGAGCCCAGTATGGCCCCGATCCTTGTCTTACCCTAAAACTGCTTATAAGTTCAAATTTTTCAGGGTTTGGTTTTACAAGACCTGCAAATCCTGTCCTTTCTTCATATACATAAAGCAATCCATCAGCTGAAATTACAGATCCTTTGCCTTTCCATGTTTCTTCATACATCTTTTTGCCGGTTTTCGCATCAATACAACACCAGTTGCCTGTATTATTATTGATCCAGTTTGCTCCGTAAATATAACCATCAACAAGAACAACTCCTCCATGATGTACATCAAGATTCTTTTCAGTCCATTCCACAGAAGCTTGTCTGCCATTTTCAGTCAGATTAATAAGAAAACTACCATGATCGTAACCACCTGTAATGAAAACCTTATCATTAAAAAACAATGGAGTCACACATAATATCTGGCTAGTGCCTGTCTCTTTGCTTCCCAATACTTCAAGATGATCTATTTTCCAAAGGATTTTACCTTCCGAAACGTCAACACCGAATACATACCTTGGTGTGATATTTATGAGGAGTTTATAGTCATTGTAATCAACAAGGATAGGAGAGGTGTAGGATGGAGGGACACCTAGACTTTCTGTTTTCCAGATCAGTTCACCTGAATTCTTATTAAGTGCTATTGTTGTTGTCTCCGGTCCTCCAGGGGTATAATAAAGTTTATCGCCATCAATCAGAAGTGATTCAGCAATGCCCCATGATCCGTATGTGCCTTTATAAATCTCACTGGCTTTAACAGACCATATTATCTGACCATTGATCCCATTGATACATGCCAGATCGCCGAATCCGCTTGATACATACACTTTATCGCCCTCAACTGTCGGAGTGCAACGACTTTCAGGATTGGATTCCTTCCATATACGTCCGTAGGGAGTTTGCCATTTGATCTTCCCATATTCATCGAGAGCAATCAGGATATCATTAGTGTAGTCATTACCTGTAAGATAGATTGTATTGTTGCCGAATGAAACAGAAGAATTGCCTTTTGGCAGCTTAGAGTTTAACCAAATCAACTGAGGGCCTCCCGCAGGCCAGGATTCCAGTAGTCCCGTTTCAGATGAGCTGCCTGTCCGGTCTTCCTCCCGCCATTCACTTATGAGCTGGTTATCTGACAGATCAACCGGATTAAGTGTTGTTGGATCTTCTGATCCGGATGATTCATGATATGAAAATAATTTAAAAACAGTATAACCAATTACACCTATGATTATCAAAGAAGCGATTATAATTATTATTCTTTTCATAAATTGAAGGTATTAATTTAGGCATTTTTAGCCCCTGAAAATAAAACTAAAAATACTCATAATTATTATAAAGTAATAATCCTGTTAATAGATTTGCCTGAAATTGTACAAATGAGTTTTGCAGGAGAGAATCAGAGAAAAATTTAAATTCGCATAAATAAGACTACCTTTATGACTTACAATATTTTTAATTTTAATGGAAGAGCAGGACGATAATACG
>DAONXX010000132.1:0-3830 GCA_035414025.1 Bacteroidales bacterium | reverse complement strand
CTCTGATGCTCAACAATAGAGAGATCAGGGCTTTCGATATTTACTGCAGCCGTTACAGAGTCAAAAACAAATCCGAATTTTTGCGGGAAACTATCATGAAAGCAATTATCAAGAGATTTGATGAAGAACATCCCACTCTCTGGGAAGACACTGAACCCAATCTTTTCAACCGGGATAGCATTAAATAGCAATTTCCTCCTGAAATTTTTAACCGGATCTGTTTTTTTGTATTGTCATAAACATTTTCCACAGGTTTTTACGTTTACATATCATGGAAGTTCAGAAAACAAACCCTGAAAAAACTAATGACACGATTAAAAACCTTTTCATTAGAGCCCACAAGAAGGACTCCGGCTATATGGCTTGAACCGGGAAGGCTGGTTATATTAGGGCGGTCTATATCGGAAAATCCTAGTAAAATTTATCGTCCGGTTTACGAATGGATCAGGGAGTATTTTAGCAAGAATCGTTGCGAAACCTCAGTGGAATTAGGATTTGAGTATATCAACACCAGTTCAACTAAATGGATTTATCATATTATCAAAAAGATAGCTGACTCCACAAATATTCTGGAAAATACAAGGATTATGTGGTATTATGAAAAAGGCGATGAGGATATGTGTGAGCTTGGTTTCATACTCAGTTCCCTTGTGGGATGTCCGTTTACTATTGCTGAAGTGGCAGAACTGAAGAAAACCCCAGGCGGTCAGGGTCCTGTAATACTCCGCAGACAGGATTTTAATTCCGCCGGTTAATAAGTCCCGAAGGGCAAATCAAACAAAAAATTTCGTAATTTTGCATCACGCTAATAGTGACCCATGGTGTAATTGGCAACACGTCGGATTTTGGTTCCGCAGAGTCCTGGTTCGAGCCCAGGTGGGTCAACAATTGTCTTCTCATTACGACTAAGTAAAGCATGATGTCGCTGTAAATTGTATGAGTACAGCGACATTTTTTTGTGGTGGATAACAAGGTGGATTTATTGGTATTCGGAACAGGTAAATATTTCTGATTTTGGAGATTTAATCAGTGACTTGAATGTTGCATCTGCCTGAGGCAATTAAAGCCGGCGCTGCTGCTAATTGTTTAAAGTTATCTCCCAGGCGCCGGGCTCAAATATTGTGAATTCAAAGATTACCTCAAACTGACCTGTCCGAAGTTTATTCCAGAGCATATATTTTACCTTGACATCGAGGGGGAACAGCACATTTTGAATTCCGTACATCCTTCCCGATTGGTATTCTGAACCACTGCTGTATGCAAGGGAGAAACGTTCGATATCCAGATTGTCTGATCCTGCCTGAAGGAGCAGGATCCGAACGCCTTCGATTGCACCTGACTTGATTATGGTCGCACGAGTAACATTCATGCTGCGGGTTACCTTGTAAGGCACAACAGGATCTTCGCCTACATATTTGTCGTTTTTCCAGTATCCTGTAATTGTAGAATCACTATAGACCATTTTACCCTTTCCTTCTCTTAATCCGTTAACCCATTCGCCTTCATAATACGGGCCGTCTTTCCATCTGTACAGACCTTTTCCTGAGGGTACTCCCTTCGAGAACTGTCCTTCATAAAAGTCAATACCCTGGGCGGTTCCTTTACCATGTGCCAGGCCGTTTCTGCATCCTCCTGAATATGTTCCCGACAATGCCGGAACGGTAACCTTGCATTCTTTTTGCTGGGCGTTGACAGAGTTACACGAAATAAACAGTGATAAAAGAATAATCAATCTGATTTTCATGATAGATTTATTATTAAGAATTTTATTGTTCCTATTGTCATATCCTAAGATTTAGATCATAATCCGGTAAGCTAAAAAGCAATGGATCACTCAGAGCATTGAGCTGACCTGCCGTGCCACCATTGCGGCAATATTTTTACTGCATATTTCCATACAATGACCGTTAATGAAGTTTACTGCATCTTCGTAGCGGGTAAAATCATATCCCCAGATGTCGCGGCATGTAAAGGATCCGAATTCATTTCTGAACCATGATCCTAATTCTTCACTCAAATTTATAGCCCGGTTAAACTCATTTATCTCTTCATCCAGGGCATGCTGGTCATTTTTTTTCAACATCCTGTTCATTTTGGCAACCCTTGAATAGCTGTTTTCAATCTCCGAGGTCACTGAACTCAGAGCCATGACACCAGCGGCAAGAGCTCCACAAGTCCTGTTGAGCAAAGCAATGCCGCCGATAAAAATCCAGGAAGAGTCGTAAAGCTCTCCGCTCACAGCGAAATTTGCAGGAAGGTTATCCAGTACATTATGAGCACAATGGAATTTGTTTTCGTTAAAAGCTTCAAGGAGCAGGGAAAATGATTTTCTGGTCTCAGGGGAAAGTGAGAGAGGGTCATTAACAGCCCCTTTGTATGTTTTGTGAAACCGGCATACAGCTTTTCTGCAAGCACTCTGGCCTCCGGAATACCGTATCCTGCTACAGAAAGGTGAACCGTTTAGTTCAGTGAAAGCGTTATAATATGACCGGGCTTTTTCAATTAATTCAATTTTTTCAGGAATCCCCTGAATATTATTGTTTGTAAAGCTAAGGAACATTATGGGTGCAGTTAAGGCTCCGCACTCTGTTTCGGACCCTGCTATTCCTCCTGCCATCCCTCCGGAGGCCAGAATCATATTATTAGTTTCAGGATTGCTTATTCCAAGAAGTGTCTGCATTACGCTCGGGGCGCAATGTCCCATTCTCAGAAGGTTATTCCTTGCCATAATACTGTGTTTATTAAGGAAACCATAACCGATCAAACCTCCTGAACCTATTGCTGCTGCTAATAGCAGGCTTCTGCGGCTAAAATCTCTTCTGGTTATTGATCCCATGCCATTAATGTTAATAAATTAACAGGTCATTAATATATTATCCGTCAAAGTAAGGAAATTATTCCGGGTTTTTATGAACAGCTTTTCTCAGGTAACCATATTAAACAAATTATAAGAAATACAACTCTGATTCGCATAAATCAAATTTCCATAAATTTATATTAATTTTTACTGAAATGCATGAATACATAGCCCTTCCTGAAGAACTTCTGAAATTTCAATGAACAGAATACAAAACAACGACATTGAACAAATCTGCAGAAAAGGGATTAAAGAAGACCATCCCATACTGCGGCGGATTAAAACATTTTTCAAAGCTAAGAACTGGTAAAACCTGATAAAAAAAATAAGAAATTGTTGTTTGAATTAATTTTTCCCGATATTTGAGATAGGATGAATTTTAGGAAACAAGATGGTTGTTCAGCTTATTTTTTAAGTCAAATCAGGTGAAAACCACATGATTGATTTCAAAACTAAACAAGTTATGAAAACGTATGACAATCATGTGATATTCCATCATACCATTAAAGTTAAAATTATTATGAAAAAAATCGACTTGTCTATTACACTCTTCCTGGTTGCAGCAGTGTTGCTCTTAATGAGTTCATGTGCAGTCAATCCTGTTACCGGAAAGACACAGATAATGTTAATGTCAGAAACTCAGGAAGTTGCTCTTGGTGCGGAATACGATCCAAAGGTAATTGCGAGTTTTGGAGAATATAAAAGCGATGCTCTTTTGAAATTCATTCAGGATAAGGGTAACGAAATGGGGAAAATTTCCCACCGTCCCAATCTGCAATATCATGTTAAGATTTTAGATAGTCCGGTGGTTAATGCTTTTGCTGTTCCCGGAGGTTATATTTATTTCACCCGCGGGATCCTTGCCCAGCTTAATAATGAAGCAGAACTTATTGGTGTTCTCGGTCACGAAATGGGACACATTACCGCCCGGCATTCCGTAAGCCAGCAAAGCAAGCAGCAACTTGGGCAGCTC
>DAONXX010000131.1:0-3880 GCA_035414025.1 Bacteroidales bacterium | reverse complement strand
CGCTGGCGTACTGGTATGTTTACAGGGGGAAAGAGAACAAGGCGGAAGAACGGCGAGCGGCACGAGGTACGCGGAAACCAAGTGACGGCAGGAGGGTTGAATAAAACGGATCCCCTCCTCGGAGAGCCTGCCCCGCTTGAGCGGGGGGTTGGGGGTGGGTTCTTGGTAAGGCTCAGATATTAAGGGACTAAGAGGCCGCCAGACTAAAAGCACAGGGCACAGAGCACAGGGCACAGGGCACAGGGCACAGGGCGAAAACGACTGCAAGAGCACAGGACGGCAGGACCGCAAGACTATAAGCTCAGGGCACGGGGAAAGTCATGTAAGTCATGTAAGTCGTGCAGGTCCTGCAAGTCCTGCAGGTCTCTTAATATGAAACTTTAGCGAACGATAGTAACTTATAGCTATAAAAACTCACGAATTTTTATTGAAAAACAATATCCGTTTTATCGTTTTACAACATCTATCCATTTAAGCAGGTTAGTGATTCTACTCTGGTGATGTGGATCGAAGCTAAACAATTAAAAGATCACATTGCCAGCCCGGATTTCAGGGATAGAGAGCCACTTGCCGCATGCCCCAACACCTCACATAGGAATCGACTTCCATTTTCCGGAATATACCAGCGAGTCTTAGAAAATAGCCTGATAAAAAACATTTCGTGAACTAAATGTTAGAAAAATTACTACCTTTGGTTCACGAATGATAGAATTCGTGATGGCGACTGACTTCATATACAGGTTATACAGAGATAAGAGAACAGTATTCACTCTGCAGGAGATTGGTATGTTGACTGATGAGCCTGATTTTACCAGGCTCAGACAGCGTATTCATTACTTTGTCAAGAAAGGCAGATTAAAGAATCTGAGAAGGGGCATATATTCAAAAGAGGAGTATTCACCTGAAGAACTTGCTTGCAAGATTTATGCGCCTTCATATATCTCACTTGAATATGTATTGCAGAAGTCGGGGGTGATATTTCAGTATTCCAGTCAGATAACTGCTGTCAGTTATTTAAGCCGGATTATTGAAGTCGACGGCATTTCACTTCAATACAGAAAGATTAAAAACAATATTCTGTATGATGTAACCGGAATAAACAGGAATGACAGCGGAATTAATATTGCATCACCTGAAAGGGCTTTTCTGGATTGTCTTTATTTAAACAAACGGATCACTCCGGGTTCGGTTCACAACCTTAATAAAGATATTATCCGAAAAATGATACTGTTGTATAAATCAGAGACATTAAAAAAAAGTGCAGAAATCTTCTTTTGAATGCTGGATATTAACAGACATAAATTCTTTTTGATCTCTGTATTGAAAGATATCTATTCAGATACGGAACTTGCGGCATTTCTGGGATTCAAGGGGGGAACTGCCCAGATGCTGTTTTATGACCTGCCAAGGTTTTCAGTCGATCTTGATTTCAATCTTCTAAATCCCGAAAAAAGTACTTCAGTCTTCACAAAGATCAGATCGCTGCTGCTTGAGTACGGTAAGATCAGGGATGAGGCAGAAAAGCATTTTGGTCTTTTGCTTGTTCTGGATTACGGTTTCCATGAAAGGAACATGAAGATCGAAATATCATCAAGGCAGTTTCCTGACTCCTATGAGATTAAAAACTACCTTGGCATTCCGGTAAGAGTAATGGTTAAGCCTGATCTGTTTGCACACAAGCTGTGTGCATTGCTCGACAGGGAGGCTCTGACCAGCAGGGATATTTTTGACATATATTTTTTTCTTGTTCAGAAAACACCTGTAAACAGAACTATTGTTGAACAAAGGATGAATAAGGATTTCAGCGAATACATTGATATATGTATTTCAACAATTGAAAAAATGAAGCCCGGATCCCTGCTTTATGGTCTTGGTGAGCTTGTTGATCCGGGGTTAAAGAATTTTGTTAAAACGAAGCTCAGGGATGAAACAATACAGTTGCTCAAAATATTCAGGGAATTTCCACTTTACAGCCGGTAAATCCGGTGTGCATTGAAAGGAAACAGGATCGGGCTTTGCAGCAAATTATTTACAAGTTTTGATGAATTTTGATAAATTTTAATGATTATTGACGATATTTTTCTGCTGTCATGTCAGATTAAATTCAGAAATTTATCAAAAGACTTATCGATGATGTGGCAGACAATAATACTATACAGGATGTAAGAGTTTTGGAATTAAAGTAATTCGAATCGAATTTAGAGCAAAACAGTTCAATAATTACCGGGCGCAACAAAATTAGTTTGAATGAAAGCGGTTTATCAATACTCTATTAAACTCCTTTTCATTTTTTGGATTCTGAATGTAACATTTTTCTCATGTAAGAATTCTCCTGGCAGTTCACACAACAGTGTTCCTTACATCATAGATATCGAAAACTGCAAGACTTTAATAGATCTGAGATTAAGTGATCTGATTGACAGTTGCACCCTGGTTCCTCTTGAGACGACAAATGAATCAATCTTTGGTGATGGTTTGCGATATGTCTATGTCAGTGATGAATTTATACTGATTGACGATAACAGGGGAGTATGTTTGTTCAGTGTAGATGGCAGGTTTATTGGAAAGATAATAAATCAGGGACGAGGTCCTGGAGAATTATCCATAGGCCATACGGCTTATATATCAGATGATGAAGATATTCTGTTCATTAATAATCTTTTCAATAATACGGGAGATATTATGTGCTATAATTTAAAATCCCGGTCATTGATGCCACCTGTCACTAAATGCTTTCCGGGTCAATGGGGTGATTTAATGTTATATAACGATTCAGTGATTGCCGGAACACTATCGGGCATTGATTCTGATTCAAATCCTTTTGCAATGTTTTACCAGGATTTCAGAGGGAACTTTTTATCAGGCATTCATAGCAGAAGGACGAGCATAAGAACCAATAATCAGGAAGAAGTATTGCAGAGGATGCAGTTTTATTATGATGGTGTGAACAAATATGCCAAATACATTTATGATGATACTTTGTTTATTCTGAAGGATCTCGAGTTGGTGCCCTATATTATTGTTCAGAATATATCGCTCAGGACAAATACTCCGGGTATGATACCGCCGGAAGCAGGCACTGAAAGAAACTTTTTCGAAAAATCAGGAAATCCGTATTTCATGATCATAAGGAATGCAACCTTTGAGGGTTTTATTCCAAACAGTACAGGATCAAGGGCTGATTATAGGAATATTTACATTCTACTTAATAAAGCCAACGGTAAGTATGGGATTATTAATTCATTCACTGATGATCTGACAGGCAAAGTTCAGGGGAGTAGCAGTGAAACAATGTCATTTCCGGTTTCCCAGGCCAACAACATGTCATTTTTCATCTACAACTCCCGTGATTTGCTTGGTATAAGCCCTGATAATAAAGTAAACCGAAACTTTCCACAGAGTTTGTATGAACAATTGGATGTCATAAAGGATACGTTAAGGGAAACCGACAACCCTGTTCTGCTTATTGGGAAACCGACAAAAGATTTTGCTACATCCTTTGGATTGCAATAGGTGAATCGCGTACCACAAAAAGAACGGTACGCGGAAACTACGTGACGAAGAGGCCGCAAGACGAGAAGCACAGGGCACGGGGCACGGGGAAAGTCATGCAGGTCGTGCAAGTCTTGCAGGTCTCTTATAATGAGGCTTTAGCGAAGGTTATATTGGATGAATCCCCTCCTCGGGGTTGGGGGTGGGTTCTTGGTTTAAACAAATAGCTTTTAAAAACTCACGAATTTTTATCGTAAAAAACGACACAAGACGCAAGGTCATAGGAAGAACGCCGCATGCCGCCCGCCGCATATCTTAAATCACCGGTTTCCAAAAAACTATGTATATTTGCAATGTAAATGCAAAATTACATACAATGATAATTGAC
>DAONXX010000130.1:0-3905 GCA_035414025.1 Bacteroidales bacterium | reverse complement strand
AAAAAGGACAGACCAGTCTGATAAATACCCGGATCAGACCGGTCTAAATGGGAAAAACGATGTGGATATAGACAAGAAAAAATGGTAAAGAAATTTATAAAGATTATCCTTGTGCTTTTTATTCTGTTCTGGAATAATGTTGCATCAGCACAGGAAAGATTCCCGCGTCCCGAATTTCAGACTGATTATGTTTATCCTGAACATCAGATGCCATTGCACAGGTCTCAGACCTGGGAATATATCGATGTTGGAGTTCTTATTGCTGCATTACTTGTTACCTCATGGCTTGCTATTAAGAAAAGATCACGAAAAGGGCTCATAATGATGTCGGTTTTTTCTTTGGCATATTTCGGTTTTTTTCGTAAGGGCTGTGTGTGTGCTGTAGGATCAGTACAGAATATAGCGCTGGCCCTTTTCAATGACAGTTACACAATACCGCTTACTGTTTTGCTTTTCTTCATTATACCACTGGTATTTGCTCTTCTGTTTGGCAGGGTATTCTGTGCTGGTGTCTGTCCACTTGGAGCTATCCAGGAATTAACCGGATTCAGGTCTGTAAAACTGCCCAAATCAGTGGAATCAGTTATGGCTTCAATCCCTTTCATTTATCTTGCCCTTGCCGTTCTCTTTGCTGCAATGGAGAGCCAGTTCATTATATGTAAATATGATCCTTTTGTTGGATTCTTCCGCCTTAATGGCAAATACACAATGATAGTTTTCGGCGCTCTTCTTATTATAGCAGGTATATTTATTAACAGGCCCTATTGCCGCTATCTCTGCCCTTATGGAGTGTTGCTTAATATTTTTTCAAGGTTCGCAGAAAAGCACCTCACAATAACACCTGCTGAGTGTACAAATTGCAGGCTATGTGAAGAAGAGGCCTGTCCTTATGATGCAATTCTGCCATCAAATGCCGACCGGCCACATGAAGACCCGGCCGTTTCGAGAAAAAGATTTATAAGGTATTTCTTGCTGATCCCCTTATTTACAGCAGCAGGGGGATTTATATTTTACAATTCAGCACCCGCTTTGAGTGCCATACACAGGGATGTGAAACTTGCACGGGAAATACGGGCAGAAAATGAAATGGGTGTTAAGGCAATATCTGAGGCTGCTTCTGCCTTTAAAGAATCAGGACAGACTGAAGAAGAACTTTATAATGATGAAAAATTAGTTGTGTCCAGGTTTAAAAAAGCCTCACTCTGGACTGGAGGGTTTCTGGGATTATCACTGGGAATCAGCCTTTTTGGGATGACTATGAGAAAAACACGAACTGAATATAAACCCCACAAGGGGAAATGTTTCAGCTGTGGAAGATGCTTTAAATACTGTCCTGTTGAAGTAAAAACGAAGACTGAAAAATCATGAGTTCTGAAGATAAGAACATATCAAGCTTAAAGACTATAAGTCTCATTTCAGGCATATTTACGTTAATCGTTGCATTAACGATGATATTGAGTTTTGTGCAGTTAAAAACAATTGATCCGCTTGACAATCCTGCATTAGTGGCACTAAAAGAACAATTTGACAGGGAACCTGATAATGCCAACCTTGCCGAACAGATAAGAGCAGTTGATCTGATGGCTCGTAAAGCTTATTTTTCTTCGCGCAGGCAGATTGAGACAGGATCCTACCTGTTGCTTGCCGGGGCAGCTGTTTTTATCTTTTGCCAGAGGCGGATTGCAGGAAAGGAAAAACTCATGCCGACTGTCCCCGGTGAAAAACCTGATCTGTTGCGCAGGCAGCAAATGGGTCGCCGTCTGTTACTCTCATCGGCACTCGTGATAACTGTTGGCGCGATCGTATCATCTTTTTTTCTGAGAAGCTATCTTCCTGAAACAAGGCAGGCAAAACAAAAAAAGGAAGGTTCAGGATTATTTGCGAATATATTTAAAAGAGATCCTGAATCATCTGCAAGAAAAAGAAGCATGGAAAAGATTGGGATTATAGAAGAATTTATACCTGATGAAACAAATTTTCCGTCTTTCAGAGGTCAGGATGGCAGAGGTATTGCCGGGGGATCAGGCTATCCTATAGATTGGGACGGAGAGGAAGGTAAAAACATCAAATGGAAAACCGCTATCCCCGGCTCAGGAAAAAGCTCACCGGTAATATGGGGAGACAAAATATTTTTGACAGGCGAAAAAGGAAATAAATGTGAAGTATATTGTATTGACAAAAATACAGGGGAACTTTTATGGACAGTTGCTGCATCAGGTATTGAGGGGGAACCAGAAACAATTCCTGAGATGGATGCGGAATCCGGTCTTGCAGTATCGACAGTTGCTGCAAATGCCGAGTCAGTATGTGCAATCTTTGCCAATGGCAATCTTGTCTGCGCAGACCATTACGGAACGCTTAAATGGGCTAAAAACGTGGGAATACCTGAAAATATATATGGATACGCATCATCACTGATAATATACGAAAACCTGCTTGCAGTTCAATTTGATTCAAGCGAAAAAATATCCCTTATGGGATTTGAAATCGGATCAGGAGATCTGAAGTACGAAGTGATGAGAAGAGGATATACAGTATGGTCATCGCCAGTCATTGGAAATTTCGATGGCATTCCGCAGATAATAATTAACGGGAATCCTGAAGTTACTGCTTATGATCCAATTTCCGGAACGGAACTATGGTCTGTTGATTGTATGAGCGGGGATGTTGCCCCATCGATTGCTGTTAACAGCAGGTTCGCCTATGCTGTTACAGATTATGCAAAACTTGTTGCAATAAAGCCTGGTGAAAATGCTTCAATAATATGGGAAGATAACATGTACACTCCTGATGTCCCCAGTCCTGTAGCTACTGAAGAATACCTTTTTGTCCCTACGGGATATGGAGATATAGCATGTTATAATGCAGAAAAAGGAGATACTGTCTGGACACACTATTTTATAGATCTTATCTATTCTTCGCCAATCATTGCCGATAAAAGGTTATATATACTTGACCGGTCAGGGACTATGCATATACTTGACGCTGCCGGGAAGTTTAACCTGCTTTCTGAACCAGCACTTGGTGAGCCTGTTGACTGTACTCCGGCTTTCTCTGACAAAAACATATATGTAAGAGGCAAAAATAATCTTTATTGCATTTCAGAAAATTGAATAAAATAGTAAACAATATTAATCCAAAATGCGGATGTCAGCCCGTGGATATTGATTCCATAACAGAAGTCGTTGATGAGGTTGTAAACCTGTACGGAAGGGAAAAGGATAAAGTAATACTCTTACTGCAGGAGGTTCAGAAAAGGCTTAATTTTCTTCCTTCGGAAGCTTTGAAACGCATCTGTGAGATTACTGACATAACTCCGGGACAAATATCCGGTGTTTCCACTTTCTATTCGCAGTTCAGACATATTCCGGCAGGTAAGCATATTATAAAGATATGTGCTGGGACTGCCTGTCATGTTAAAGGTTCACAGCTCATTACTGAGTCATTCAGAAGAGTACTCTCAATAGATGATACGCGAAACACTTCGCCTGATAATATGTTCTCAATTGAGGAAGTACCCTGTCTTGGCTGTTGCACACTGGCTCCCGTTGTTCAGATTGATGATAAAACATACGGACATGTTAAGCCAACGCAGACTGCAGATATTATTGAAGATTTCCTAAATACATACCTTAAGGATGCCGGGGCTGAAAAAGAAAAAGAAGAAGAAGGCAAAAGTTATGAGGCTGAAGTAAGAATCGGACTCGGATCATGCTGCATGGCAGGCGGAAGCAAAGAGATTCTTTCAAAACTCCTTGAGATAAAGGATGGATTTGATCTTAATATAAAGGTTAAGCCTGTGGGTTGTGTGGGAGTCTGCAACCAAACTCCCTTGCTCGAGATAGTTAAGCCTGGTGTTAATAATAACTATAGATATACAAATGTCAGGACGGGCCAGGTTGAAG
>DAONXX010000129.1:2354-3936 GCA_035414025.1 Bacteroidales bacterium | reverse complement strand
TGATTAAAGATCTTTAGGAAAGGATTCCGTTTACTGCTTTTTTTCTCCCTTTTTCTTGTAATTTTCTACAAAATCAATGAATTCAGCAAATGAATTCCAGTTATTGAAGAAATAATGAGGAACAGGAAGAATTATGTGACGTGTACTTTTTTCTTTTGCCCAGTAATTATTGACATTCTCTGCCGGAAAAACACGATCTATTTCACTTGTTACAGCATAATCCCATCTGAAATCCAAATCAGTCTGTTCCATCATTCTGTTATAAAGCCATCTTAATTCATCATGAAGGGATTTAAGTGTTCTTTTTGGTATCATCTCCTTATTAAGTTCGTTAGTTTTCTTATCCCCGAACATCCTGAAGTAGAACTTATTCATGTTCTTTTCGGTAATATTATTGAGAGTACCTTCAAAAACCCTTAAAGGTATTCCATACCTGTCGTCAGCAGGAATAGGAGTCCCGTTAACTGCAATCCGTATGTCTGGGTCAATTTCCGTCTTAGATAGAAGATATTGAGCAGCCCAGACACCGAGTGACCAGCCTATAAGCACGCTTTTTTTGTATGATTTCATCTGAGGGAGAACAAGAGCTTCGTCAGCTGAGTAATTGAAAAAAAGGATGAAATCAATGTCTTCATTTAACATTGGCAGGAACAGGTTTTCGTCACAGCCCCAGCCGGCGAATAAAATTACCAGCTTATCATTCTTTTCATTCCTTCTGATATATGTCTTCATCCGATGAATAATAAATTAACCTGATCAGATTACTCAAACATACCCAATTCTCAAAGATAACTGAAATTAATATCCCTTGCTTCAGAAGGATGTATATATTTCTTTTATGGGTTGGGAGAAATATAAGAGGAGTAAGGGTGGATGTGAGAATCAGGGAGCGGGTTTTATTAGTTAGATAATTCCCGTGTCTACTGTCTGATAAAAGGACGGAACCATAGTAAGCTGGCGCTTTACCTCAGGTCCCTGATGTGAAAGTCAATGTCTGCAATACAATCCTGTTGATTTTCACCTCCAACCCTTGCTCATCTCCTCTTATTGCCAATAGCATGAGCTTGGGAACAAATATACATAATTATATGTAATTATCAAATTTTTATATGAAAAAATTTAGAAAATTTTAATAAGCAATTCCGGAAAACAGATAGTATTTTATTAGGTATATTATTTAATCCTGTAATTGTATGACAATCATTAGACAAATAATTGCATCTCATTAAAATGGGGTTCATGTAAAACCGGGTAATATTATTGCTGCCTGTATATTCGAAAGCCAACTTATTGAAGAATTGTGCAATCGAAATATTTAATAATTGTTGCCAGGCTTACCCGGTATCAGCGTATAACTATTTCATCAATAGCTGCTGAAATGAATATGGGAGATGCAGTAGAAAATTGACTGATTTCAGACGAATGTATTTCTTGTTTCAATCTAAAAATGTATTTTTGCACCCAATTATGGTTCCGTAGCTCAGCTGGATAGAGCAACAGCCTTCTAAGCTGTGGGTCGGGCGTTCGAATCGCCCCGGAATCACGAAGAACAGCCCAGGGAGGCTGTTTTTTGTTTTTAGCA
>DAONXX010000129.1:0-2254 GCA_035414025.1 Bacteroidales bacterium | reverse complement strand
CACAAGATCAGGGGCGATGAGAACGCGAAGGGATGGCGGCGTTCGAACCGAGGAGCATTGCGACGAGCTCATGAGCAGGTTGGAGCGCCTGGATGTGCGAAGCGAATAATCGCCCCGGAATCACGAAGAACAGCCCAGGGAGGCTGTTTTTTGTTTTTAGCAGGAGCATAATGACGGCACAAGATCAGGGGCGATGAGAACGCGAAGGGATGGCGGCGTTCGAACCGAGGAGACAAGAAATAGGATTCAATTAGATAGTTTTAATTCAGATTATCACTACGATCATATGCCTTTCCGTAAGGCATATGAGTATATTTCTGCTGATTATCTGGTGAAATCTACAGTCACTGTCCCTTTTTCTTTTGTCAGATCAACTTCTTTGGAAATGCCATTCACAGTCACTTTGTATTTTCCAAAGAAGGCTTTCGTTGAAAATATACCTTTCCTTCCTGCGGTTCCCGATTCTTTGGTCCACCATTCCTTGTAAACCAGATTTTTATAAACTTCCGCTGCCGGAGTAGGCGTCCAGTCTCTTTTGTATAATGATGAGGATGGTATCCAGTTTGCTCCCTCCCAGAATCCCCATATCAGTATACCTTCAACAGCCGGATGGGCAAAACATATCTTAAAATAATCAACAATTTCCTTTGCTTTAGCCTGCTCCTGTTCAGGAGTAAGCTGACTACGACTTAATTTGGATCGCATACCCGGCATATTGAATTCAGTAATACGGATTGGCAGATTAAAAACTGCCAGTGAATCCAGGGCATTTTTCAGCCACTGGCGGTCGAATGATTCCAGGTGACTGTGTCCCTGAACACCGATTCCTGCAAGAGGGATTCCCTGCTTCAGGAATTTTCTTATCATAGCCATATATTCTTTCAATCCGAAGCCTCCGGGAGCGAAATCTGTTGAATACACACCGGATGGGGGTATCAGTATATCATATTCATTAAGAAAGAGCTTTGCATCGGGATCGCCATTATGAGCCCACTGGGCCATTAATTTAGTAATATCAGGGCCCAGTCTCTGCTCGTAATAATTCTCATCAAGCATCTCATTGTTAAGGTCGTATTCAGCAAATCTTCCCTTGTAACGACTGGTAATAGATTCAGCTCTGTGCTGAAGTGCCTGCCTCAACTCATTATCATTCAATTCCATCACCCAGGGTTGAACATATTGCTTTTTTCCCCAGAAAAGATTATGCCCTCTTAAGGGGATATTATTTTCTTCGCACCAGTTCAGTATGTAATCCACAACAGCATAATTCACTTCGCCTTTATTTCTCTCCATGATTGCCCATTTAACGGCATTTTCAGTAACGGCGCAGTTGAAGTGTTTAATGAATTCCTCCTTGAACTTTTTCTTGTTAGCTTCGGACATACTGTTTTCTGCTAAGCTGTTAGGGATCGCACAACCGAACCAGAATTCATGTCGTAATTGTTCAACAGTTACCTCCTGGCCTTTTTTTGCTTTAACAATCAGATCACCTTTCCTGTGTTTTGCTATCGATTCATTGATCGCCGGATCCTGTCCTTTACTAGTAGCTGCGGGACAAAGTAAAAGGATGGTCACAAGAAGAAAAGAGAAGATATCGGAATAGCTGAATGGATTTGTGTTTTTCATAATTTCCTTTTTAAGATTAACAAGAAGTGACCTCAGGCCAATCTGATATAGCCATGAACATCGCTGGTTTTATTATCTTTTATGACGATCAATGTAATGAATTTTACTTAATTAGGCAATAATTATCAGGGTAATTTCTTTCAGAATTATTCATGAACTGTTTCGGGAAACAGGGTGAGTAAGATGGTTGCCTTGACCTGACAGATAACGTGAATTTGTGCAAAAACCTGTTTCAAAAATAAATCTTTCGACTCCTAAAATTGATATCCACCATTTGAGAGGTTTTGCACAATGTGACGGTTTGGTGGAATGTTTTGTTGGAGAGCTTTACGTTGGCAAAAACTGTAATCCACAGTTGGCGAAGGTCCTCGGTGGGAGTGGGGAAGGCCGCACTATCGGCTACTTAGCGGCCCTCTTTAGCCAGAAGATTCTCGTGGTGCGAAGCGCAAATAACATATACCGACCTGTTGTGGTTAGTTGTGGTTAGTTGTTGTTTTTATTCTTTATTCTGAAGTCAATAATTTTGTCTTCAGGATCACGACGGCAGTCCCAAATCATTACTACGACAATTAGTTTATCGTGAATTTCATAAATGATTTGATAATCACCAGTAATTAGGGCTCTTACA
>DAONXX010000128.1:0-3954 GCA_035414025.1 Bacteroidales bacterium | reverse complement strand
TCAGGAAAACTATGCCTGTATTAATCACGTTTATTCTGATTAGCTCCGTATACTGTTATTTGTTGTTTTTGATATTTTAGACCGGAAATCTGCAGCCAATAGCAATGCAAATTCTATGGAATCTGTTGAATTAAGCGGTATGATCAAGAAAACAAACCGGATTAAGGGAGGTTAACAATGAAAAATCTTATTTTGTGGGAATACCTTAAAGAAATGAAGAGACCAAAATTCAAATGGGTAGATCTTTCCTATGAGTTGAGTGCTGAAACACCCCACTGGTACGGCTTTCAGCCTTTAGGGTCAAGAATCCTGCTTGATTTTGACAAGACTCCTGTGAAGGTATTTGAATACACCTTTCCCGGCCAATACGGCACTCATGTGGATATACCGGCTCATTTTGATCCAAAAGGACGTACCCAGGAAAAGATACGGGTAGACGAGTTTGCTTATCCGCTCTGTGTAATTGATAAATCCGAAGCGGTTAAGACGAACCCTGACTATGCTCTGACTATAGAGGATATAAAAGAGTGGGAGACCGTATATGGAATGATTCCCGAAAATGCATTTGTTGCGTTTCGCAGTGACTGGTACAAGCGCGGCGCTGATTTGGTCAACAGGGACTCTGAAGGCAACAGCACTACCCCGGTTGGAAGATTGAAGCTGTCAAGTGGCTGGTTGAGGAAAGAAAAGTCGGAGCCATAGGGCATGAGACTTCAGACACAGACCCTCCTGCTTTAGAAGAGCAGGTTCCGTATAAAGCAGAGGAATATATTTTGTACCAGGATAAATTCCAGATTGAATTAATGAAGAACCTTGATAAGGTTCCCCCCGTGGGAGCAATTATTTTCTGCACCTTCCCAAGCCTTAAGGGAGGTACCGGTTTTCCGGCACGCTGCTTTGCAGTCTGCCCGGCGGAGGAATAAGTACGGTGCAATAGGGCAAGGCAAGGAATGCCCCGGGACAGGAAAGTAGAGCTTGATAAAGACTATTATAAAACTATCTCTAAAACAAAAGCCCTGCATTAGAAGCAGGGCTTTTGTTTTGGGTAGCATACCCTATATGGAAAGGAGTGTTAAGTGGAAAATATGTAAGTTGAATATATTTACGAGGCAATAAGATCAGTTGAATCACTTATTAATCTGAGTGAATCACTTTCCTTGCAAAGATTGAAGGAAAGGGTCTTGTTTCCGTAATCTGAAAAATTGATATCAAGCAAGTACTCTTCAATCCTGTATTTTCTCATACTGAAGTCATCAAACCTAATGTCGAGTATCACACCTTTACCGAATACCTTGTGTATAATCTTGTCATTAACTTGGAAGCAGCAATTCCCATTCACCATATCTGTTACCCTCCTTGGTTATTTATTAATTCAATTATAGGATGAACCGGAATAAATGTCAACATAAAAATTTAATAAAAAATCCTATTAATTAATAAAAAATAATATTGACAATTGATGCGTTACTTTGGTAAAATCTACTTAGAACAAGAAATAAATTAAATCTTTCATAGGTAATATATTAGGTGAGGAAAGGGATGATGGTATGCAAAGAGATTATTTCTGCAGGCAGGAGTTCATGAAGACAGGCAAGTACCTGAGCTTCGGTGAAAAAGTCAGAGCCATACTGGCAAGACTCTTCGATGTACTTAATCAAGAAGGCGTAGATTTTGTAATCAAGGTCGGAAGGGGCAAAAATGAGATTATTACTCTGGCATATGATGAGAAGGCAACGAGTAATATTGCTGCGATTTATATTCATAAGGAGCACATTCGCATAAGGCTGAGCGAAAATGATGAAGCAAAAGTTGCAGATACCGGTGAAATTAATAAGGAAGCGGTCATTGTTCTGGACATATTGGATAAATACTTTGAACAGAAAAGAGAAAAAAGACGGTTTTCTATATATGTTTATTCAGATATCATAGAGAAGCTGGAAGTAATGGCACAAGCTGAAAACAAGAAGGTAAATGAGATAATTGAACAAAGCCTTGAGGACAGAACGAAGGGACTTTTTAACAGCAGGCGCCATAAGGTAGAGTTTATAGATATGCTTAAGCAAGCAGGCTATACAGAGAATATAAGCAGTTTCGATAAGAAAACGATGAGCAGGGTTGCGGCTATTTATCTGGTATCAGCATATCAGAAGGAGTATCTGAGAAATGAGGGTGAAAAGTTCAGCATAATCTGCAAAGGTGAAAAAACTGCTTTTGGCGGTCCGGTACATCTGATCAGAGATCTTGATATTGGATATGATGACTCTCATGTAATACTTGCCTTTGCAATTCTGATACTCAGTCCAACTATGAATTCAGAGTCCTTAATCGATATAATGCAGTCTATGAATGAGAGTACATTTCCTTTAGCAGTGAATGCTATGAAGATTCTTAAAGGACAATATATGATAGATACAAATTCAGAGGAAATACTGACCAGAATGCAGGTAGTAGAAATATAAAGGGGGAGATGAAATCCTATGGCAAGACTATCACTTTCGGAGTCTGAAGTAAAACAGATTACAAACAGGATAATGAATTGCAAGCTTACTGAAACATCACATTTGTTCATGAGATATCCTAATAAAACAATCGGAGAAGCCGCTTTGATGTTTTCCCCTGAGTATTCGCAAGAAGCTAAGAAAAGACCTGGCCTTGTACTGCTGTCGGTCATTCTTGCGGCACACAGGAACTACACAAAACAAGTTGAGCCTCAGCTGAACAGGATAAGAAAACTGCCTTTTTCCAGCTTTAAGGATCTGAGAAATGAATTGGCCAGTATAAATAGATTCGTTAACTTTTGCGGCATGAACGAAGAACATAAGTATCATATTCTAAGGCAGTTGCTTGATGAAATAGATAAGTTGAAGGTAAAAACCGGAATACATGATGACTACAGTATTGTGAATCACTGGGCCCAAAAGGCAGACTATATGAATGCTAGCTCAGAAATTATCGGAAGAATTTCCGGTATTGGTATTGCCACATTTCAGCATCTCCGTATGAATTTCGGAGTAGATACTGTGAAGCCTGATCAGAGAGTAACAGAGGTCTTAAATAGGGAGTACGCCCTTAAGAGTACTAATCCAATTGAATGTATAGCAGCAGTAGAAAGCATAGCGAAAATAGTTGGACTAAGAGCTATAGAATTAGATCAAATCCTTGTCAATTATGGTTCGGGTTATTATGCAAAATCAGAAGCAGTAAGAAGCGAGAAGACTCAAGAAAACAATAATAGTGAGGAGTGTATATTTATGATAAACAAACAGGAAAATATCAACCCTGGGTTCTTCAGGTCTGAAAACTACATAAAAGCAAATGATCATATGAAATCTGAGATAAATGCTTTAATTAATAAGTTTGTAGATAGAGGCTTTGATATATGGCCTGAATGGAGAAATGGCAAAAGTAAAGTTTTCACATTGAAGACTGATAATAGGGTCAAAAAGTCCGGTTTTGACAATGTTGCCACAGTTCATTGTATGTTTGGTAAGTTAAAGGTTGAAATATATTATGGTGCATATGATAAGCGTTATTACTATTTTTCCGGTATGAGTGAGAACAGCGAGTTATTTGAGGAAGCGAAGTACAATTATCAGCACAATTTAGGGAAAATGCTAAAGATGTAAAGGACGAAGAACATACACGTATAGAGTTATAGTGATATTCTTAAGAAGCCATAACATTAAAGTTTTACCGAATATATGCTATAATAAACCATAACCGAATAAATACCTTATCAAGAGTAGGGGAGAGACTTGGCTCTGTGAACCTACAGCAACCTGCCGGAAGGGCAAGGTGCTAATGCCAGATGCGATAAGATAATGGAAAGTGAAGATGGCCTTCCTGTCGCTGCGGCAGGAAGGTTTTTATTTCGTAAAATAACATTAGGGAGGAATATCAATGAACACACAAGGCTGGATCAGGGGTACGATGGCTAAAAACATGGAAACTGAA
>DAONXX010000127.1:0-3993 GCA_035414025.1 Bacteroidales bacterium | reverse complement strand
GTTTTCTTTTACCGTTCCTCAGAGACATGCTGGGAGACTTTGGAATCTGAGATTAAGTTATGGAATAATAAAAAACCTGTTATCTCAACAGGTCACGATCCTTCATCATGGCTTCAATCTACAGTAAAGCCCGATATTGTTGCCACTTGCTTTTTATATATGACTCATGGAGGTCTTGAAAACTATAAGAATCTCTTACGCTATATATTGCATTCCTTGTTTGACATCGGAATTATACCTCCTTCTCCGGCAGAAAATCCATGGCAAGGTATATATCATCCGCTGAGTAATGTTGTTTTCAATGAAAAAGATGCTTATCTGGACTGGTATACAAAAAAAGAAACCTATAATGATTATATCGGAATTCTGTTTGCGAGACATTATCTGCTGACAGATAATACTGAAATGATAGATGCTCTTATTTCAGATTTCGAACAAATAGGAATAGGTGTTATACCTGTATTCACATATTCTGTTAAGGATAAGAACCTTGGCAGTTTAAGCGGAAAAGAAGTTATTGAGAAATATTTTGAAAAATCCACACATTCGGCAAAAATCAGGGCTCTGGTTAAGCTGACCTCACTTTACAGTAACGATATGACTGAAAATAATGCTGAGGATTCTTCACAGTCAGCTAATGTTTTGAAAGCTTTGGGAGTGCCTGTATTTCAGCCCGTTCTTTCAACCTATAAAACACATTCGGAATGGGAGGCCGATAAACATGGCCTTGGTGCCATGACTGGATGGTATGTTACCCTTCCTGAATTTGAAGGAGTAATTGAACCTTTGATGCTTGCTGTTGCCGGAGAGGAAAGTGACGGAACACGCAAAATGATCCCGGTTGCTGATAGAAGTAAAAAAATAACGGGTCGTGTGGCAAAATGGATCCAGCTTCAGAAAAAACCTGTTGAGCAACGTAAAATAGCATTTATTCTTCACAACAATCCATGTGCCTCTGTTGAAGCATCTGTAGGAGGAGCAGCAAATCTGGATTCTCTTGAAAGTGTTGCAAGAATAATGGCTCAGATGAAAACGGCTGGTTATCTTTCTGACGGACCAGCAACAGGAGAAGAACTAATTAAAAAGATCATGTCGAGGAAAGCCATATCTGAATTTCGCTGGACTTCTGTAGATGAGATTGTTAAAAAAGGCGGATGTCTGGATCTCCTCTCTGCGGATCATTACAAAAAATGGTTTGATTCTTTCCCCGAAGGTCTGAAGGAACAGGTAAATCAGGTTTGGGGAAATCCTCCCGGAGAAGAAAAAGATGGTGTCCCGGCAGCTATGGTTTATAAGAATCAGATTGTTATCACCGGAGTAAAATACGGTAATATTGTTATTTGTGTTCAACCAAAAAGAGGATGTGCAGGATCCAGATGCGATGGAACTGTATGCAAAATATTGCATGATCCCGAGATTCCTCCACCTCATCAGTATTTTGCAACTTACCGCTACCTTGAGAATGATTTCGGAGCCGACTGCATTGTTCATGTGGGGACTCACGGAAATCTCGAATTCCTCCCCGGAAAAGGAGTAGGGCTTTCATCTTCCTGTGTTCCCGATGCTGTAATAGGTACACTTCCGCATTTATATATCTACAATGCCGATAATCCTCCTGAAGGTGCCATTGCCAAACGCAGGAGCTATGCCACGCTGATTGATCATATGCAGGTACTGATGATAAAAGGAGGACTTACACAAGAAGTCGAAGAGCTTGAAAGATTATTGTCCGAATATCAAGTGGCTAAAGGAACTAATAATACCAGGGCACATCAGCTTGAGCATCTGATTTACGACAGCCTTAAATCAACAAATATCGCTGCTGATATCGGATTTGATCAGGGAATGGCATTTGATGAAGTGGTCCGCTGTGCCCATGAGGCTATTTCTCTTGTGAAAAACAGCCAGATAAACAAGGGATTGCATATTATTGGCAATATTCCGGAAAATGAGGACAGGGTAAAATATATTGCTTCTATTTTCAGAGCCGATACTGACAATGGCCTTTCTCTCCGTTCATCAATTTTTAAGCTGACAGGATTATCACTTGAAGAAACATTCAGAAAAACGGGTGAATATAACGATGCATGGGGAATGACCTGGGGCCAGATTGCTGAGAAAATCGATGATATTTCAATGCTCTTTATCCAGGCTGTTCTGGATGGCAAAGAACCATTAACGAGTATTAAATCGCTGGTTGGCGATAAACTGGTAAATCCCGGAGAACTGGAGAAATTTAAGTCACTTGCTTCAACAGTTTTGGATATAGACAGAAGGATATCCCAATCAGATGAATATGCAGCAATATTACGTGGTTTTGATGGCAAATACATACGTACAGGGCCTTCGGGAAAAATAACCCGCGGCAGGTATGATGTTTTGCCAAGCGGAAAAAACTTTTACACTCTTGATGTCAAACAGTTGCCAACAAAAGCTGCATATCGTGTAGGTTATAATCTTGCTGTTTCAGTAATAAAAAAACATCAGGATGAAGAGGGTTCATTGCCTGAGAATGTTGCCATTTACTGGAACTGCATGGATATCACATGCTGTGATGGTGAGGGAATGGGCCAGATAATGGCACTTATGGGAACAAAACCAATATGGACATCATCAGGACAGGTAAGCGGTTTTGAAATCATTTCATTGGAAGAGCTCGGTCGCCCGCGCATTGATGTTACTATCCGCATAGGTGGTATTATGCGGGATTGTTTTCCTGAATGCATCTACTACATCGATGAGGTGATTCGTGCTGTTGCCATACTGGATGAATCGCCCGAACAGAACTTTGTTAAAAAACATTCTCTCGAAAAGCTTAAGAATAGTGATAATCATACTCCCGGTGAATGGGAGGAAGTAAGCACCCGCATATTTGGAAGCAGGCCCGGCACATTCATGTCAGGAGTCAACCTTGCTGTTTATGCATCCTCCTGGAAAGATGAAAAGGATCTTACCGATGTATTTGTTTACTGGAATCAATATGGCTATGGTAAAAATATTTATGGTAAAGAAATGCCGGAAAGTCTTATCGGGAGTCTCAAAACAGTTGATATTACATTCAATAAAGCTTATACAGATGAATATGATTTGTTCGGCTGTTGTTCCCATTTTGGAACACATGGAGGAATAACAGTGGCAGCCAGAACTATTTCGGGGAAGCCTGTCAAAGCTTATTACGGTGATACGCGTGATACGAAAAATGTCAGTGTCCGCGACCTTGCCGGTGAGGTTCGACGTATTGTCCGTTCAAAAATACTTAATCCTCAATGGATTGAAGGGATGAAAGAACATGGGTATAAAGGCCTGGGTGATATTTCAAAGAAAATTGGCAGACTATATGGATGGGAAGCCACTACAGGAGAAGTAGATGATTGGATTTTTGATGATGTCGCCCGAACCTATATTTTGGATGAGGAGATGCGTAAACAATTTGAGGAAAAAAATCCATGGGCACTTGAAGAAATAGGTCGGCGCTTACTTGAAGCTGCGGAACGCGGACTCTGGAATGCTGATGAACAGGTATTAAACGATCTTAAAGATAATTATCTCGAAATTGAAAGCTGGATTGAAGAACGAATGGGAGATATTGAAGGAGATATTCAGGGAGGATCGATCGATATACTTACTGCTGAGGATGTTGAAAACTGGGGAAGTAAAATGGAACATATTAAAAACCTGATAAAATCAAACTTATGATTATGCGTTATGTTAAGATTATTCTTGCAGGGTTACTTATAATATTTTGTTTGACAGAGTGTAGGCAGTCAGAAGGGATTAAAAATAAAAGTAGTAATATCTCCGGCTCAAAACGTCTGGTTGTGACTAATTCAGATGCACTTGAGATGCTTATCGGACTAGGAGCGGAAGAGAATATCGTAGGAATTAGCGATGCAAAAATTGAACTGTTTTTTGAAAAGACAAAGGATATACAACTGATAGGTAATTGGCGAAACCCCAATATTGAGGCTATTATTAACCTCAAACCTGACATTG
>DAONXX010000126.1:0-4127 GCA_035414025.1 Bacteroidales bacterium | reverse complement strand
GAGTTTTAACTATTTGATTGATAATAGTTTTCAGAACTTATGAACGTCCCTAATTTATTTGCCAGGAAATTTCCCGTATATGATTTCCTGTTTTTGACAAGATCTTCAGGCCTGCCCTGAAATACTATATAGCCTCCGTCTTCGCCTCCCTCAGGACCCAGATCAATAACCCAATCGCAGCACTTTATCACTTCCTGGTTATGTTCAATAAGAATTATTGAATGACCATGCTCCACAAGTGCATTAAAAGATGCCAGCAGTTTGTTTATATCATGGAAATGAAGCCCTGTAGTTGGCTCATCAAAAATAAAAAGCATATGGCCAGCATCCCTTTCCTGGCTGAGAAAATATGCAAGCTTGACTCTCTGGCTCTCACCGCCTGAAAGGGTACTGGATGATTGACCCATCTTGATATAACCCAAGCCTACATCAGACAGCGGTTTCAGTTTCTCAGTTATTCTTTTTTCACTCTTGCCGGGATGGCTGTTGAAGAAGTCTATCGCATCATCTATTGTCATCTCAAGCATGTCATAAATATTTTTTCCGTGATATTTCACTTCCAGTATATCCTTCCGGAAACGCTTCCCCTTGCATGCCTCGCATGTTAGTTCAACATCAGCCATGAATTGCATTTCAACTTTTATAATGCCTTCTCCCTGACACTCCTCACAACGTCCTCCTTTAATGTTGAAAGAGAAGTGAGATGCTTTGAAATTATTCTGGACCGATGCCTGTTGCTCGGCATACAATTTTCTGATTTCATCGTAGGCTTTTAGATAAGTCACAGGATTAGAGCGACTTGATCTGCCGATCGGATTTTGATCAACCATCTCGACTTTTGTAAGACCAGCAAGATCGCCGGTAAGTTCTTTGAATTGACCGGGCTTCAAATTGTTGCCATTTAACCTGTTGCTGAGAGCTTTATACAGGATGTCGGAAACAAGGCTTGATTTCCCTGATCCGCTTACACCAGTGACAGCTGTAATAGTGTGAAGCGGGAATTTGACATCTATATTCTTAAGGTTGTTTTCCCTCGCACCTTTTATTTCGATACATGAGTTCCATTTTCTCCTTAGCTTCGGTACGGGTATTGAAAGTCTGCCGCTCATGTAAGAGGATGTCAGTGATTGATTTGTGGCAGTCAGGTCAAGACTGCCCTGAAACACCACTTCTCCTCCATGCCGTCCCGCTTCCGGCCCCATGTCAATGATCTCATCGGCAGCTTTTATTATCTCTTCTTCATGTTCAACAACAATAACAGTATTGCCCATATCGCGAAGTTCCTTCAGCACCTTGATAAGGAGATTTGTATCACGGGGATGGAGTCCGATGCTTGGCTCATCCAGAATATACATAGATCCTACAAGATTACTTGCAAGCGATGTTGATAGATTTATCCTCTGAGATTCGCCGCCTGACAGAGTGGAAGATAACCTGTCGAGAGTGAGATAAGGCAACCCTACGTCAAGCAATAAACGCAGCCTTATATTGATCTCCTTCAGGAGCCTTTCAGCTATAAGGCTATCTGTCGGTGACAGACTAATATTCTGAAAATGAGTGTATAGCTGATCAACAGGCATTTTCACAAGTTCCTGGATCGATTTGCCGGCAACTTTTACAAAGCCGGCTCCTCTATTGAGCCTCGATCCCCCGCATTCCGGGCATATTGTCTTTCCACGATACCTGCTTAAAAGGACCCGGTATTGTATCTTGTATTTTTTTTTCTCAAGATGCTGAAAGAATTTATTAAGACCGTGGAAATACCTGTTGCCTTTCCAGAGAAGACTTTTCTGTTCATCACTAAGCTGAAAATATGGTTTGTGTATCGGAAAACCGAACAGGTCAGCATTCATTATCAGCCGCTCCTTCCATTTCTTCATGGTCTCTCCTCTCCAACAGACTATAGCATCATCATATACAGAAAGATTTTGGTCGGGGATGACCAGCGAAGGGTCTATGCCCAGAATTTTTCCATAGCCTTCGCAGACCTTACAAGCCCCGATCGGGTTATTGAAACTGAAGAAGTATTCCGTTGGTTCCTCGAAAAAAATCCCATCCTCCTCAAACATATTGGAGAAATTTTCTCTGCTTATTCCTTTGTCTGTAAAAACAACAACCTGGCAATAACCTTTCCCCGTGTGAAAAGCAGTCTGGGCAGAGTCGGCAGCTCTGCTGAAATCATCAGAGGTGTGACTTATGACAAGCCTGTCAATGACTATGTTGATTTTCTGACCTGGTTTCAGGAGGCTTTCAGGGTCTTTTATATCGTCTATCCTGATGAACTCACCTTCTTCAGCAATTTCGATCCTGTTGAAGCCCTGCTTCTGAAGAAAGGACAGATAATCGGCAGGATTTATCATTGCAGGCACTTCTCCGGCAGATGTGATTATAACCTTTGTTCCTTCAGGCAGTGAAGCAAGAAAATCGATAATGTCGTCAACATTGTGTTTTTTAACCTCTTTTCCGGAAAAGGGAGAATAGGTTTTTCCTATTCTGGCATACAGAAGACGCAGATAATCATAGATCTCTGTTGATGTTCCTACGGTGGAGCGAGGATTTCGTGAATTGACCTTCTGCTCTATCGCTATAGCGGGAGGAATACCTGTTATAAAGTCCACCTCAGGTTTGTTCATTCTACCGAGGAACTGACGGGCATAGGCCGAAAGACTTTCAACATACCTTCTCTGTCCTTCTGCATATATTGTATCGAAAGCAAGTGACGACTTGCCTGAACCCGACACTCCCGTGATAACAATGAACTTGTTACGGGGGATATTCAGGCTGATATTCTTCAGGTTATGAACCCTTGCCCCCCTGATCTCTATACTTCCATTCATCAAAATCTAAGATTCCCTAATGTTAAAATTTATATAAAATCCCAAAAATAATGTATTAAGATCAAAATAATTACTTTCTTTGTCTAGCATACAAATTAAAATTAAGGAGGACTGCCTATTATACAACTCTACTCTAGGTAATTTAAAGAGAGAGCTATGAATAAGATGATTACCGATTATGAACTGATACAAAGGTTCATAAATGGTGAGGAGTCCTGCTTTGAGCAGTTAATCCACCGTCATAAAAATAAAGTGTTCGCGTATATAAGTTTATATATACGCGATCGGGCACTTGCTGAAGATCTGTTTCAGGATACTTTCATGAAGGTTATCCAGTCCGTAAAATCAGGAAGATACCAGGATAACGGAAAATTCATCTCCTGGGTGATGCGTATCGCACATAATCTTATAATTGATCATTTCAGAAGGGTCAAACAGATGAATACCGTATTGAACGACGATTACGAAACCGACCTTTTTAATTCAAAAAGGTTTGCAGACTTGACTGTCGAGGATAATATGATACGAAAACAGATCCACAAGGATGTGCGGCATATGATCAGTCTGCTTCCCGACGATCAGCGCGAAGTTGTTATTCTCAGGCATTATGCCGGACTAAGCTTCAAGGAAATAGCCGAAATGACCGACGTTAGCATAAATACTGCTCTTGGCCGTATGAGATATGCCCTCATTAATATGAGAAAATTAATGGAGGAAAAGAAGATCAGCCTTACACTTAATTAAAAGTGCAAAGGCAATTGCGGCCTTACACCGCATTAAGGTATTTACGAAATTTCGCATTAAAAGAATAAAATTTCATAATTCCTTAAAATTTATTCAATTCCGTACAATTTACGGCTTTATAGTCTCGTTTGTAAAGAAACAAAACGAAACCATGAAGCCTATGGGATCAAGCTCTACTCATTTTCTTTCATATCGTGAAATAAATACTGATGGTATAGATCTTTATGATGATGCCTGGGGGTTCTACCAGCAGTTCAGCGATGTGATAGATATTCTGAAACTTCTCAGACCGGTTCCGGATGCCCGCTTAACCCGGCAGCTTATAAAGAAAGTCAGAAGGAAACACTAATATCATATTGATTGATTTATTCAATCTCTCCTGATCGTATTTGGGAGGAAACAGTTTCTTATTCTCCCTTTGAAGAAGAGCAGGGGATGAGTTTATGCGCAGGTGCCTGGCCTGTTTCAATGCTCAATTTTCTGAATTGATTAAAAAGCGTAATTTTAAAATGTAAAACTTCGATGAAGATCTGCCACCCCAGACAC
>DAONXX010000125.1:0-4191 GCA_035414025.1 Bacteroidales bacterium | reverse complement strand
TCTTTCCTTTCATTATATGCGGTAGAACATATTTGAAAAGAACCCTGTTTATATAATGTGTTGTATCTCTGACGTTTATCGACAATTTTGGTGTTAAATTACTAGTAATATGTTGCTTATACCAAAAATATATCAGACTCACGTTAATTTATATTAAAGCTCAGCAAAAGCCAGTTCAATTCAAAGAATCCAAGAATCTGTGAGGCCAGATAAGCCTTCCTATGAGGAGTAATGGCTAAAATATGCAACACCCTGCCATTCCTTAGTTCATTGCTGTCACCCTTGTTTCTTTGTCTGGTCAATAATACCAGGTTCAGGGAAAGGCAAGACCACTTGACGGAAAAAAATCCTGATTTCTTAAGGAACGACTATATACTATCAATCAATTGTTTTATCTTTTTTATGCTCTTTTTCTTTGGCTTAACAGTTATCATGCTCGGACCGGAATAGTAACACAAGGAAAATTGATCTGAATCCCTGATTTTAGATATAGTTGCAACAGGTATTCTGTAGCTGAATCTGGCTACCTTCGTGTTGTTCTCTGAGTAACCTGTAACTACAGATAAATTTGTGGAGTCGGAGGTTAAAATATTCGTTGTGTTCTCGGAGATCTTTCTGATATTATCAAGTTCCATCTTGTTTATGACCATTGTGTTTGCTTCATTGTCAATTATAAGAATCGCCTTTTCATCAGGCCTGAAACTGGAAGCCGATAATGTCAAAACATCATAGGCCGTATAGGATATCTCATTTTGTGGATTGACCTCTTTGACGATTGATTGAGTAAAATATATCAGCGGGGATCTTCGATCCCGATCCCTGACAGAATACTTTAGCTCAAACCGTTTTGCAGAGTGAACGATATCATTTCTGGTGTAGATCCTGTTGCTGGTTGAGCAACCTTGAAATAAAAAACAAACCATGCCTATGAATAAGATCCGGGAAGAATAAATTCCCTTGAATGATTCTTTCATTTTTAGCTGATTATAAATGTATTGTTTGACTGCTGCTGATTACTGGGTATTCCATGACCCTGGATTTTTACATAGCCAATATTCCATAATTGATTAATAAATTTATAATATTTAAATGAATCTGGACATCATTATACGGGATAAATTCAGAAAAAGAAGAGGATAAAATCTCGTACCTTCAACGGAAATATTTGCATGCAGGAAAATGGGCAATACTGACAAATATTTCGTTGCAAACACCTCCTGCAGCAGGAGCAGAGCAGTATGTAACTTCACCTTTTCAGATATGCAACCGGAGTTATGGGACCCGGTTAATGTAACAATCATGAAGCTACTTAAGGGTTACGATTTTGGGATGCGCCGCAAACTCCGGCCCGTTGAGGTTGCCCCTTACATTATAGTGGTCATCATCGCTCCAGAAACTGAATCCCGCCAGTTCCGGGAACCTGGTTTCAAGTTTCTCAAGAACATCAAAACAATCGCGAGGGGAGTCCTTCGGGCCACGAATGCCCAACTCGGCCCACCAGATCACTTTGCCATGATCCTTCTTCTTTTGTACCGCCCATTCATACTCCGAAAAAACAAGACCGGTCCCGTATGCTGACTTACCGATTATATCGACATACTCATCTCCCGGGTAATATTCTTCCAGTGCCCCGTCTCTCTGAGTGGTGTGATAAGCCCAAATGATATTGTCAAGGCCTTTAGACTTAAAATAATCGTGTACAAGCCTGTAAAGCCTGATGGCATTCTTGCTTCCTTCTCTTGCATGCCATTTGTTCCTGTCATCAAGTTCAACAAAAGGAGTGTAAATAACCGGTATCCTCTTCTCCTGAAGCCATTTCAGATTTGCTGCCATCCGGTCCATCTGGTCATAAAAATTGCGCTTGACAGGATTATCTTCAGAATCAAATATCGGATCAAGAACAACCGGATCCTTCCATGAGCCTCCTGCAGGATTGCCAAAGAAATTATAAACCCCAGCTATCATACCTTTATCCCACATCTTTTTGACACCTTCGTTCCATTCCATATCGGTGAAGGGATTGTCATCAAAATCATATGTTATACATCCGTAACGGGGCAACCTGCCTGTATGATCATATATCTTCTTCAACCAGTTCCCGGGATGATCCATGTCGGGATTCTCATTATGCACCCAGGTTGCCATCTGCCCGAATAAATAAGAGCCATTACCCGGCGTTCGCAGATAACTAAAAATATCTTCTTTTGTCTGCGAGTAGAGATTGGTGTTAAAAGCAAGAATGAACCCCGTTAAAAATATGAAATTCAAAACCCGGTTAAAGAAAATGCCCCGGAATACCCTGCCCGCATCACTTTTTAAGGTTTCCAGATGGCAAGGATCTATGTGTTTAATATGACTTTTGCCTGTTTTCATGATTTTCACTGATTATGTTAAAAATAGAAGTACTATCAATTAGCAATTAATTTACCTGCTGATAGCTTAAATTTATTAAATTTTATTATGACTTATATAACTAATTCTTAATAACATGAAATTAAATTGGCATTTTCTTTTCCAATACTGCTTATTTAAATTTCCGTTGCCGGATTCAACCAGGGGCCTGTGCTGAGGGAGCAGGTTTCGTCAAAAGGTAAATGGACTTCCCTTTCTTTCAACGTAACAAACCCGGCCAAACCTGTTAAAGCATGAAAAATTGAAAGTTGTGGTAAAAAAAGACTGTCATATTCCAGTTGTTGATACAGGGGCATTCCTCAATGGCCGGTGGGCTGGTATAGACACGAAAACCGCAGGGAAGAATAATTTTCCACACAACTTTGATGACCTATGGAAAATTTTATATTAAAAATGTTTACTCTTGTAAAGTGTTTTGCCAGAGCTGAAAGAAAATGTAAATTTAAAACCCTTCGTTTTGAAGGATTTTACAAGACCTAATGCATTAATGGCTTGTTGATACACATTGATCCAGGCATGATTATTGCCGGCTACAGCAGAAAGTTGCAAATGACCAATATAATTATGAAGAGTTGTTTGGAATTATAGAATGAGGTTAAAGGCATTCAGGGTCGTGAAAATGTAAGTTTATCAGAAATTGAGAAAAAAGATGAGAAAGATTACAGGTTCATTATTTACAGCACTTATTTTGATAACTGTCTTATCATATTCCTGCAAAAAGGGAGGAATACCTGTGGTAACTACTGCTGATATTACAGGGATCAATCAGACTTCAGTAACCACCGGAGGAACCATAGTGGATGACGGAGGCTCAGAGATCACCTCCAGAGGTGTCTGCTGGAATACAAGCGGGAATCCAACAACTGCAAACCAAAGGACCATCGACGGCAGCGGCTCCGGTTCCTTTGTCAGCACTCCCAGCCAGTTGATGCCCAAAACTTATTATACTCTAAGAGCATATGCTACGAACAAAGCCGGAACAGGATATGGCGAAGAGCGCAGCTTTCTGACAGGTGAAATAATCATTGGTTCCGTTGATGATTTTGAGGGTAACACTTACAAAACAATTTCAATGGGCACTCAGACATGGATGGCGGAAAACCTGAAATCAACAAAATACAACGATGGCACTCCTATTCCTTTGGTTTCAGAATTTTCTGCATGGAAAAGCCTCACCACACCAGGTTACTGCTGGTATAACAATGATTCTTCAAACTACGCTGCTGAATATGGCTCATTGTACAACTGGTACGCCGTATCATCACGTAAGCTATGTCCGGCAGGCTGGCATGTGCCTTCCGATGCAGAATGGATACAGATGACAACTTATCTCGGAGGAGAAGATATTGCAGGAGATAAGCTTAAGGAAGCCGGAACAGACCACTGGCTGATATATAACGAAAAGTCAACCAATGAAACAGGTTTTACCGCCCTTCCCGCGGGAGGTCGCGTTGAGGGCGAATATATTGCCCTTGGTTACTCCTGTGCGTTCTGGACAGCAACATCTTACGATGAAGCAAATGCCTGGTGCCGTGAGCTTAGTTCTGAATATAGCTTTATAATTTTTAGCTATGAGGACAAGAATCAAGGATTCTCTGTCAGGTGCGTTAAAAATCCTGAATAATGCACAACTTTTACGGGAAGCATAACTGAAACTATATGGATCCGTTTCCTCAAAAACAGAAGCCTAAATCAAATGGACAATAGATCCCTAAATGAGAGATATTTTAACGGTATAATGGAACCCACATAACTGAAAATTATATTCATTACGTGTTT
>DAONXX010000124.1:0-4271 GCA_035414025.1 Bacteroidales bacterium | reverse complement strand
CAGGACATGCTCTTTAAGAATTTTTTCGGTATATGGTCCTGGTCTTAAAAAGCAAATATTCTGGGACCTTTACAGTAAGGCAAAAAGTGGAGCGCCCTTTTCATTGTATGGAACAGGTAATGAATCAAGAGATTATATATATATCCTTGATCTTGTGAAAGTGATTGAACTGGTTGCGCGGCATTCTGCCTTTAGTGCTGATGTTATAAATGTTGCCAATGGTGAAGAGATAATGATTAAGAATGCCGTATCTATCTTTTTTGGATTATTTGACCATGAGATCAGATATTCATTCTCCGGCGAAACAAGAGAAGGAGACCCTGTTAACTGGGTGGCAGATATCACCAAACTTGTATCATATGGTTATAGGCCCGCTTTCACAATTGAAAAAGGCCTGGAGTATTATTACAAGTGGGTTATTAATGAATAATTAGACTTAAGTAAGACAATAAAAGGAAAGAAAAGTTAATCCTGACAGATAAATGATGGACCTTGCAGATAAAAAAAGGCTTAGGCTTGGGATCTTATTTTACTTCAGCCCAAAGTGGATGGGGGGTATTGTCTATATTAAAAACCTTATCAGAATTCTTAATTTTCTTGATGATGATGATAAACCTGAAGTAGTTGTTTTTTACAGGGCCGGACTAAGAAAATATGCAGAACAGGTTGATTATCCATACATGAACCTTATTGAGTGGGATTTTCCTCCTGTCTATCAAGGTTACATAAAGTCATGGATTTTACGGAAGAATGTTTTTGTTGAAAGCATTCTGAAGAATTATAATCTGGATGGATTGTACCCTCTTCAGGATTATCCCTTAAGGGCCGTTACAGATACAAAAATCGTAAGCTGGTATGCTGATTTGCAGCACAAATATTACCCTGAGTTTTTTACAAAAAGGAAGATTATTGAGAGAAACGTCAGGATTAAGTTTATGTTAAGGAACTCTCAGCACCTGGTTGTGTCAAGCCAAGCCGTGGCAGATGATTTTAAAAGATTTTTCAGGCTGAGGGATAAAATGAAGATACATGTTTTTCACTTTGCATCAGTAATTGAAGACTTTGAAGGCCTTGATATAGGTGAAGTAAGGAAAAAATATAATGTTCCGGAAGATTACTTCATGATCTCAAATCAGTTCCACAAGCACAAGAATCATCGTGTTCTTTTACAATCTATGGCTTTACTAAAACAGGATGGTAAGGAAATACACATGGCTATGACCGGAAGATTGCCTGATGCCAGTCACTCATCCTATATGAAAGAGTTGCATTCTATTATTGCTGATAATAATCTGAAACCGCACATCAGCCTGTTGGGTGTCATCCCACGTAATGAGCAATTATTGCTGATGAAGCATTCACGAGCGGTGATACAACCAAGTTTATTTGAAGGATGGAGTACTGTTATTGAAGATGCAATTTCATTACAGGTGCCTGTAATAGCTTCTTCACTTCCGGTAAATATTGAACAACTTGGTCCGGATGGATGCTTTTTTGAACCTGAAGACTACAAAGCCCTTGCCGGAATTCTTGCAACTTTTCCGGAACGTGAACCGGGGAAAATGCTCTACCAGGAGTATAATGAAAGAATAAGTTCGGCTGCCAGAACGTTCATGGATATATTTAAATCCTGAATGAAATTCTGAAAAGGTGGATCCGGCCAGGAAAATAGTATTTATTAATCAGGCAACTGGTTACCTGACAATTGACATTGTAAATGCATTTGCAGCTTACTTTGATGAAGTTGTGCTGATTACAGGAAGCATAAGAGTACAGGATACAGTTCTTGATCATAAGATTAGGACTGAAAAGATAGTCCTGTATGACAGAGGCAATAATTTTAAAAAGTTGATATCCTGGATAGTTGCTTCTTTTCAGATTTTTTTCCTGCTGAGATTCCGTTATAATAGTTATGACAAGTTTTTCTTCACTGTACCTCCAACGGCATACCTTATGGCTCCATGGTTCAGGGGAAAATATTCAATTCTGGTTTTTGACCTTTATCCCGATGCCTTGAAGGCAAATGGATTCAGGGAGAATGGATTATTATGCCGGTTGTGGAGCAGACGCAATAAAAGAGTATTTAATCATGCTCACATGATTTATACTCTGAGTGATGCCATGAAAACAGGAATCAATCGTTATTCAGCTGACAGGGATATCAGAGTAATTCCAAATTGGTCAGCCTTTTCTCGTCTTGTGCCCATTCCTAAAGAAAGCAATATCATCCTTAAGAGGGATGGCCTTCAGGGGAAGTTTGTAATTCAGTATTCCGGAAACATTGGCGTGACACATAATGTTGAAACATTGCTGGAACTTGCTGAGACTCTTCGTGACGAGACAGAAATTATATTTCAGATTATAGGTCGCGGAGAAAGAAGCAATGAGATAGCCAGACGAATCAAAAACAGTGGACTTACTAACTGTCTGATGCTTCCTTTTAGAGATGATTCCGAATTGTATGAGTCTCTTTGTGAGGCAGATATTGCTGTAATTATTCTTGATGACAAGACCCCTGATATAAGTATCCCGAGCAAGATCTACAATATTATGTCGGCTGGACTTCCGATTATGGCAATAGCTTCACATGATTCAGGTTTAGCGGAACTTGTGACCAGACATCAGCTGGGAAAAGTATTTGAGAAGAATGATATTTCGGGTATGAGAAAATTCATTCATGAGCTCATGAGCAACGAAAAACAGAGGAGCCTTTATTCATCAAACTCATTAGAAGCATCCGGGATTTATACAAGTCAGAACGCCGGGCTTTATCTCAGTTCATATATCGAAAAAACAATTGATCAGGTATGAATTACTTCAGGCGCTTTTTATACATACTCTATTATTTGAAAGAATCGGATTGGAAACTTCTCGGACGATTCATTGATTATGCCTCAGTTAGTTCGGGAAAATCAAAGTTGAGTCTCATTTTTGACTCCGTGTTATCGGTTCTCAGATATAATATCTCTTTTAAGGATTATTATTGTTTCAGGTTTTATGAAAAATCCCATTCTGAACGTAGCGAATGGGCTGGTACCGGTTTTATGTATGAATACCAGCTTCGCATGAATCCAAAAGGTTCAAGGGAGTTGCTTGTAAATAAGGTGCAATTTCTTAATCATTATCGATTGTTGGTTAAAAGAATGTTCTTACATATTTCTGATTTTTCATCTGATAGTATTGAGTTAAATGAAATTCTCCGGAAATCAGAACGACTGGTACTTAAAGGATCGAGGGGGCAAATAGGGGCGGAGGTGGAAGTAATCAGTTCTGAAACTTATACGCCACAGAAGCTTCTTGACCATATGAAACAACATCATTATGACCTGATAGAGGAATATGTCATACAGCATCCAAGCCTGAATGATCTCTCTCCATCCGGGCTGAATACCGTAAGGATTATTACACAAAAGGATAATGATGAAATAATCTTCCTTGCCGCGCGGCTCCGGATTTCCGTGAACTCTCCTGTTGACAATATGGCAGCAGGGAACATTGCAGCTTCGGTAGATTTGAAGACAGGAATGGTTACAGGCCCCGGAGTATTCAGTGATATAACCAAAGATTCCGTACGAGTGCATCCGGTCACCGGTAAAGATATCGTGGGCTTCATAATTCCACACTGGGAAAAGGTCCTTGAGCTTGCTGCAACAGCAGCACGAGATGCATCCGGAAACAGATCCGTTGGTTGGGATATTGCAGTAACCGGGGATGGCGCTGAACTGATTGAAGGTAACCATAACTGGTGTAAATTATTATGGCAGTTGCCGGTTAAAAAGGGCTTGAAAGCGGAACTTCTGAGATTTCAATAATGGAACAAATTCTATTGTTCATAAAGCATAATCTGGGATTCATCTGGTCAATCATTGAGAGTGTAAACGATATTCTCTTTCGTATTCTGTATAAGAAAAGACTGGACAGGATTACACGGCAAGTCTTTGAAGAAAATCAGCATCATCTTGTTGTCTTCAGGAGGATTTCCCTTGCTGATTCTGCCGGCCTTTATGAATTGATAAAGAATCAGCCTGCTTCGGATTTGACTTATTTTAAACCACATTCTTTTGAATATAAGTCAATAGTCAGGCAGACCGAAAAATCTTCTTTCCTTATGATGGGGGCTTTCAACAATGATATTATGGTCGGTTATTTCTTTCTTCGATTGTTTGTAAACAGAAAGTGTTTTGTAGGCAGATTGATTGATAAGAATTATCGTGGCCATGGTATAGGGGTGACAATGAACAGGATCATGTATGAGATAGCCTGGCGGATGA
>DAONXX010000123.1:0-4293 GCA_035414025.1 Bacteroidales bacterium | reverse complement strand
TATAAACTCCTTGCTCCTATGTCGTTCACAAACTAAAGGTGTTATTATTCCCGTGTGCAAATCTATTGAAGCCAACAGGCTCAGAGTCCCAAGTCTCTTGTATTCATGATCCCTGCCGATAGTATTATACTTACCCGGCACCGGCTGTAGTTGTGGAGCGATGTTCTTTATTGCCTGGATACCCGGCTTTTCATCATAAGAAACCGTTGTGTGCTTGACGGCACATATGTTTTCATCGTTTATTAACGCCACTTCTTTATAGATATGCAATACCGACGCCATTTTATCTTCAAATTCAGGGTCTCTTTTCTCAAGATAATAACTGACCTTGTGTGGTTTGATGTTGCTTCTTGAAAGTATTTTGTTCAAAAAACTCTTTCCTGTATTTTTTAAACTCGGATAACCTTCCCTTTCACAGTTGTATTTTATATAAGCAGCTAATGCGCTATAGGTCCATGTCTCAGAGGCAAACCCAAAATCAACTGGTCTTTTACAGGCAACAGATAAGACCCAACTCCTGGCGTCGTCTGTGATTAGTGAAGGTCTGCCAGCTCGGGGCAAGTCGTTTAGTGCTTGTCTTGGACCATATTCAAGGGCCCTGTCAATACTTCTTTCGACCAGCGGACGGTTAGTTGAATACTTTTTGGCAATTGTTGCAATAGACATACCTGATGAATAATCAATCAAAATCTTAGCCCTCTGTACCCTGGAGGCGGGTTCTGTCCGGCTATTACTAATCGCTTCAAGAGCAGCTGTGTCTTCACGGGTTAATCTTAATTGTTTCCTGTTTCTTTGTGCCATGATATTACATTTTGACACAAATATACAATATTATTTAGTGAACGCAATACTAGTCACTTACAATGCTTCAATCGCATTTATATACTTATCTGCCAGAATATCCCGATTGAACTCTGTTTGAGCAGTAAGCAGGGCATTTCTGCCCAATCGGTTTCTCTCAAAAGTATTGTCAGCAAGACATATTATAGCCTCAGCAAAACGCTCCGGGTTATTCTGAAGAACAGTGACACCGCATTGATTTTTCTCAATAAGGTCTTTTATCCATCCCTGAGTATTCTGGATCACTGGAACACCTGCTGCTAAAGAATCAAACAACTTGTTTGGAGAGTTAGTCTGTAGAACAGGGTAGTCTTTAAAAGTCATTAAAGATGCCCAGGCTTTACCATACCATTGAACAACCTCCTCTTTCGGAATCAGGCCCAAGAACATAATACATTTATTTTTTTTGCTAAAGGATTCCAGATATCTACGTTCCGACCCTTCTCCAATTATCACAAACCTGATATCAGTCCTGTCTATCAGCATTGCTGCCCTGACAAATTGGATGCAATCATCCATAAAACCAAGAGAACCGGCATAAATGAAATATTTTATGTTGTCTGAGTTATTCCTGTCTGTGATAGTATTCACAGCGCGGAAAAGCTCTAAATCAGATGCGTTGCTAACCTCTGATATGGGAACATCAGGGAAACGATCAGTTATTGATGTTATCATCCCCCTGCTGCAGGCGATTACCAATGAAGCATTGCGATAACATAATTTTTCAAACCAAAATGCAAGTCTGATAATCAACCTATTCCTCATTATGCCAAGTTCCACTGCCCCCTGGGGCCAAAGATCACGGACCTCAAAAACCATTTTTTTTCTCCTGAACCAACGGGCAGCAAGTGCAGGAATTCCTACGGTGATAGGACCCGAACTGGCGAGGACTACATCATAACGATATGTCAAAGCATACCAGATTGACATAAAAGCAAATCTTACAGCGTTAACAGCCCTCTTTATGGTAGATTTTCTATTTGAATCCGGAGAATTAATGATTATCAGGTTTATTCCCTCAATTTCAGATTTAGTAATAAATCTTTCTACTTTAATGTCTGACTTTTCATAAGGAGAGGTTACAACAGTGACTTGGTGTCCCTTTTTCACCCACCGGCGGGCAAACTCATAAATACGTGTTGACCAACTGCCTTTGGGTGTGCCGAAATATTGATAGAAAATTAAAATATTCATATTTCCAGCAACTTACCAAGCATGTAATCGGATTCAACAGGGTTAAAGGGTTCGTTACCTCCCCCTGGAGTGAAAGTTAGTTCTCCGAAATATATGTGGGAATCAACAACATAAAGATCAACTCTCACGAACTGAAACGGAGCGGAAAGCTTTCTGCAAACGTCAAGCATTTCATTCAATTGGCAAGGTCTTTCAATTGATTTTTCCGAAACAGCATAGCGAATAGAAAAATCTTGCCTTTCCCATTTATTATTAAAAAACGCTCTTCTATGATTTGTAAACCGGTCTATATCAACTTGTATTATTTGTGGTTTTCCTTTAAAACAGAAAAATTTATAATCGTATAGATTGTAGTTCAGCATTTCTTCACAAATAATAGCCGGCTTAATCGGCTTGTATTGATATTCTCGTGTAAGGTAAAATGCATTATTCTTCAACCATCTTTTAAACTTCTTTTTTACTTTTTTTTCATCCAGGAGGTATTTATCTCTGCATATAAGATTCCATCCGGATCCATGATTGGTTTTTAAGACAAAGGATTGTGGCAATGAGTCCAAGTCTAATTCATCGGCTGAATGAAATATTTTGATTATGGGTACAAGGTATTGAGGCCCAACAGTTTCTTCAACATATTCCCTAACTTTTATCTTATCTACATATTCTGAATAACCTTCATGCGCTTTATTAATCTTTAAGAACGTAAGTTTCTCGTTAAATGTAACCGGGTTCCGCAGATCAAGTTTTTTAAATCTGAAACCAAGTCTTTTATAAGTAATAAAGGAAGTTAACTGGACAAAATACCTATCCGGCACTACAATAAGTATGTGGCGGCATACAAAGTACCATAATTGTTTTGTTAATTCACGCATTGAAAATGTCAAATCAACTTAACAGATCTTTCCACGCTGGAATTATTACATTAACATCAAATTGTTCGGCTTTCTTCCGGGCATTAACTGAAAGTTGAACTACATCTTCCGGATTCTTCAACAAATAATCAACCGTCCTTATCATTAAGGAACTATTCTGCGGGTTAACTAATTTAGCATCTACTCCATCCTGGACCAAGAATGGTATTCCGCCCGGATTTGTTGAAATTACACATAGCCCCAGCGCCATTGCCTCAATCACACTGACCGGGGTGTTGTCAACATTTGTTGTATTGATGAAAAAGTCATAATTCTCAGACAGAGATATCCAATCTTCTTTCGACAGTTTCCCTGTTATCTTCACATGCTCTTCTGTACCTTTTTGTCTGATATAATCTTTGAATTCTCCAAGGCTTCCATCCTTATCAGGTCCTACCATGCAGAGCTCCGCATCAGGATGAATCTGAAGCAGACCTGCAAGAACATCAGCGGCCATGAGTGGATTGTACTGCCGGTGAAAGGAACGCACCCAGAGCAGCTTAGGGCGGGGCTGATCACGAAGCCTAAAGGGATATTTTGAGATCTCTATACTATTAGGAATAACTACAGTCCTGTACCCGGCTTTTTCAAACTCATGATTTAGGTAACCTGAAACGGCAATGTTGGCATATGAGTTATAGAAAAGTTTATCGCAAGCGCGGTTTGAACGTTTCAGCCGTTTTGGCAGATCGCCGCCATGAAGAATTGGGATATATTTTGTGCTAATGATTTTTGCCAGTGTGCCCGCGAAGTATGCATACCAGAATGCCGAAGTGCTGTAGGTATCAATGAGTATGTAATCAACCTGCCTGCCGGTAGTTGCTGTTTTCCACAAAATCTCAGTCAAACGCAAAAAAGGATTCTTGCGGGTCCCAGCATAAATAACTGCATAATCCTCTTTCTCAAGCAAAGGACCTAGTGTTTCGATAACACCAGGTGTAAACCCATACCGTGAAAGCTTATTCCCGATATACAATATTTTAACTTTCTTCTTCAATTAAATCCATCTCATTGACAGAAAGAAGTGATAATCCGAATAACAAAGGGCTTACATATGTTCTCATTGCAGCATGGAGAGTTGTAAAAAATGCAATCATAAACAGGGCTAACAGTATTGCACCGAAATGCTCATTCCGGGTTCGCCTGAAAATCCTCACGCCAAGACCCACTAATATTATGAAGTATATCAATCCCAACAGCCCATGCTCTGATAGGAGTCTGCTTGTTTCAACATGAGACAAGAAACCCTTTGTGTCATTTCTCAGATGTCGTGAAGCCCCCACTCCAACTCCTAGAACGGGATGGGCCTTCCATAGTTCAAGGTCATCAATTAAGATCTGCAGTCTATTTG
>DAONXX010000122.1:0-4434 GCA_035414025.1 Bacteroidales bacterium | reverse complement strand
TTATTTGATAAATAATAATCTGACTTCAAATGAATTGGACACAAGTTGTTGATCCCTTTAACAACATTGTCATTTCGGCGCTGATAGCTGCTATTCCAATCGCTTTTATTTTCTGGGCTCTGATAATCAGAAAAATGAAGGGTTATCTGACAAGCCTGTTTACTGTACTGATCGCCGTTATTCCCCGGCCGTCTTCTTTTTTTTGTTTTTCAAAGCTTTAAAAATCAGATAAATAACAAATGCCGCTCCAAGAAAAAACAGGATATATTCAATGTATGGGAATATCTGTTCTCTTATGTCATATATGAAATATCCTATAACTGCAAGTATTATATTCCATAGCCCGGCACCTGCAATGGTGTAAATAATGAAGTCACGCATGTTCATTTTTGCCAGCCCGGCCGGTATCGAAATAAGCTGACGAACTGCCGGAACAAGGCGACCAATGAATGTTGACGATTTCCCGTTCCTTACAAAATATTCCTCCGCATGGACTATTTTTGCTTTTGACAGAAGAAGTAATTTTCCAAACTTCGATTCAGCCAATTTGTAAACTATAGGCCGACCGAGATAGAGGGAAAGGTAGTAGTTTACAAGGGCCCCGATAAGAGCTCCGACTGTTCCGGCTATAACAACACCAAAAACATTAAGTTCCCCCTGGGCTGCCTTATATGCTGCAAAAGGTATTACAACCTCGGAAGGAAAAGGAATAAATGAACTCTCAATTACCATCAGCAGAGCAACAGTAATGTAATTAAGATTAGCCATATACCATTCAACAACGCTGTTTATTATTTCCATTGACTTCAAATTTTACAGGCGTCAAATATAATCAACTTTTTGAATCAGGCGACCAGGGGTTAACTTAATGCCTTTGTATCAGTATGTTCCTTTATTTAATTGTAAGCAGCACAATTAATTTTGAGGGCAGGACAATATTCAGCAGATCGCCATTTTTGCATCGTGATGCACCTTATACAGATCAAAGGCATGATATGTGGGAGTCAGGATCATCTTAGTCCCTCCCCCCGGTAAGTATAACAGTCTGCAGAACATTGATTGTCTGAGCCAGCTGAGCCATAGTGTCACTTAAACCTCACTTTTTCCGCAGCTTCATATAATTTACGGGACACATCAAACAATTTGTTTTCAGGCATTTTAACAACTTTTCTGTCATAGGTGAGCAATCCGTTTGTTTCAATTTCAACATCAGTTGTCTGAGTGTATATTGCTGCTGACAAACCTCTGTCAATAAACTGCACAACTCTCTCAAGATATCCTGAATAAGTAGTAAAAAGGGTATCTGCATCCCTGAAGGTTCTGTAACCCCAGTTATTTTTATCGAGCCATGTATGATTCTCTAAAGGGAGTCCCAGTCCGCCAAACTCACCAAGAACCAGGGCCTGTCTGGGGCCAAAGATCTCAGGCCTGGCCATTACGGGGCCCGGGTAATTATGAAGGTCAAGAATATGACCGGCCTCATAAAAATTACCGCCGCTTGCACTGTTAACAAGCCTGGATGGATCCTTCCTCATTGTCAGTGTTGTTATCTCCTGAGTTTTGAACTGTCCCCATGCTTCATTGAAAGGAACCCAGATCACTATACATGGGAAATTATAAAGGCTTTCAATTATGGCATTCCATTCAGTTCTGTAAATCTTCTCGGAATTTTCTGTTCTTATCTTTTCTGACCCGCCTTCAAGGCCCGGATTGCTGTTCCACTGATTGCCTCCAAGGTCTCCGCTTGGCATATCCTGCCACACTATCATCCCTGTTCTGTCGCAATGATAATACCAGCGCGCAGGCTCAACCTTAACGTGTTTCCTGATCATATTGAAGCCCATCTCTTTAGTCTTGACAATATCAAAAAGAAGGGATTCATCATCAGGAGCAGTATATAATCCGTCGGGCCACCAACCCTGGTCGAGGGTCCCATACTGAAAAACGAAGCGGTTATTGAGCATTATTCTCAGGACACCCTTCGAATCAGGCCTGAGGGAAATTTTTCGCATTGCAAAATAACCCTTTATCTCATCGATAACTTTGTTGTTCCTGACAATTGAAACCTTGAGATCATAGAGAAAAGGATCATCAGGAGACCATAATCTTGGATTATTGACATCAAGTGCTATGCCCTCCCCAATTTGAGAGCTTGTCTGCGATATCATCCTGTCCCCATCCCATGCCGAAATCCTGATAATATCACCAGGTTCCTTGTTTTCCATTGCAACATCAATATTGAGGACCTGTTTATCGATGTCGGGTGTTTGTTTTATTGATCTTATATAAGTTGAAGGAACGGCCTCTATCCAGACAGTCTGCCATATACCTGTCACTGATGTGTACCAGATACCCCCCGGCTTTGAAACCTGTTTGCCACGGGGCTGAGGACCTTCATCGACCGGATCCTTAACCCGGAGCTCAAGCTTATGTGATCCCCGTGCCTTCACAAATGAAGTAATATCGAAATAGAAAGGATCATAGCCCCCCTGATGAGAGCCAACCTTAACACCATCTATAAAAATATCACTCTGCCAGTCAACTGCACCAAAATGAAGAAGAATGTTTTTACCTTTCATTTCCGGCGGGATTGTAATTATAGTTCTGTACCATAGAACATTGTCAGGACCAACAATCTTACCCACTCCTGAAAGAGCCGACTCTACGGCAAAAGGCACAAGTATCTTCCCATCGTAGTTTACCGGCGGGGTTTCACTGTCAGCAGTAATAGCATAATCCCATAATCCATTGAGATTTTTCCACATATCCCTTACCATCTGAGGCCTTGGGTATTCCTGGTGGCACTTTGCAGGATCAAGATGCTCAGCCCATGATGTCCTTATCTTGTCACCAACTATTGTCCAGTTCTGAGCAGTTGTAATTCCTGTATATGCTGTCAGAATTATCAAAAATACCAGTGTCTTCTTCATAAAAGCAGGATTTTTGTGTTAAATTTACACTTATTATTCCAATTGTCAGACTTAATGTTTTTTCTTATTCGAATATTAATTCGAAAATTATGACATCTGCCTGTATGTTCTTTCATAATACAAATGAAAGAATCCTTAAATAGCCATTCCGTGTGAATCAAATAATGCGCTTAATCCTGTAAGATGCCGGCTGATCAATTATTATTGGAACCTGTTCTATTATTGTATTTGTCGGATCAAGATTCATAGCCCTGAGATCAGTTATACTAAGCTTCCTGATATAGCTGTTAAGTGACAGAAGAAAACTCTCTCCGTTAGACAGTTTATTGTCACGCGACATTATCCTGTCAATCAGGATGAACTTGAAATCACCTTCAATATTATGTTTCCTCAAAGAATCGTAACTGCTTTCAAGGGTGATCTCACCCGATGCCTTGAGATCTTCAATGACCTCTTTAAAATAAAGATTTATTCTGGGTTCAACCTTAAAGCCAATGTGAAAATCTACCCTTATCAGTTTCCCCGGCATTATCTGCTTAACCTGATATTTAAAGCTGTATGGATCATTAACCCTGTTAACATGAAGAAGCCAGTAAGTGTCGGCCCGTTTAGGCTGTTTATAGAAAATTGAATATATCACTTTCGATTCAACCTGATCAGCCCTGTTTGCACGGGTTATATAAACAAGGTTGGTTGCAAAACGGGGGACAGACTCATCTTTGCTGAGATCTTTCAGGGCATCGAGATATTTATCAAGATCTGCAAATGTAATGTAACGGTTCTTGATCTTCCTTCCATAATACCAGCCATACATAACAAGAAAATATACAGATGCCAGCATCAGGGTGAACCAGCCTCCGGTCCTGAATTTGTAAAGATTGGCAATGAGAAATGATCCCTCGATAGTCATAAATATCATGAACATCAACAGGACTAACCTGTGATTGATGCCTTTCTGGAAAAGATAAAATGAGAGCAGAAGGGTAGTCATTATCTCAGCTATGTTTATTGCCAGTCCATATGCAGCATTCATATTTGATGATTCTTTGAAGAATATGACTGTAAGACTGCAGGCCACCCACAGAAACCAGTTCACAAAAGGCAGATAGACCTGACCCTTCACCAAAGTCGGATAAAGTACTTTCATTTTAGGCCAGAAATTGAGGGATATTGCCTCACTGACAAGGGTGTAAGACCCGGTGATAATTGCCTGGCTGGCTATTATTGCAGCTGCTGTAGCCAGTATTACTCCTGGTATTAAAAACCATCTCGGCATTATTTCGAAAAAGGGATTAACAAAAAAACCTGTTTCAAAGTTCATCATCAGCCAGGCTCCCTGCCCGAAATAGTTAAGAAGAAGGGCTGTTTTTACAAATCCCCATGTTATCCGTATGTTCGTTTTGCCGCAATGGCCCAGGTCAGCATACAAAGCTTCCGCACCTGTAGTACAAAGGAAAATAGCTCCAAGCAGGACAAATCCTCCGGGATATTCTGCAAGAAAACG
>DAONXX010000121.1:0-4506 GCA_035414025.1 Bacteroidales bacterium | reverse complement strand
GATGGCGGCTGGTCCCTGGCATCAAACAGTGATGAGGCAATTATTTATGGTCCAGGTGGATATACCAGTAGTCCTACATCAGGCCTGGCCGGGCATTGGGATTATACAAGTATCAGATATATCAACCAGTTCCTGGTTGATATTGATAATCTAAAAGCGAATGGCAGAATTGATGGAGTATTGCATAAACAGCTTTATGGCGAGGCTCATTTTATCCTTGCAAATATATACTATGCCATGGTGAAGCGTTATGGCGGTGTGCCGATAATTACTGAACCACAGGCATTACCTGAAAGTGATATAAGTGATGTAATGGTGCCGCGCTCAACTGAAAAAGCAACTTATGACTTTGTAATGAGTGAATTTGATCTGGCAATTGCCAATCTGCCTGATGAAAGACCGTCTGACGGAAGCTTAAGGGCAACGAAATGGGTAGCTCTTGCTCATAAGTCGAGGGCTGCTCTTCACGCTGCTTCGGTAGCAAAGTTCTGGGACAAAGCACCTCTGACAGGCCAGGCAGTTGATGAGAAACTGGTGGGGGGTATGACTTTGGTTGATGCTAATAATTACTACCAGCAATGTATTGATGCATCGGAACAGATCATTGCCAACACGTCTTTCTCGCTCTATAAACCTAATCCTGCCAACAAGGAGGAAGCTGCAAAGAATTACCAGGACATGTTTGAATCTCCTTCATATCAAAACCCTGAGATTATTTTCATGAAGTCGTATATTGACGGCTCCAGTGCCAGCGGACAGGGTCATGTTACAGATTTCTGGTTTTACCCTAAACAGGCTTGTTATCATACGATGTACATGTCCTCAAGATGGGGTACAACTCTGGATATTGTAGATGTGTTTGAAGATTACACAGATGATGGGACGGGCAGTAGTGCTCCCATTATTACACGTACTGATAATGAGAATACTTATATTCCCGATCCTAAAGGCCTTACCAATGACCAACTTGCTGCTATTCCTTTTGTACATTATGATACCCAGTATGAGCCCTTTGTCGATAAGGATGTAAGGCTGCAGGCCAGCGTTTTGTTACCGGGTTCAGTTTTTAAAGGCATACTTATCAATATGCAGGGAGGCTTGATAAGACCCAATGGTAAACCTGAGATTTATACCGATGCTGAGGTGGTAGGTCCTGATTCAAAAACCTATTACACTTATGGTTCGAACAATATCAGCGGATATTCTGCTTTTGGAGCCCTTGGTACTGCCCAGGCCAATTACAGCAGCACCGGTTTCGCCCTCAGGAAATTCCTGCAGGACACCAAGACAGTAACAAATCTTGGTATGTATGGTTCTACCCAGGGATGGATAGATATTCGCCTGGCAGAGATTTATCTCAATTATGCTGAAGCTGTGCTTGAAAGTGGATATGGTGATGCCGGGCTCGCTGAAACATACCTTAATGCAATACGCAAAAGGGCAGCTCATACAGATGATATCCCTCTTACAATAGAAAATGTTCTTAAAGAAAGAAGAGTTGAGCTTATATTTGAAAACCATCGATATTGGGATCTGATCAGAAGGAGAGATACTCATATCATATTCGGCGGTCAGGCAAGAAGACATTCCCTTGTACCCATTATTGACCTTAGGCAGAATCCTCCGAAATATGTATTCCTTCGCGTCAATAACTATTATGATGAAGGAGTAAGGGGATTTACATTTCAGCCCAGGGCTTATTATATGTCGATACCGGGTGTTTCAAGTAATCAGTTGGTTCAAAACCCTGAATATTAATCTTAAAATTTGCAGATATGAAAAAATTATATTATTTGATTTTCATTATCGGATCTCTTCTTTTCACAGTTTCATCCTGCGAGATAGACAACTACCCTTTGCCTGATGCACAGGTCTACGGGTCTATCATTGATTCCCAGGGAGGAGGTCTCGTTGAAACAGATATTAATTCGTCTACCGGCTCCACAATAGGTGTTTACGAGCTGGGGCAATATGCAGAGAATCCGATCAGGCAAACATGGCTGATAAAACAGAATGGCGAATACCGCAACAATCTTGTTTATTCAAACAATTACAGATTTGATTTTACAAGCTGTAACTTCTTTCCGTTCACCAGAGAGGAGATCATTAAGCCGGGAGAAAACAAGATTGATTTTACTGTTGTACCCTTTATCCGCATTAAGAATCTGTCGATTACCCATAATGCCAGCAATAATACGATTGTGGCTACATTCAGTCTTGAACCCGGAAGCGCGGACGTAAGACTTTCAAGAGTGAGACTGTACGCATGGAGTGATATGTATGTCGGTGAAAATGTTAAAAAATCACTGAGGAGAGGTACGGGAACAGCATTATCACAGGGAGTGCCTACAATAAATTTCCCGCCAGGAACAGTTGTGGATCCGGAAACAATTCATACTATTACGATAGATCTGGCTGCAAACCAGGGTACTGACAGGAACGGATTCGGGGTTCACAGGAATTATTATTTCAGGGTTGGCGCTCTTGCCACCGGCCTTACCGATGTAGGTACAATAAAGTATAATTATGCTCCTTATGTTGTGATTCCTCTTTAGAATCCAGACATCTCATAGATTATTAAATAGCGATGGCATAAAAGTGCCATCGCTACTTTAAAATCTAAAAACATTGTAAATAGAAAGTTTAGATACGTATTCCTGTTTCCGTTCATGCCTGATCAAAGTCAGTTGACCCGGCAGGTAATCAAGATCAAACAAAAATTCCCGATAGAATTATAAGCGGGATTATTCCGGCCTGCATACAAAGTAATGGTCAGGAAATAATTAAATAATTTGTTTTATTTTTACTATTTAGCTTAATTTTATGAAATCCCCGTGTGTCAAATGCATAAATACGTATTTATGTAATTTTCAATCAAATAGAAGCCATTATGTCATTAAAATCAAAATTATACTATGATGAAAACAAGAAAATTAAACCTCAGGTCACTCTTAAAATTAGTACCTGTAATTATTTTTGCCACTGTAATAATCCTCTTAAGCAATTGTAGCGGGGCAGGAGGCAAAAAAACCGGCGCAATAGATTCCACCAAAGGTCTTAAAGACTTTTATGAAGGATATTTTGACATCGGAGTTGCTATTACACCTCAACATACTGAGGGTGAATCTGCAGAACTCATAAAGAAACATTTTAACAGTATTACGGCTGAAAATGTAATGAAACCGGGGCCGATCCATCCTGAAGAGGACAGATATTTCTGGGAGGATGCCGATAAGATTGTTGATTTTGCAGTAGCTAATGGACTGAAAGTACGCGGACATACTCTTTGCTGGCATAATCAGACAGGAGACTGGATGTTTAAAGATGCTCAGGGGAACCAGGCTTCTAAGGAGTTAGCCCTTGTCAGACTAAAAGATCACATTACAACTGTCGTGACAAGGTATAAGGGTAAAATATATGCATGGGATGTGCTCAATGAAATAATCGTTGACAACGATAAGGCAGAGAGTCCATACAGACAAAGCCCATGGAATGAAATATGCGGCGATGAGTATATTGCAAAAATCTTCCAGTGGGCTCACGAAGCTGATCCTGATGCTTTACTTGTATATAATGATTATGGTACTGAGAACCCTGGCAAAAGAGACAGGATCTATAATATGTTAAAGGAATTACTTGATGCGGGCGTACCGGTTCATGCTGTAGGGCTACAGGGGCACTGGAGTATCACTGATCCTACAGAAGAGAATTTAAGGGCAACTATTGATAAATTCTCATCACTGGGTATTAAGGTACAGGTAACCGAGCTTGATGTTTCTATCTATTCCGGCAGAGCTGACACACTCAATCTGGGATTCACTCCTGAAAGAGAGCAGAAACAGATAGATCTGTATAAGATGGCCTTTAATGTTTTCCGCGAAAAGAAAGATGTTCTTAACAGTGTTACTTTCTGGAATTTAACAGACAGAAGAAGCTGGCGCGACAGTAGAGGGCCAGGTAAGTGTTATCCTTTGTTGTTTGATGAAAACATGGCTCCCAAAAAGGTATTCTGGGAAGTTGTTAAATTCTGATGATATTATTATGATGTCCTCACAAAAAGTGGGGACATCATAATAATATTCCTGTCTCATATTTCTTCAGCTTAAGCTTCAGGCTATCGTCAGTTGCTGTGCCACATTGTATTCAGGACAAAACATAATATGGCTTCAATAAATCAGGAGCATACTGACCATCCCTTCCATATATGGATCCATTGTTTCTAAAATCTGAATCCGGCGGAAAGGCTGAATCCGGTATTTTTCAATAAATAATCACTTTCGGGCAGGTAAGTATATTCAGGATTTATTTTGATAAGGCCCAACTGGGCGTTAAGTCGGAAGAATAGCCCGGCTGGCAGTTCATAGCCGGCAAAGATATTTGCTCCGGCATCAAAAGGCCTCAGGATTAAGGTGGTCACAATAGGAGAATCAACCTTATTCCTGAATTCAATATCATTTGAAGCTTCTCCTGATTTTATTTTACCGCTGATGCCGTAACCGAGATATG
>DAONXX010000120.1:0-4575 GCA_035414025.1 Bacteroidales bacterium | reverse complement strand
GAAGCTTTTGTTGTCAGGGATATGTTTGAAGAATTTGTCAGATACCTCGATGAATATGGGATAGATCTTGTTGAAGTCTCTGACGGTTCATATGATATTGAACATTCCAAAAAACTGGATTTTATCAGTAAATTGGCCAAACGAGGCTCTGTTATTTCGGAGGTTGGTTCAAAGAAGAAAGAAGTAGTCTATTCTTCTGATGCATGGGTTGCAATGATGAAATCAGAACTTGATGCCGGTTCGAAAAAGGTGATCGCTGAAGCAAGAGAGTCTGGTACAACCGGTATCTATAACGAAGATGGCTCAATTAATACCAAGATTATAAATGCAATTTCTGAGAATGTGAAGCTCGAAAATGTTATCTGGGAAGCCCCCCTGAAATCCCAACAGGTATGGTTCATTAAACATTTCGGACATAATGTGAATCTTGGAAATATTTCGCCAGATGAAGTAATTCCCCTTGAATCACTCCGCCTCGGTCTGCGCGGTGATACTTTTTTTCAGTTCCTGCCAAAGAAATGAAAGGCTTTCGATCTGAACTTGTGTTTTAGTTTGGGTTATTTGAATTAAATGAGAAAATATGGTCTCATAGGATTTCCACTGACTCATTCCCTGTCAAAACAATATTTCACGGATAAGTTCTTGAAGGAAAATTTAACAAATTGTTCCTATGATAACTATCCGATTGATTCGATCTATTCTTTTCCTGATCTGCTCAGGGATAATCCTGATTTGTGTGGCCTTAATGTTACAATACCCTACAAAAAGGAAATTTTAAGGTATGTTGATGTTAAAGCACCCTGTATTGATGAAATCGGGGCTGTTAATGTATTGAAAATAAAAAGATTGGGGAAATCAGTGTCAGTATGTGGATTTAATAGCGATGTGGACGGTATAAGATATTCAGTTTTGCCATTCTTAAGGGATGGCTTAAAGAATGCTTTGATATTGGGTACCGGAGGAGCTTCCAGAGCAGTTTCTTATACTCTGCAATCCCTGGGGATTGCTGTAGCATTTGTCTCACGAACTCCACGACCAGGGATTATGACTTACTCTGATCTTGATGATCTGGTTATTAAAAACAGCAATATTATTGTCAACACTACTCCTCTTGGTATGTTTCCGGAAATCGAATCGAAGCCTGATATCAGATATGATCTCCTGAATGAAAAGCATATACTTTTTGATCTTGTATATAATCCGGAGATGACTGCGTTCCTTAAAATGGGAAAGGAGAGGGGATGCCGCTTAATAACCGGATTGAAAATGTTCTATTCCCAGGCCGAACGATCATGGGAAATATGGAATTCAGCTTTGTTATGAACAGTTAAATCAGGGTCTTATAAATATTTCTTCAGGATATTCAATATCAGTAAGGAAGAGTCCTTTTGAAAGAGCTGATTGACCAGCCAGACCACGGTCTTTTGATAATATGATCCTTTCAAATTCAGCAATGTCGATTTTCCCTGTGCCTGCCTCTATCATTGTGCCTACAATGGCCCGTACCATGTTTCTCAGGAACCTGTTGGCTTTTATTGTAAAAACAAGCTCTTCTCCTGTTTCTTCCCAGGCAGCATAGTATATCCGGCATAAATTGTTCTTTACATTCGTATGTAGCCTGCTGAAGCTTGTAAAATCATTATGGCCGACAAGTATGTTGCATGCCTGATTCATCTTTTCAACATTCAGGTTTTTGTGAAAATACCAGGACGAATCATAGTTGAAGGGATTTTTTGACCTTGATATATAATACTTATATGTCCTTGAGACTGCACTGAATCTTGCATGGGCATCAGGCTTTACTTTAATCAGGCTCAGGACTGAAATATCTTTTGGGAGCAAGCCATTCAATTTTTTTATGATTGTTTTGTTTCTGTCCGCATCAATAAATGCACAATCAAAATGCGCACAGAACACCTTAGCATGAACACCTGCATCGGTCCTGCCAGCTCCTGTTGTGCTGATCTTTTCTTTGAGAATGGTGGAAAGAGTATCATCAAGCACTTTCTGGACAGTTACAGATTCCGGCTGGATCTGCCATCCGTGGTACATAGTACCTTTAAAGGAGATGTAAATAAAATATCTTTCCTTCAGATTGCTCATAATGCAAATATAGTATTAGCCAGCAACTTAAATGCAATAAGGAGTCCTGTTTTCAGAAAGCTTTTATCAGGTTCTCAAATATAAATAATCAGATTTATTTGTAGAGTTCTTTTCAGGCCTGAACCCAGATAAATCATAATTTCTTTTGCTTAATGTCCGAGCTAAAATATTCAATCCATTACAGAAAAATTCGATCTTTAAATGTATTTTTACAATAATCTAAAACAGATTATAATCGTACTTTAACTCAACAAAGACCTGCAAACTATGAAAATTGATTTGATCTGGATAGATTATTCTATCATAATAGTCTATTTTATTTTTGTACTTAGCATTGGCTGGTTTTTAAGGAAATACATGAAAAATGCCAATGCTTTTCTCGAGGCGGGAAGGTCTATCCCCGCATGGGTGGCCGGACTGGCTTTTATTTCGACAAATCTTGGTGCTCTGGAAGTTATGGGCATGTGTGGTTCAGGGATGAAATACGGGATGCTCCAAACCCATTTTTACTGGATAGGAGCGATACCTGCAATGATCTTCCTTGCCCTCTTCATGATGCCTTTTTATTATGGATCAAAAGCGCGATCAGTGCCCGAATTTCTTAAGCTGCGATTTGATGAGAAAACCCGGGCTTTGAATGCAATCCTTTTTGCAGTAATGACGATACTTGCTTCCGGAATATCAATGTATGCCCTGGCTATTCTTATGGAGAATGTGTTAGGGTGGGATTACAATTTAAGTCTCTGGATTTCTGCTCTTATAGTTCTTGCATACACATATCTTGGCGGCCTCTCTTCTGCAATTTACAATGAAGTTCTCCAGTTCTTCATAATCGTGATAGGTCTTTTGCCACTTGTTTTCCTGAGTCTTGCAGATGTCGGAGGATGGGGAGGATTGAAAGACGGGCTTGCTCCGATTGCTGAAGCTGCCGGATATGCTCCTGATACATGGACAACAACATGGAAATACACTGCAAATATTACCCAGAATCCAATGGGAGTTGAATGGTTTGGGATCCTATTCGGACTTGGATTTGTTTTGTCATTCGGGTATTGGTGTACTAATTTCCTGATAGTCCAAAGAGCTTTTGCCGCAGAATCGAAAATAGCAGCGAGAAAGGTCCCTTTGATAGGGGCATTTCCGAAAATGTTCATCCCTTTCCTGATAATAGTACCCGGCATAATAGCGCTGGTGCTTTTTAACGATCCTTCAAAGAATTTTGTACTTCCGCTTGATTCTTCAGGGAAGCCTGTTTATGACTACACCATAATAATGCTGTTGAAACAGTACCTGCCATCGGGAGTGCTCGGATTGGGAATTACAGCCCTGTTGGCTTCATTCATGTCGGGAATGGCAGGAAACGTGTCGGCTTTTAATACTGTCTGGACATATGATATATACCAAAGTTATATAAGGAAGAAAACGGATAACCCTGATGCTGATGATAAACACTATCTCAGCGTTGGAAGGATTGCTACTGTTGTGGGTGTTTTACTTAGTATTGCTTCGGCATACATTGCAAGCAAGTTTGGAAATATTATGGATTTTCTGCAGACTATCTTCAGCATGATAAATGCACCGCTGTTTGCAGTTATCTTCCTGGGTATGTTCTGGAAACGTACAACAGGGCATGGGGCATTTACCGGTCTTCTACTTGGATTTCTGGTGGCACTACTGCATCATGGGTTTACAGCACCGGAGGGTGCAACTACATTATTCAAGGGAGGCTGGCTGGGTCATATACATACTTACCCTGTTGAAATGGCTCAGAATTTCTGGACTGCAATAATAGCTTTTTCAGTTAGTACTTTATTGACTGTTGTATTATCACTTGTAACAAAACAGAAAAAATCCGTCGCAGAGCTTACAGGTCTTGTCTACTCTCTTACACCCCATGAGGTGGATAAAGATTTGCCATGGCATAAAAGACCGGCAGGTCTGGCAATAATAGTCGGTGTGATATGTGTAGTTTTAAGTATTATATTCTGGTAGGAGGATAGCAAAATGGTAGATATTAGAATTCCAATAGGTCTTATGTTTTCAATATTCGGAGTATTGATAACTGTTTTTGGTCTTTTTACAGCTTCCGACAGCATTATGTATCAGAGATCACTGGGCATCAATGTAAATATCATTATGGGTATCATAATGCTTGTATTCGGACTAGGATTGCTGCTATTTGTAAGAAAGAAAAAGAAAAAATAACAGCAGAATGATTTTGAGGAATGGGATCAAAAAAAGAAGGTGCTTCTTGAGCACCTTCCTTATTTGATATTAAACAAATAAGTTCTATTTAAGAACAAAGGTAATCGGTACCGTGTACCATACCGGTACAGGTTTACCTCCCTGTCTGCCTGGTGTGAAAGCGGGCAGGGTATTTACAACCCTGACAGCTTCAGCATCAAGTTCGGGATCTACTCCCTGAAATACGGTTACCTGGCTTACAGTACCTTTTGAGGTCACGCAGAATCT
>DAONXX010000119.1:0-4605 GCA_035414025.1 Bacteroidales bacterium | reverse complement strand
GGCTTAACCTTTCACTCAGGGAAAAGAACGGGCTGGCTTACAACGTTGAATCAAGCTATAATCCTTACATAGATACCGGGGCTTTTTCAATATACTTTGGTACCGACGACAACAACCTGGATAAAAGCATTTCAATTGCAATGTCGGAACTGTCAAAGCTGAGAACATCAAGGCTCGGGTCAATGCAGCTCATCAAGGCTAAAAACCAGATTAAAGGCTACCTTGCAAGAGGATATGAGAATTATGAGACACTGATGCTGAGTCTCGGGAAAAGCCTCCTTGTTTATGACAGGATAGAAAGTCCTGAAGAAATATACAGAAAGATTGACGGGATTGAATCAACCCGCATTCTTGAAAGCGCGAATGATGTATTTGATCCGGCAAAGCTCTCAACCCTGATTTACAAGTAATGATATTAAGGGATCTTGAACTGTTTCTGAGTGATAATTCAACTCCTGAAGATCCTGTTCTTGAGGATCTCTACCGCCAGACTCATATCAGGTTCGTAAATCCCAATATGGTTTCAGGCCATATCCAGGGCAAGTTGCTTGAATTTTTATCGCGCATGATCAATCCGGGTAAAATACTGGAAATCGGTACATATACAGGCTATTCGGCCATATGCCTGGCAAAAGGACTCCGGCCGGGGGGCACTCTTTACACAATAGAATCGAATGACGAACTTTCTGAATTCAGCCGCTCCTATTTTATAAAAGCCGGAGTAGACTCATCAATTGTCCAGCTTACAGGCAGAGCCCAGGATATTGTTCCAGAACTCCACTGTATGTTCGATCTGGTGTATATTGATGGGGATAAAAGGGAATATTGTGATTACTATAGTATTGTAAAGAATAAAACAAAGTCGGGTGGGTTCATAATCGCCGATAATGTGTTGTGGGGGAACAAAGTGCTTGGGAAAAACTCACACGATCCACAGACCGCCGGCATTTCGGATTTTATTGAAATGATCAGAAGCCAGAACGATGTGGAAAAATTAATCATTCCTGTCAGAGATGGATTGATGCTTATCAGAAAGATCTGATAGTCTGCAATGCTTCGTACACCCCAATAAATATTCCGGTGGAACGATGCCGGATAATCCTTAAAGATAAAAAAAGCCCTTATGCAGGGCTTGTTAAGAATAATTACTTGATCAGACAGGCAATCTCACTAGATAAAATTATCGTTCTTGTTCTGACCCGAAAACAGACCTGGCCTGACTAGCTGCATTTTCTGCAGAAACTGCATTCTCGCAACTTCATCCGGAACCAGCACATTGGCTTCAATCCAGGTTGAATTATCAATCCTGACGAACTTGGTGTTTTTGGAATTGGTGAATTTTTTATTTTTCATTTTTCTCGGTCTAATATTATCCTAATTACTCTATTAACGGCTTTGCGATTGACTATATTGCGGAGAAAATGAGATTATGAATTATTTTGTTGCAGTCTTTCCGGGCTTGCCCTTCATCAATCCCCTGATGGAATCATTTTCAACACTATCCTTTACCGTGCTCCGGCCCTAAATAAGGAGCATTTTACACTATTATACGTGCAAAATATTTCATCCGGGCTGTTTCTCTCGCCAGAGCCCTGGAAATTAGGCTTACTGGTCAGGGAAGAGTGTAAATGTTCCTTGTGGCACAGTGCGTTCGGGATATTGCATCAGCGCAACATAACATCGATTTTCCAGCCATGCAGGCTGAAAATATATGAATCAAATTCCTTATTCTGTCAGCTTTCTTTGAACTGCGATTCTTTTGCCCATGCTTCTGATAATATTTCCGGTGTGTTGTACAATTTTCCGGCCCAGGGTTATTTTCCCGGATCCGGCAAATTCGGCAAGCAACTCTGAGAATTCCGGTGTGCGCAGGTATCCGAATGATTTATGAGGGTTGGGAGTGCCGTTTGACATATAATTGTTTACAACCAGGATATCGGTCGGACTTATGCCGTGGGAATTGGGTTTGAATGATTCTGAAAGCTTATAGTTAAAGGCCACCTTATCGAGGATGTCGGAATAATTATACCATCCTCTTACTACAGAGGGTGGGGTTGAGAGGTGTTTTACCGATCCTGTCATTTTCTTCTGTTCATCTGCTATACGGCTGATGACCAGGGGGAATCCCAACGGCGATCCTATTGTGACCAATGTGTCGATATTAATATGAGGCGTCAGGAAGCTTAGAACATCAAAGGCAATGATTGATCCCATTGAATGGCTGATAAGCATTATCCTGTCTTTCCTGTGTTCTTGCAGTTTTTGTGCCAGCCTGCCCCTTATAATTTCATTTGCCGGTGCTGTCTGGCCAGTTTTTAGTGTGCAGTTTTCCTTGTAGTAAATCTCCAGATCCCTGAAATACTTCTTCATAATGGTATCTGAGATGAAAGAATAGTTCAGAGAGAGATCTTCGTTGAGAAAAATACGGTTCATCTGCCTGCCGAGAAAGCTGACAACCTTTTTCCTTGTATCATGGTTTTCAGCATGAAAATCCACAGGGGCTTTAGTATATTTTTCATCAATATAGTAAGGGCTGCTCCTGTCAGTTTCTGACTCGCTCTGGGGGGAGCTGTGAATGACATCAGCCCAGTAAACCAATTCAAAGCGCGGGAGCCTTTTGTTGTGGCCATTAAGCTTCAATCCCTCGATCATCGACATCTTCCACCATTTTTCAAGCAACTGTCCAGGCGGCTTGTTGCCAAGTCCGTGAATACCTATTATAACTTTTGCCATCCCTGATGCTAAAAACCGGTTTAAATAAACAAACGCTTAATTTAATTATAATTGGTTATTCCGGGTCCTTTGCAAGGGAAAAAATATTAAGAATGACAGCCGGCGGGAATGATTATCGAGCCAGGTCTTTCTGAAGGTTTTTTAAAGCCCGATGTTGTTTTTGCGCGTTCAGGGAAAGCGATTTGCTTCTTCCGGCATATTGAAAATGCAATTTTCCACGATTTTAATCCTGTAAAAAATGCCATTTGTCAAAAATGCATTTCGAAACTAAAAAAGTCGCGGGCCTGTTTCATATGACAGATAATGAGCAACATATGTCGAAAAATGAAATTTCAGATGGTTTTTAACGGAAATTTTCGTAAAGATCGACCTGATTTTGACGAATAGCAGCTTTCAGTTTATTAAATGCCCTCAGCTATTAATAAGCATAAGCTTTTCTTACATTAAAAGGGTTTAGTGTTGTCGGTAGTTGTCACCATTTTAGCCGGGACGGCTTGACAAGCATCTGTTGCAGATTTACTTTTACAGGTAGAGAAAACAGGAAAATATAAACAAGGAAGTGATGAAACCCACATGACTGAATTCAAACACAAACACGTAAAATGAATATAATTTTCAGTCATGTGCGGTTCCATCCGACCTTATAGAATTATACGGGTGAAAGCAATGTACAAAATCTCATCAATGGATATCGGAACAGTGTTGCTTAAACGTAGAAAAACAGCCAGGGCACCAAGGTGGTGGCTAAGAGAGAACGGCTTCGCATACAATTTCATGTTCTTTGTTAATTAGTGAAGGTAAGTTTTAGGTTAGGCGACCGTTGCCCGGTCTAAAAGCCGGGCGCTTTGCAAAGAGAAGAATCAGGGGTGGATTCTTCTCTTTTCTTTTAATGCAAAGGATATTAATTACCTCAGTATCTAATATTGAGGTAATTCTTTCACAGATTAAATAAAAAAAATAAATTTGTGGAGAAAACCTTTAATTATTACCTAAAACTGATAATCATGAAAAAATTATTCCTGGCATTTTCCCTGGTTATCCTGATGACTTCACTGTTAAAAGGGCAGGATTATGACAATAGTTTTGGTATCAGGCTGGGCTGGACACAAGGATTAACCATAAAGCACTTTTTTTCGGAGAGGACTGCCGTTGAAGGCATCCTGGCAACAAGATGGAAAGGATTTGATTTGACCGGTTTGTTTGAGATCCATGATGAAGCCTTTGAAGTGGACAGGCTTAGGTGGTATTTTGGTTTTGGAGGTCATATTGGTTTCTGGAACGGAGAAAACACTCCCTGGGGTGATCATGGGGAGAATTATACAGTAATAGGGATTGACGGAATTCTCGGGATTGAATTCACGTTTCTGGCTATCCCGATAAATATTGGGCTCGACTGGAAACCGATGTTCAACCTTTCGGGGTATTCAGGATTCTGGGCCGATGGCGGAGCTCTCTCGCTAAGGTATACATTCTGAGACAAACAGGCTTTTATATTCAATATTTGATAGCATAAGCGATTTTAAGATTTAATCTTAGATGATTAAATCTTTTTTTTTATTTTTAAAAAGATTTATTAAACCTGTTAATCTCTTGTAAAATGAAAAGAATCCTTACAACACTTTTTCTGTTGTGTACAATACCTTATCTGGTCTTATCGCAGAACAAATTTGATGGTTTGAATATGAATATGGGGAATCTGTACCGATTATCAGATGCGAAAACCCGGTCGATAAGCCCTGAGAACTTCACCGGAGAGAAGGGAAAAGGAGGTATGGCCAATCCTTCGGATAAGGATAAACCGAATACTGCTAATGCATTCCATGCAGCCCGTGATCTGGGACAGGGCTGGAAGGTTAATCCCTATGTAAGGAT
>DAONXX010000118.1:0-4660 GCA_035414025.1 Bacteroidales bacterium | reverse complement strand
TTTCCCTTTATATTTTTCCTGTAGATTCAAGGTTTTTAGGCCCTTTGCTCCCTTCGACTTATTAAAACGCAGGTTTGGTTTATATGCAACAGCATATTGATTTGTTGCATCAACTATCCTTTTATTAAACTCCAGAACAGGATCGACAGCATTTTTTAGTATTGCCGGTATCTTTTTAAACTCCGAATCAAGCCCGATACAGAGAAAAGAACGTTTCTTCACTATTCTTTCAAATAATTGTAAATGATTCATATTGAAGAAGTTTAAACATCATGTTCTTTGAGTCTTTCCGCATTTTCAGCCATCTGCAATTCATCGATTAACTCCTGAATATTCCCATCCAGAACCGAAGAAAGATTATACATCGTAAGATTTATCCTGTGATCTGTCATCCTTCCCTGCGGATAATTATATGTTCTGATCTTGACAGACCGGTCACCTGTTGATACCATTGTTTTCCTCTTGCGGGAAACATCATCCAGATATTTCTGATATTCAAGATTATAAAGGCGAGTCCTCAATTCATTGAGTGCCTTCTCATAATTCTTGATCTGAGACTTCTCATCCTGGCAAGTTACAACAATGCCCGTCGGGATATGAGTAAGTCTTATTGCTGAATAGGTCGTATTTACTGACTGCCCTCCGGGGCCTGATGAACAGTATGTATCTTTGCGGATATCTTCATTCCTGATTACAACATCAAACTCATCTGCTTCCGGAAGAACTACAACAGTTGCTGCTGAGGTATGGATGCGTCCCTGGGTTTCTGTCTGCGGAACCCGCTGAACTCTATGCACTCCCGACTCATACTTCATTATGCCATACACCCCGTCGCCCTTCACTCTCATAACAATTTCCTTGTATCCGCCGGCTGTACCCTCTGAATATCGGTTAATTTCAGCTTTCCAGCCCTTCTGTTCAAAAAATTTGGAATACATTCTGAAAAGATCTCCGGCAAAAATACTTGCTTCATCACCTCCCGTTCCGGCCCTTATCTCCACAACAGCATTCTTGTCATCTTCCGGATCTGCAGGTATCAGAAGCAACTTGATCTCCTCCTCCATTTCAGGAATCTTTTCGCTCAATGAATCGAGTTCTGCTTTAGCCATCTCACGCATTTCTTCGTCTTTTTCAACTGAAAGAAGATCTTTGGCGCTGTTTATATTTGAAAGGGCCAGCTTATACTTCTCGTAAGCTTCAATAATTGGCTGAAGATCTTTATATTCCCTGTTAAGACTGATATACCTTTCCATGTCTGAGAGAACCCCGGGATTTGTCAGAAGTTCACCAACTTCAACAAACCTTTGCTTGACTCCTTCCAGCTTTTCGAGAATCTGATTATTAGCCATCTGTTATTAATTTCAGGGTGCAAAGATAATAAAAAGCTATATTATTATATCTCCACTTTAAAGGTTGGAACATAGCAAAAATCCCGTTTCGGAAAGCTTAGGGGAATATAATTATTGGCACTAAAACCTTGGTTATGAAAAAATTGAAGGTTTTACTTATAATCGAATTTGCCAAAGGGGGATATAATAGAAAGCTGTTTTCTGTCTGATGGTTCACAGTGTCCAATGATCCGGGCTTCGAGATTGAATTCCCCGGCTATTCCAATCAGTGCCTCAGCATTCTTAATATCTGTATAGATTTCCAGCCTGTGCCCCATGTTGAATACCTGGTACATCTCCTTCCATGCCGTCCCGGATTGTTCATGAATTATTCTGAACAAAGGGGGTAAAGGGAAGAGATTATCCTTAACAACATGCATTTTATCGATGAAATGGAGAATTTTTGTTTGTCCTCCTCCAGAACAATGTATCATGCCGTGGATCTCATCTCTCATATTGTCAAGTATAGTCTTCACCACCGGAGAGTAGGTTCGTGTTGGTGACAGAACAAGCTTGCCAATGTTCATTGGAAGATCTTCAGGTTGATCTGTCAACTTTAGTTTACCGGCATAAACAAGCTCGTCGGGAAGTGATGGATCATAACTCTCAGGATATTTCTCAGCAAGATATGATGAAAAAACATCATGCCTGGCAGAAGTCAGTCCGTTGCTACCCATACCGCTGTTGTATTCTTTCTCATACGTAGTCTGACCGTAAGATGCGAATCCAACAATTACATCTCCGGGTTTTATATTATGATTTGAAATTACTTCGCTCCTTTTTAGCCTGGCAACAACTGTTGAGTCAACAACTATTGTTCTTACAAGATCTCCTATGTCAGCTGTTTCGCCACCTGTCAACCATATACCGACACCAAGCTTGCGAAGATCCTCAAGGATCTCTTCCGTGCCATTTATCAATGCTGAAATGACTTCACCCGGGATAAGGTTTTTATTTCTTCCGATTGTTGAAGAAAGAAAGATATTATTACAGGCTCCTGCACATAAAAGGTCATCAAGGTTCATCACAATTGAATCCTGAGCTATGCCTTTCCATACAGACATGTCACCTGTTTCTTTCCAGTATAAGTATGCAAGTGATGATTTTGTTCCTGCTCCGTCGGCGTGCATGATGCAGCAATATTCAGGATCTCCTCCGAGAACATCAGGCATTACCTTGCAGAAAGCCTTAGGATACAAGCCTTTATCTATGTCTTTAATGGCATTGTGGATATCTTCTTTCTGTGAAGAAACGCCTCTTTTGATGTATTTTGATTCTTCCGACATTTTACCGGCACTGAAATTGAAATATCAAATATAGCAAAAGTTGCTCAAGCTTATTTTTTCAGCGGTTCGTAATCAGTACTCAGCACCCGGAATTCGGTTCTGCGGTTTATCTGATGAGCAATCTCTTTTTGCTCCTCATTGGCAAGGGTATTTATAAAAGTCTCTGATAGCGTTGTTCCGTTTTTCAGGAATGACCACTGTGAAGCAATCTCGGAATCAACAACTTTAGGGCTTGATTCACCATAGCCTTTTGCAGAAAGCCTGTCAGATTCAATTCCCTTTTCAATAAGGTACTGAATAACTGATTGTGCACGTTTCTGGGAAAGGTCAAAATTAAATTCCTCCGTATCACGCGAGTCAGTATGAGACATCAACTCAATAGTAATATTGGGATTATCGTTAAGTGTCTCTACGAGTCTGTCAAGTGAAACCATAGATTCCGGTCGAAGATCCCATTTATTAAAATCGTAAAATATATTGGGTAATTCTATAGGCCTGTCGATAGCTGTAAGCAGAATCGTCACCATAAATTCGCGGCTCTTCTCCTGACCCTTCGTTGTCTCTCTTTCTTTTCCGTTAAGGTATCCTCTTTTAGAAGCCAGGAAAATATAATCCACATCCGGTTTTAGTTCAAACCTGAAATCGCCGCTGTTGCCTGTCTCAGCCTGAAGGTTTGATCCGTCACTTGCAATCAGCTGGATAGTTGAAGCCGCAATGGGAGCTCCTGATTTTTCATCTTTAACAAGACCCGTGACACTGAATAATAGAGGTGGCAGTTCGAAAGAATAGAGATCATCATTGCCTCTGCCTTTTCTTGCAGAACTGAAAATACCACGCTCGGCATTTCCTTCAAAAACGATCCCAAAATCATCGGAAAAGCTATTTATCGGAGGCTTCATGTTTGTTACAATCCAAGAGCCATCAGGTTGCGGCACAGCTTTGAAAATATCAAGTCCTCCCATCCCAATATGTCCATCCGAAGAGAAATAGAGTGTTCCATCATTCCTTACATACGGGAAGACCTCATTCCCGGGAGTATTAATATCAGGACCAAGGTTCCGGGGATTAGACCATGCATCGCCGGTTGAAGCCCTTGATACCATCCAGATATCCTTACCGCCTGAACCGCCCGGAATATCTGAAACAAAATACAAGGTTGTACCATCAGGCGATAAAGCCGGATGCGCAGCCACAAGCGAATCAGGAAGGATCCCTATATTCTTTGGTTCGCCCCATTTGTCTCCGGTCCTCTTCGATAGCATTATCATGCATCCTTTCTGTTCACGCTTACCTGCCTCACACCGGGTAAAATAAAGCTCCTTAAAATCACTTGTAATAAAGGGAGTCCCTTCTTCAGCTTCGCTGTTTATAACATCAACAGGGACAGGTATGCTCCATTTTGATTTCTTATCAAGACGACTTTCAAAGATATCGGTAAAACCCTGACCTGTCGCTCCATGCGTTTTGTTTCCTAAAGCATCATCGCGTGATGACGTAAATAGTACAACACCAAAATCATCACGCCCATAGGCCGGACTGAAATCCGATTCCCTCGAATTAAGATCCCTTATTTCTTCAACCTTATATAATTCAGGATCTCGCTGCCATTCAAGAGCAAGTTCACAGGCTCTTATTTCCTGGTCAGCCCTGGCATCTGTCTGGGCTATCTGTTTATATTTTTTAAACTCGTCAATTGCATTCTGGTATTTGCCACTCTTTTTGAGTGACTCAGCAAGCCAAAACTGTGCTTCCGGCTTTGAGTTTGATGATCTTATTGCCTGCTTATACCAGGTCTCGGCATTTTTGGGATCGTTGATAAGACGGTAACATTCCCCTATCATAAAAACAAGCTCTGCACGGTTTTCCTTGTCTTTCTTACTTGTCTTGGAATATGCAACCTTGAAGTGATCAATAGCTTTATAATATTCACCTGCCTGAAAAGACTCATATGCTCTTTCAACTTTTTTCAACTGTGCCTGAGAATCC
>DAONXX010000117.1:0-4690 GCA_035414025.1 Bacteroidales bacterium | reverse complement strand
CCTTATTGTCGGCAGTAAAGAAATTGAAACCAAAAACTGTGGAATCACCGGAAAAAAGGATCAATGGTTTAGAATCATGAGTAACGAATTCTTTAAGCCTTGCAGAATAGACACGTCCGCCCTTGAGAGATATTTTCAGTTCAAGAAGGTTATTCTCAAGAGTAATGAAGTCTTCTTCTCCTTCAAGAGCAGCTGAAAAAACACCTAAACGGTCCGGGTCAGTAACTACTTGTCTTGTCCCTGCAGAAGCGTCTGTTTCAGCAGGAACAGATTGTAATGGATCCTGATCCTGACTGGCTGGAGTTATACCCAGCTTTACATTAAGCTCGTTGAGTTTCTGCAATACCTCAGGTTGATTTGGTTTAAATCTGAGGGCGTTAACATATTCAGTCCTTGCCCTTTCCAAATTTCCATTAGCCACCTGTTCTTCAGCTGCAGCTATGGCATTTTCAAAGCCTTTGTTCAGCCTGTTGTTATTATATATGCTGAAGCCAATAAAGACCAAAAAGATCAGAATCAAACCTGTTATTGTATTTCTATCCATTATCGCGCTTAAGATTTATCAATATTTCACATTCTATTTCGCTATGCAGGCTCTTATGAACTGAACGAACAGAGGGTGAGGATTTACAACTGTACTGCTATATTCCGGGTGAAACTGGACACCAACAAACCATTTATGATCAATAAGTTCTATTATTTCAACAAGATTTGTTTCAGGATTTATCCCGACAGGGATCATTCCCTTTCTTTTAAAATCCTCTAAATACTTGTTGTTAAATTCATATCTATGGCGATGTCGTTCCACAATCTCCGATTTTCCATATGCTTTGTAAGATTTTGAGTTTTTGTCAATTAAACAACGGAATCCACCTAATCTCATTGTGCCATCCATATCGATAATGCTTTTTTGTTCTTGCATAAGATCAATAACCGGATAAGTGGTTTTATGATTAACCTCTGTTGTATGTGCATCTTCCATATTAAGAACATTCCTTGCAAATTCGATTACTGCACATTGCATACCGAGACTGATACCAAGAAAAGGTATATTATTTTCCCTTACATATTTCACTGTTATTAATTTTCCTTCTATTCCCCTTGAACCGAATCCGGGTGCCACAACTATGCCATCCATCCTTTTTAGTTTCTCACCGACATTCGCCTCGGTTATCGTTTCCGAATGAATTAATTCCAGATCAACATTACATTCATTAAGTGAACCACTATGTACGAATGCTTCTGATATTGACTTATAGGCATCCGGGAGTTCAACATATTTACCAACCAGTCCTACTTTGATATTATATTTCGGATTTTTGAGTCTCCTGAGAAATTCCCTCCATTCAGTGAGCGGAGGTTCATTTTCAATCGGCAAACCTAGTTTTCTGAGGATTGTCTGATCGAGTTTTTCGTCAAGTATTTTTAGCGGTAATTCGTAAATTGTAGAAACATCTATGCATTCTACGACAGCATTCTCTTCAACATTACAGAAGAGAGCAACCTTTCTTTTTATGTCTCTGCTCAGACTATGTTCAGTCCTGAGCACAAGAATATCAGGCTGGACACCTTCTTCCAAAAGCTCCTTTACCGAATGTTGAGTAGGTTTTGTTTTAGACTCACCAGTTGCCGACAGATAAGGAACAAGAGTAAGATGGATTACAATACAATTCCGGGGGGCGAGTTCCCATTTCAACTGACGAACAGCTTCAATATAGGGTAATGACTCAATATCACCAACTGTCCCTCCTATCTCAGTCAGAACAATATCATATTCGTTACCGGAACTAACAAGCATGATGCGTCTTTTTATTTCATCTGTTATATGGGGGACCACCTGAACCGTTTTACCCAGATAATCACCTTTTCGCTCTTTTTCTATAACAGTCTGATAAATCCGGCCTGTTGTAACATTATTTGCCTGGCTTGTCGGAACATTGAGAAAACGTTCATAATGACCGAGGTCGAGATCAGTCTCAGCACCATCAATAGTAACGTAGCATTCACCGTGTTCGTAGGGATTAAGAGTTCCTGGATCAACATTAATATAGGGATCCAGTTTTTGTATTGTGACTGAATAGCCTCTTGCCTGCAATAACATTGCAATAGAGGCTGTAAGGGTTCCTTTTCCCAGGGACGAGGTAACGCCTCCTGTCACAAATACAAATTTAACGTCTGTCAAAACAAATGGTTTAACTGAATAGTAACTGATTTAAAAGTGAGATCATTCATCCAAACCCGACTGGTCTATCAATTTCACCTTTTCTTCCAGGATTTTTATCATTTTCTTTGCATTTTCGATCTTCTCCTCTACCTCTTTTATCATTGTATCGGCATTGACCGATTTTGTAAAGAAACCAATATTATTCTCCCAGAGAACTATGTCATTCTCAAGCTGTTTGATCTTCGTGACGAATTTATCTCTTTCACTCCTGATCTTTCTTGATGCTTTTGGATTAGTTTTAAGGTTATCGAGTTTTGAACGGTATTTAAGAATGCTTTTATCTGAATCGCCAATCTTCAACTTGTCGAATTCTTTATTAAGGGCATTTCTGTACCTGTTTGCTATTTCATCTTTCTTATTAAAAGGCACATACCCTATCTCAGTCCACTTGCGCTGAATATCCTTTAATTTTTCAAAAGCAAGCTGCACATCGGTTCCCGACTCAAAGTTTTCAAGCTCCTCTATTATTGCAATCTTTGCTTTAAGGTTATCTTCATAGGTGGTATCAAGTGCTGAGAAGAACTCAGTTTTGCGACTAAAGAAATGATCACAGGCTTTTCTGAATCTTTTCCAGATCTTTTCCGATTGTTTTCGCGGTACGGGGCCTATTTCCTTCCATTCTTTCTGGAGTCTGATCAGTGCATCTGATGTGGATTTCCAATCTGTACTTTCCTGAAAGGCTTCAGCCTGGATACAAAGTTCTATCTTCTTTTGCAGATTATTCTGCTGTATTTCCTTATTATCGGCATAAAAAGCTCTCTTTTTTTCAAAGAAATTATCACAGGCATCTCTGAATCTTTGATATACCTTGTTGTTCTGTTTCTTTGGAGCAAAACCAATCGTTCTCCACATCTTCTGCAAAGCAATCAACTTTTCAGCCTTTTCATCAAAGTCCTTAAAGCTCTTAATCTCAAGTAGATTTATTGCTTCAACTTCTTCACATAAAGCAATTTTAGCTTCCAGATTTTTTCTTTGCTCTTCTTTCTGATTTTCGAAATACTCATGATGCCTCTTATTGATCTGAGAGGTAGCCTTTTTAAACCTTTCCCATACCTCATTTTTAGATTCAGACGGAACAGGTCCGATTTCCCGCCACTGGTTATGGTAGTCCTGTAAAAGCCTGAATGCATTAACCGGATTTGGTTCAAGAAGAAGCTCTTCAGCCTTCTCGCATAGCGAGACCTTGGATTCAAGATTCTTCTTAAGGTCAAGATCTCTCAACTCCTTATTGATCTTGATGTAACCGTAAAATATCTCAACGTTGTGATGATAGTTTTCCCATAGATCTCTGAGTGCATTCTGAGGAACGACTCCTATTGAATGCCACTCATTCTGGAGGGACCTGAATTCCTGAAAAGTTTTATTTATTGACTCTTCCCGGTTGACAAGTTCCTTTATCTTATCTATTATCTCATATTTCTTCTTCAGGTTCTCGTATTTCTCAGCTTCCTGAACTTTGATATAATTGGATCTTTTCTCCCTGAATTTCTCAAGAAGATGTTTAACTTTTGCCTCAGCAGGATCAACCCATATCCTGTAATCTTCTATCTTTCCTCCTTCTTCAAGGAATTTTGTCTTACGTTCTTCAGCCTCTGATTTGAGTTTCTTATAGAAAAGCACCTTTATCCTGTCAACATCGCCCCTTATTTCTGCGGGAGGCCTGTTTTCTATTAAAAGCGCAAGTGTTTCGACAAGATCGGTCTTTGAATATCCTGAATAATCAACTGGCGGAAGACCCTCTTCTTCAGGATTTTCTTCTTCTTTATCAAAATCATCCTGAAATTCAGCTTCTGCAGGATCGACCTTTACTGTTCGTTTCCTTTTCTGAGGAACAACTACATCACCCTCTGCATGCTTTGTATCAGATGGTTTTTCATTTGCATCCTCCTCTTTATCCGGAAGATTTTCAACTATCTCATCTTTTATCTCTTCTTCTTCTTTCTCTTTCTCTTTCTCTTTTTCTTCATACTCCCCGTCATTTACAACGGGAGAATTTTCCTGCAGCATTTCTGCGGCTTTAGTATCATCAGTTCCGGAAGCATTTACTTTTACTTCGGAATGTTCATTAAGAACAGAATCATCCGGATTATTGTTTGTCATTATCAATCCTTTCTAATTTCAGCTCGAGTATAATAACCGACATAATTATGTCAGATACGAATTTTTGATTGTACGAAAATATTGATTATTTAAATATGCTCAAAGTTTATTTGAATAATACTCCAATACAAATTTAGCTAATGACAGGCACATATTGTTACTATTCAATATCATAAGCTAAATAATAATTAAAATATGATTTGTTACGGGAATTGAAAATCTTAATATCTTTAATGAAATAAGATGCTGATATAAATCTGGTTCTATGGATAAATCTGAATTAATTATAACTATACTGAGCTTTTCTCTTGTTGGAGTGCTTTTATACCGAAAATATGCAAAAAACAGGCAAGATAAATCAGGGGT
>DAONXX010000116.1:0-4908 GCA_035414025.1 Bacteroidales bacterium | reverse complement strand
AGATATTGATCCTGCACTTTTGGCCACATTCCTTTTAAATCCGGGTTTCAATTTTGCGGAATATACCCGTCTTCAGACAGCAGCCTTTAACAGGCTTTATAATTACCAGCTTGAAAAATGGTATCACTCAGGGGGATTAAGAGTTGAAGCTGATCTGTTATACGGAAAACTTACACCATCGGTAACAACAACATATAACTTCGTATCAAAGGATTTTATGCTTATGCCGGAGTTGGTATGGAAGCCTGCTGACGGACTTACAATAACAGCAGGCGGAGATTATTTTTCCGGAAAGAAAGGTTCCCTTTATGATATTGCAGATGAGTTTATGAATTGCTTCAGATTAGGCCTTAAAGTAAATTTTTAATATGATTAATTTTATTTCAAAATACCGTTGGTTCATAATTGTCGCCTGCCTTGTAACAGGTATCTCTCTTGGATTGCTTATACCCTTTTCGGAAACGGATCCGGACATCAGGAACTATATCCCTGAAAAAATGCCCTCCAGAATAGAAACAAACAAAATAGAGCAAGAATTCGGGGTGCAGGATATAGTGATGCTCCTTATTTCCGACTCAACTATCCTTACTGAGGATAATCTTCAGAAAATCAGAGATATAGACAGGGAAGTATCAAAGCTTACAGGAGTCACTGACAGGATATCTCCTTTTACAGTGCGGACAATAAAAAGCACTGATGATATGATGGTTGCCGATCCTCTTATAAGAAGAATCCCAACAGACAAGGAAGGATTGGACGAACTGAGAGAAAATATCCTGAATAACAGATTTGCCAGGGATATAGTAGTATCGTCGGATATGAAGACTGCTTCAATAACAGCTACAATAAACACCTTGGAAACAGAAAGTTCAACATTGCATAAGATAGATTCCATTGTAAGCGTTTATGGCGGTGACTCAAAGATCCTCAAAGGAGGTTTACCCTACATAAGACAGTATATAACTGAAGATGTCAGGAAGGATGCATTAATCCTTGTGCCGGTGGCTCTGTTCCTTATGCTTCTGATCCTTAAGATCTCTCTGGGCAACTGGAAAAATGTAGCTGTTCCTTTTTCGGTTGTAGTGTTGGCAGTAGCTATCAGCATGGGCCTGATCCCTCTGTTTGGATGGAAGTTGTCAATGATAATTATTCTTGTGCCAATAATTCTTATTGCTGTTGCAAATAATTATGGCATCTACCTTGTAGCGCGTTATCAGGAACTTGGACAAAAGAATAAAACAAACTCAAAGACCGGGATCATCAGTGAATTATTGGGCTCACTCAGAATGCCGATACTATTCAGCGGACTGACAACAATTGCCGGTATTCTCGGGCTACTGACACATTCAATTATACCAGCCAGGCATGTTGGTGTTCTTGCAGGTATAGGTGTATCAGCCGCCCTTTTAATGAGTCTTTTCTATATACCTTCCTTGCTATTAGTACAGAAAAATATCAGGATAGAGGAAAAAACAAACAAAAGAAGGACAGATGGCATATACAAAATTCTTGACAGGGTATCAGGAGTGATAATAAAATATCCACGCAGGATACTGATTAGTGTTGTTGTCATTACTGTGGCAATTACTGCAGGAATGATGTTGCTTAAAATTGAAACTAATCAGGAGAATTACTTCTCTAAAAAGAGTCCAGTTGCGATGGCTTCTGAATTGATTAACAGTAAATTCGGAGGGTCACAGACAATCTCTGTAATGATTTCAGGCGATATTAAGGATCCTGAAGTGATGAAGGGAATAGATAATCTTACAAGGGAAATTGAAAAGGCTGAAGGAGTTGGACAGGTGTTTTCCATATCGCAGGCAGTAAGAGAGATGAGCAAGGCTATCTATACTGATACTGAAGATGGATATGATAAAATTCCGGATACACGCGAAAGCATTGCTCAGATGTTCGAACTCTACAATATGAGCGGCGACCCTGATGATTTCAGCCAAATGATGAATCTTGACAATACGAAGGCTCATGTTCTTATAAGGCTTTCCGATCCTGAGAACAGAATAATAAAGGATGTGAAGTCACAGATTGAAAGGCTTACTGAGTCAATACCTGCAGAGATAACCATAGGAGGATACGCAATTATCATGACTGATTTCGCCGCTTCTATAATAAAAGGGCAGGCATCGTCGCTGATCTTTGCACTTGTAACTGTCTTTATACTTCTTTCAATTATATTCAGATCTGCACAAGGAGGAATTATCGGTTCAGTTCCGCTTGCCGTATCAATACTTATAATGTTTGGATTCATGGGATATGCAGGGATTGCACTTGATGCAGCTACGGCCCTGCTTTCGTCAATAATGATCGGCGTTGGTGTCGATTTCACCATCCAGTATATCTGGTGCTTTAACAGCCAGATCAGAAAAGGATTATCATATGAGGAATCCACTAAATCTTCTTTTGCAATAATTGGCCGGAGCATAATAATAAATGCTTTCACGGTTATGACCGGTTTTTCACCTTTAATAATTTCGGGATTCAGATCAATAAGGTTCTTTGGCTATCTGACAATTATCTCTATCGGATCATGCCTGATCGGGGCACTGATAATCGTTCCAGCAATCATAGTCCTCTTCAGGCCGGCTTTTGTTACAAATGAATTAACAACCAAACAAATCAGAATAAAATGAAAAAGTCAATAATTTTACTTGCATCAATAATGTTGTTTAATCCAGTGTCAGCTCAGTTAACTGATGCTGACCAGATACTGAATAAATCACGTGAACTTTCAATCATCAGTTCATTCCAGGCAACAATCAGGCTCACAATAACAGAAAAGACGGGAGCATCAAGAAACAGGACAATCTCTATGACATCAAAGAGTTTTCCGGGTGGAGTTGAGAAACGCATGATAAAATTCCTTGAACCGGCCGATGTACGGGGAACAGCTATGCTTATAGTTGATAATAAAAGCACCTCTGATGAGATATGGATTTTCATGCCTGCTCTGAAGAAAACCCGCAGGATCTCATCTTCGGAAACAGGAAAGAGTTTTATGAGCTCTGAGTTCTCAAATGCCGATATGGGCTCTCCTAACATTTCTGATTTTAATAACAAACATCTTGAAGGATCGGGAACCAATAATGTCTGGATCATTGAGAGTATTCCTGTAAATGATGATAAAGCTGACGAATACGGTTATTCCAGGAGAATAAGCTATATCAGCATGGATAAGCACCAGGTTTTAAAAATGGAGTTCTTCAATTATGATAATCAGCATTTCAAGACTATTGAAATAAAAGGCTTTCACTCCCTGGCGGAAGGCAAATACATGGTATCTAACATGGTTGCCACTAATCTGATAACTAACAGAAAATCAGAAATATTATTTAGTAATATTTCAGAAAAGGTTCAGGTTGCAGATTCATGGTTTACAGTGCAGAACCTGGAAAGATAGGAGTTCATCGGGAAGCTATGATTGCTTCCCGATGTCTTTTCATTTAAGTTTAATACATTTGCCTGAAATACAAGGCAGGCTATGCTCAGAACAGGTGAAACGATTTGTGCTCCGGCTACTTCAGGCAGAGGTGCAATAGCAGTAATACGTATCAGCGGACCGGAATGCTTTGATATCTGTAAAAAAATATTTTTCCCTTTCAACATTAAAACAGAAATAGAGAAACAAAAGGGTTACACTGTTATCTATGGCGAAATACGTTCTGAAAATGAGCTGATTGATGATGTTCTTGTAAGTATTTTCAGAGCCCCTCACTCCTACACAGGCGAAGATTCGGCTGAAATCTCATGTCATGCTTCACCTTACATACAGCAGAGAATAGTTGAACTGTTGATAGAGAATGGGGCTGTGCCGGCCAGTCCCGGGGAATTTACTCAGCGTGCATTCTTTAATGGTAAAATAGATCTCTCTCAGGCTGAGGCAGTTGCAGATCTTATTGCATCAGAATCACAGGCAGCACACAGAATAGCTGTAAATCAGATGAGAGGCATGTTTTCCGATGAGATACGAAAACTCAGGGCTGATCTCGTTCATTTTGCTTCACTGATAGAACTGGAACTTGATTTTGCTGAAGAAGATGTTGAGTTTGCCGATAGAAATGAACTTGAAACTATTCTAAAAAGGGTACTGAAGACGGCAAATGACCTTGCATTATCTTTTAGTTTGGGTAATGCAATTAAAAATGGTGTTCCTGTGGTAATTACGGGAAGCCCGAATACCGGAAAATCAACTCTCCTTAACACTCTGCTCAGGGAAGAGAAAGCCATTGTATCAGAAATACCAGGCACAACAAGAGATGCGATTGAGGATACGGCAATTATTGAAGGTGTCCTGTTCCGTTTCACTGATACTGCGGGTCTTAGAGAGACTGATGATGCAATTGAACGGCTTGGAATAAAAAAGACTCGTGAAAAAATACAAACCGCAGCTATAATACTGCTAGTGATCGATATAAACAACACTACGGATCAGATCAAAGATACCCTTGACAATGTAAGGGGGATTATTTCCGGATCAGATATCAAAATGATGATACTGATAAATAAGATAGATTTGGCAAGTACGGTTAAAAGAGAAGAGATAAGGAAGGATGTATCTCTTTTACAGGGTGAATCACTCTCCTTTATTTCTGCCCTTACAGGAGAAGGCATTGACATTTTGAAGGAAGAGCTATTAAGGTATGCAGATGATACCAGGAAAGCTTCTGATCATGTAATAATCACAAATATAAGGCATTATCATGCACTGCTTCAAGTCACAGATAGCCTTGAAAGGGTATTGCAGGGTCTGAGGGAAGGCTTACAGGATGATCTGCTGGCAATTGATATACGCCAGGCTATTCATTATCTGGGTGAGATAACCGGTGAAATTACAACAGACGAGATATTGGGAAATATCTTCAGGAATTTCTGCATCGGAAAGTAATTATGATT
>DAONXX010000115.1:0-4987 GCA_035414025.1 Bacteroidales bacterium | reverse complement strand
AGTATTATTCATTTGAAAAAACTGCCCGCTTTGGAGATACAATTCAGGTTGCAAACGGGAGTTTTAAAGTGGAATGTGCTGATGAAGCCTTTTTTCAGGGTATTAATAATCAGGTGATATTTTTTACCGTCCACAGCATGATCCGGCTTGTGGATTACTACAACAGCCGACTGAATGTGGAACGTCTTTCGAGGGACGGTTCAGTTTTGCGGATAAGTCTTGCAGGTACCAACAGTGCAAGAGATGCGGACTTTCTTAATAAACATGTTGAAGGATTTCAGGCAATTTCACTTGATAAAAAAAATACCGAGGCTGCCCGCAGGATTCAGTTTATTGAGGATCAGCTCGTAGGTATTACCGATTCGTTGTCAAGTACTGAAACAAAGTTACAACAATTCAGATCATCCCACCGGGTAATGGACCTCTCCGCCCAGGGACAGTCACTCATAGCTCAGGTTACTTTGCTGGAAAACGAAAGGGCACGCCTTAACCTGGAGGCTAACTATTATGATTATCTGGCTGATTACCTTGCAAAGAATGCTTCAGGAGAGGTGCCGATTATACCCATCACAATGGGAATAACTGACCCGGGTCTTACGAGGCTTGTTGAAGAGCTTGCAGAACTTCAGGCTCAGTTATCTGCAAGGGGTGCCGGAGAGATGAATCCATTACAGAGAAATCTGGAACAGAGGGTCCGGTCTACTAAAGAGGCTCTGAAAGAAACGCTTAACGGGCTTCGCAGGGCTAACAGTCTTGCCAGGTCTGAAAATCAGGAGCAAATTAATAAGGCAAATTCACAGGCATCTGCATTGCCCGTTACGGAGAGGCAACTGCTTGGAATTGAAAGGAAGTTCAGGCTGAATGATGAACTATATACATTCCTCCTTGAGACAAGAGCGGAACAGGAGATGCAGAAAGCCTCAAACAGAGCAGACAGCGAGGTAATTGATCCGGCTGATCCACGGTATACCTACAAAATTTCTCCGAATCCAATAAAGATTTATTTTCTTGGCCTTTTTGCAGGATTTGGGATCCCGTTCCTTGTAATCTTTCTTAACTTTTTGTTTGACAACAGGTTGAAGTATGAGGATATAAAAAGACTGACCCAGTTGCCGATACTTGGAAATATGCCACACAATGCGGACAGAACCAACAGGGTGGTATTTGAAAATCCTAATTCTGCCCTTGCAGAATCATACAGATTACTGAGGGCAAGGATGCAGTTTCTTACGAAGGAAGCAATAGCCCCGGTAATACTTGTGACATCATCAATGCCGGGTGAGGGAAAGACCTTCACCACTATTAACCTGGCCTCAGTTTACAGCTTGCTTGGCAAAAAAACCGTAATAGTTGGATTTGATCTCCGGAAGCCGAAAATTCATTCTGATTTTAAACTGACGAATGAAAAAGGCATCTCCACCTGGTTGATTGGGAAAGATAAATTACAGGATGTTATTCAGGAGACCTCATATGAAAACCTGTTTGTCATCTCATCAGGCCCTGTTCCGCCTAATCCCTCCGAGCTTACTGCCCTTGGCAAGACCGAAGAGCTGTTTAAACTATTGAGGGAGAGATTTGATTATATTATTGTTGATTCTTCTCCTATCGGACTTGTATCTGATACATATCATCTTGCATCCATGACTGATGCATGCCTCCTTGTTGTAAGACCAAGGCATACTCTGAGGGATATTTTTGAAAGGACCCTGTCTGAGATCTCCGAAAGAGGTATAAGTAGTGTCAGTCTTGTGGTTAATGACATTAAGTCTGACGGGAAACAGTATGGATATGGTGAAAAATATGGATATACAACTGAAAAAAAGGCCAAAGGCAGATGGCCTCTGCGGATCCATTCAGCCAAAAAATGATTCCCAAGATTTAAATTATGAATCAAATCATTAAACCAACGCTAATTGATCTGCCCAGATTCCTTGACCTGAGAGGTAACCTGTCATTTATTGAGGAGAATTCACATATACCTTTCCAAATTAAACGAGTTTATTGGATATATGATGTGCCCGGTGGAGAACATCGTGGAGGTCATGCCTTCAAACAGACAGATGAACTGATAGTTGCCCTTTCTGGCAGTTTTGACCTGAACCTGCATGACGGCACGATGGAATACAAATTTCCACTCAACCGTTCCTATTATGGTGTCATTGTTCCCAGGATGATTTGGCGGATGATCGATAACTTTTCAACGAACTCACTCGCTTTGATCATTGCATCAACAGACTATTCTGAAACTGATTATATCAGGGATTTTGAGGAGTTTAAACAGATTCTAGAGAAGTGAAAGATTGCGTTCCTAATATTTACAACTGCAGCGTTTTAGAACTTACTAGGATACACAATCCTTCAGGCAACATAACTATTGTACAGAGTAAAAGTGTCCTCCCTTTCGACGTAAGGAGAGTATATTATCTGTATGATGTTCCGGGTGGTTCTGAGAGGGGCGGACATGCCCATAAAGTCTTGCAGCAACTGATTGTTGCAGCCAGCGGATCATTTGATGTTATTCTGGATGACGGTACCATGAAGAAGACAGTTCACCTTAACAGGCCAAACTACGGACTTCTGATTGTGCCGGGGATCTGGCGGGAGATCATTAACTTCTCTTCTGGTGCAATTTGCCTTGTTCTAGCATCTGAAAAGTACGATCCTGTTGATTATATAAGGCAATATGATGATTTTTTAGTATGGAAATCATTGAAGTAAGTTCGAGTGAATATGGGGATGTAATCAAATCACCATATCATGTTTTTGCTACCGCAGAATTCAATCATCTCAACAGGGAAAAAACCGAGGAAGTTCATTATCTTTTGTTTCGAGAGGACAAAATTAGGTTGGGAATTATTTTCGGCAGGAAGGATAAAGTATTGAGTTCTCCATTTTCTGCTCCATTTGGTGGCTTTTCATTTGTTTCTGAAAATGTGAGACTGCAATATTTGGAGGAATCCATTGGAACCTTATCAAATTGGGCCTCTTCAAGAAGGGTTCAATCAATTGAGATAACAATACCGCCGCCATTCTACAACCAAAGCTTTATAGCAAAACAGGTGAATTGTCTTTGGAGAATGGGGTATGAATTCTCAGTGATCGACCTCAACTTTTCGTACGATATCTGCAGAATTGGAGATTCGATCCAGGAAAGAATATGGAGAAATGCTCGTAAAAATTTGCGTATTTCATCGGAGGCTGGTTTGAATTTGATTATTGCCTCCGACGACCAACAAAGGAGAAGTGCCTATGATATAATTGCACAAAATCGAATTCATCGAGGCTTCCCCCTACGGATGAGTTGGGAGCAGGTAATGGAAACAAGCAAGCTAGTTCCTGCCGATTTCTTTATTGTAGAGAATAGTAATAAAGTACTTATTGCGTCTGCCATTGTCTTCCACATATCCGAAAAAATTATACAGGTCATATATTGGGGTGATCTTTTAGGGTATAGCGAATTAAAGCCAATGAATTTCTTGTCCTATAGACTATATGAATACTACAAACTTCTTGGGAAAGAGTATATGGACATAGGTCATTCTACAGAATTATCTGTTCCTAATTATGGCCTGTGTGAGTTTAAGGAAAGTATCGGGTGTTCTGTTAATCCGAGATTTACGATGAAAAGATCACTGGCTTGATGTTTATTACTTATCCAGATAGATTCCTAACACCTGCCTACAGAATTAGCCCATTTGCGACTTCAGATATTGGGAAAAATCACGGACTTATTAATTGCTCCATCATTGATGATTATTTTAAGAGTAGATTCAGGGGCCTGAGATTTAACTATACTACTAATGGAAAGCAAGCATTAAACATCGCATTGAGTCATTACAGACTGTCTGAGAATGATGTTGTAACAATTCTGACCAGTTCAGGTAACTTTTACATTAGCAGCTGTGTTACAAATGAGATAGAGAAGTTTTGCAAATGGTCCAGAGAAATATTACCTGAAACAAAGGTACTTTTCGTTAATCACGAATTCGGGTACCCTTACCCGGAGATCCAGAAGCTTAAACTATTGAACCTGCCTATCATAGAGGATTGTGCGGGTTCTTTCTTTTCTGAGGATAATGAATGTAAAATAGGCAGGACCGGGGATTTTGTAATTTACAGCTTTCCGAAAATGTTTCCTCTTCAGGTTGGAGGACTCCTCGTTTCGGCTTCGCACATTAACCATAACTATACAGGACACATTCAACCCAGATTGTTGCGCTACATCAAGAATGTCCTTTCGGAGCATATCCAGAGAAAGGATCAGATTATCCGCCAAAGGATATACAATTATACGGAGCTTCGCAGCAGGTTTGAAACATTGGGTTTGAGAGAAAGGTTTAAGCTGGAAAAAGGAATTGTACCCGGTGTCTTTATGTTCCGGATTAAAAATAAAAATCTTAGCCTTCCTGAACTTAAGACACATTTCTGGGTACATGGTATTCAATCGAGTATATTTTACGGTGAAGACGCTTTCTTTATTCCTGTTCATCAGGCTTTGACTGCATTTGATCTCGATTATTTTTATGAGGTTATGAAAGTTTTTCTTCAAAAAGCTGACAAATGAAGTATGCAAATATTAACCTGGGCAAAGATGTGGAAATTGATCCTTCATCTTCGGTAAATAATGTCACCATCGGAGACAACGTCAGGATAGCAAAAAGATGCTCTGTTTTCGGGAGTCCTGATAACCAGCTGGAGGTAGGATCAGATACTTATATCGGGATGAACAGCCTGTTGAACGGGTTTGCAGCTAAACTTACAATTGGTAGTAATGTGAGCATTGCGCAGAATGTTAATATTATGGTTGATTCAGGGCCCAATGCTTCACCTGCAATGCAACAGGTGTTTCCTTTGGAGAAAAAACCCGTGACAGTAGGGAATCACGTTTGGATAGGTACGGGTTCCGTAATAATGCCTGGTGTCACATTGGGAGATTATTGCGTTGTTGCAGCCAACTCCTTTGTAAACAGGTCTTTTGATCCTTTCA
>DAONXX010000114.1:0-5268 GCA_035414025.1 Bacteroidales bacterium | reverse complement strand
ACCTCTTCCCATTCCGAACAGAGAAGTTAAGCCCGCCAGCGCCGATGGTACTGCATTCGCGGGAGAGTAGGTCGTCGCCGACTTTAAATAGAAGCCCTTCAGGAAACTGAGGGGCTTTTTTGTTTATAGTGCCCTATTGGCCCCCGATGATTTTCGTGGATCAGCGTTGATGGTACTGCATTCGCGTGAGTCCCGCCTGATGCGGGATAGAATCCGGTCGTCGCCGACTTTGAATATGGAAAGTATCCATCTTGGTACCTTCCATTTTTTATAATAATATTTTCCCTGTTTATCGCCAATTGCAAATCTATTTCCCGCTATAAAGACAACTCCTGCCCCACGGGGGGACCCATCCCATTCATCACATCGCGCTTCCTTTACTTAACAATAATTAGGATTATGAAAAGATGGTATTTAAGGAATAAAAAAAAGCCGTCTCAATTATGTTATGAAACGGCCTCGTCATATAGTAAAAGACTATTAGTAGAACTTGTATCTTTTATCAACTATATTCGCGGATTTTCTGAGTGCTTCGTATGCTTCGTAGGTGCCCCTCATCTGGTACGTAGCCAGCAACCTGTCCTTTAGCAGTTTAAGATCCTGTTCAGGTGGCGTAGTAATGGAATGCACATTAATCATAAAGACTCCGTTATTGCCTTTTACAGGGCCGGAAACAACATTTTGCCTGGCGGAGGAGGCTGCAGATATGAGAGCCGGTTCTGATCCTATGTTGGGAATCGTATATGATCTGAAATTGATCTGTGTAGCTTCTTCAACAACCAGTCCCATTTGCCTGGCGATATCATCAAGTGTTTTTCCTTCTCCGCCGTTCTTCTCAAACTCGTCTGCGATGATCTCGGCTTTTTTATCTTTTAACAGAGCAAACCTAACATCATTTACTACATCCTTAAGGGGAGCCAGGCCTTCTTCCTGTACTCTGGTGCAGTATGCAACAACATAAGTATCGCCTATCTCAAATACAGCCTGCTGATTGGCATCAAGAATAATTTTGCCTGCCTCCGCAGAGAACAGGGAAATAATAAGTGACCGTGGATTCTCAAGCCCGGGAAGGGTTTTTTGGGCCGGTGCCACATCATTTGCCACTCTTTTATTCATCTTAAGAGAGGCGATGGAATTATTGAATTGTTCATAAGTGTTGTTATTGCCTGCAAACTGGCTTGCTTCACTATATATTTTCTGATTTGTTGTCGAGCTTGCCGTTATTGCACGGTCAACTATACCTATATCATATTTACGCACGTCTTTCGACTTTTCAAGCACTTCAATAATATGGACTCCATAGATTGTTTCAGCTGTTGTAAGGTCGCCTTTCTTTGCAGTAAAACATGCATTGTTGAAAGGAACCACCATCATCCCTTCAGGAAACCATCCGAGATCGCCTCCGACCTGTGCTGATCCCTGATCTTCAGAATTAGCCATTGCAAGAACATCAAATGAAACCCCTGATTTAATCAGATTTATAAGACTGTCGGCTATAGCTTGTGCTCTTGTAAGGGGGCGCAACTGGCCGGATGATATCAGAATATGTCTTGCCCTGACAGAGTCAGGTCTGTTGGCGGCATCGATCAGCTTAGCCACCTTGAATGAGCCATCTTCCTGATACGGCCCGAATACTGTAGCTTTGTCTTCAGATTTTACAAAATCGCGAAGGTTTTCTGAAATATCTTCAAGTGGTATGTAGAAACTTGTGTGGCGCGTATCGGCAGTGAGATTTATGAATTCAACAGGATTGACAGCTGCTGCAAATTCTTCTTTTGTCCTTGTGATCCAGTCTTCGGCATCCTTTATATCATTTTCGGAAGGAACAATATCAAATGTAACATATTCTATATCCCTTAAAGCTGACCTTTTATAGTTGTTTTTATGTGTATTGTAATATGCTTCAAGATCGCTTTGGGATATTTTTACAGATGAATCAGGCACAGAAGCATAGTTTTTCATTATATAACTGAAATCAACAGTATTGCTATTCAGCATATTATCAAATTCAGCCTGTTTTGAGGTTACATATAAGCCTTTGGAAACAAGGTTATTGTATTTTGTGTTCATCCGGTCATTTACTATCTCATTTTCAAAGAACAGCCAGTATCTTTTTGCAGTTTCATCAATATCTATCTGTTTCAGAAAATTTACAAGGAAGGATCTATTGAATACTCCCGTGCTTTGATCAGTGAATAACTGCATAACTATAGGATGAGGGTTATTGCCAAGGACAAGTTCATCAACCTCTTCACTGCTTACGCCGATCCCAAGATTTTTGTATTGATTGTCCTGGATTTTCTCCCTTACCATTTGCTGCCATACCTGTTCCCTTATAGATTCGTATACAGACTCGTCTATTGTTGCCATACCTGACAGTTTATAGATCTCGACAAGATTCTGGACCCTTTCCTCGAAATCCTGGTACGAGATATATTCTCCTGCAATCTCTCCCAGTTCATAGTATTTCCTGATCCTTCTGTTCTGTCCAGTGCCGCCCCCGAAGAAATCACTTACTACGAACAGGAATAGTGCTAAACCTATTATTACGGCAACAAAAACACCTGCCTTTTCTCTTAAAAACTGAATAGCTGACATTGAATATGTTGATTAGATTAAGATTTACTTTATAAATAATAACTTTTTAGAATTCAGGCGACAAATATAACAAAAATCGTTTATAAAACTGATGACCTGCTATTACTTGTAAAACATGATCCGGTTGATATTTTTAATTTCTTGTTATTATTTGATTTGCCAGCATATTCTTAAAAATAATACAATAAAAAGGTTATTGTATCAATAATAATGGGGGTCTTTGTCGAAAACTATACATTTATTTAAAAAAAACATGAAAAAATAGGGGGGGGGTGTATAAAAAAATATATTTTTGACAAAAATATTTGAGCTATGGCTGAATTAAGATTTAGTGCATTAAAGGAGGTATTTAACAGAGAGCCTGTAAAAATTGAAACATCTTCAAAAATTGTTTCAAGGTATTTTGGAGAAGATGTATTTAATCTTCACAGGATGGAGCACTACCTTTCAAAGGAAGCTTTCAGGGTAGTGAAGCGTGCTATAGATGAGGGAAAATCCCTGACCTGGCAGGAAGCAGAGCAGGTAGCCATTGGTCTCAAGGCATGGGCTCTTGAGCGGGGTGTGACTCATTTCACTCACTGGTTTCATCCGCTGACAGACGGAACTGCGGAGAAGCATGACTCATTTATTGAAGCCGGGGATGGGGGACACATTGTAGAGAATTTCTCAGGAGCAGTACTGGTCCAGTCTGAACCTGACGCTTCGAGTTTTCCAAGCGGAGGGCTAAGGAATACTTTTGAAGCCAGAGGCTATACGGCATGGGATGTTTCATCGCCTGTATTCATTGTCGGATCAACACTTTGTATACCGACGATATTTGTATCTCATACAGGGGAGGCACTCGACTACAAGGCACCTCTGCTGAAAGCCCTGTCGGCTCTTGATAAGGCTGCTGTTGCCGTTTGCCAATATTTTGATAAGGACGTCACAAAAGTGATAGCAACCCTTGGGATTGAACAGGAGTATTTTCTAATCGATGAGGCATTATTCTATGCCCGTCCTGATCTTGTTCTGGCCGACAGAACATTAATGGGACATCAGTCATCAAAAGATCAGCAGCTGGCCGACCATTACTTCAGTTCGATACCCGAGAGGGTAATGTGTTTTATTCAGGATTTTGAATATTCCGCTCATAAGCTTGGGATTCCTATAAAAACACGTCATAATGAAGTTGCTCCAAACCAGTTTGAATGCGCTCCTCTCTTTGAAGAAGTTAACCTTGCTATTGACCACAACCAGCTACTGATGGATATCATGAAACGGACTGCCAGAAAGCATAAATTCAGAGTCCTGTTGCATGAAAAACCTTTTGCAGGAATAAATGGTTCAGGCAAACACAATAACTGGTCGATGGCTACAAATACAGGAAAGAACCTTTTGTCGCCGGGGAAAAATCCAAAAACAAATCTTCAGTTTCTTACTTTTCTTGTAAATGTTATAAAGGCAGTCCATGACAGCAATGAACTTATAAGGGCTTCGGTTATGAATGAATCAAACTCCTGGAGGCTTGGTGGTCATGAGGCTCCCCCGACAATAATTTCTGTTTTTCTTGGTGCTTACCTGCAGAGTATTCTGAACGATCTGTCCAAAAAAGTGACCGACAGGAAAATGACTCCGGCCCAGAAAACAGAGCTTAAGCTTGGAATAGGGAAAATCCCTGAAATCCTGCTTGATAATACTGACCGTAACCGCACTTCGCCTTTCGCATTTACAGGGAACAGGTTCGAGTTCAGGGCTGTTGGCTCATCTGCCAACTGTAGTGCAGCAATGATAGTACTTAACTCAGCTGTTGCATATCAACTTACGAAATTCAAGGAAGAAGTTGACCAGATAATTAAAAAAGGGAGGAAGAAGGATGAAGCAATCTTTCAGGTACTTAAGAAATATATTCTTGAATCAGAAAATGTTCTCTTTGAAGGGGATAACTATTCCAAAGAGTGGTATGCCGAAGCAGCAAGGCGGAAATTATGCAATGTTGCCGGAGTGCCTGATTCAATTAAATGTTTTCTGACAGAGGAATCAAGGAATGTGCTTGTCGGGTCGGGGATATTTACAAACAAAGAACTTGAAAGCCGTGTAGAGGTTGAATACGAAAAATTCACAAAAAAAGTTCAGATAGAATCACGGGTATTGGGTGATCTGGCTATCAACCATATAGTTCCAACAGCCATTAAATACATGACGACACTGATTGAGAATGTAAAGGGACTGAAAGAAGTGTTCCCTGATAAGGAATTTGAACATCTCGCCGGGTCAAGGAAAGAACTGATAGTTACTTTGTCTGACCATATTAATGAGATCAGAAAACTCGTTCATGATATGATTGAGGAAAGGAAGAAGGCAAATGTAATTGAAGATAAATATAAGAAAGCAATTACCTACGAGAAAAAAGTCAAACCTTATTTTATCGAGATAAGGGAACATATCGACAAACTTGAACTGATTGTAGATGATGAGATGTGGCCCCTGCCAAAATACAGGGAACTACTATTCACCTGCTAAGGAAGAGAACCATAATAATATTGTCAGCATCACGTTAGCAGAATATGTATAAAGGTCTCATTAAATTAATTATTTTTATGCTCAAATAGTGAGGGGTATAATGAAAAGAATTCAGGTCCTTATAATATTGCTGATAATTTTTGCTTTACAGGATTCTCAGGCACAGTT
>DAONXX010000113.1:0-5272 GCA_035414025.1 Bacteroidales bacterium | reverse complement strand
AATAAATTCATCACTGGGCTATTATCATTTTGATGACCCCTCTCTTAACTACTCGCCCTCTGATATGGATGGCAACACAGCCTTCATCACAAAAGCAGCAGATATTGCAGCGTCAAAAGGCATTCTTGTCGTCTGCAGTGCAGGCAATGAAAGAGATAAGGAATGGATGCGGATCACTGCTCCTTCAGATGGTGACAGCATTATTTGTGCCGGAGCTGTTGATCGTGACAAGCAGATATCTTATTTTTCATCAGCCGGGCCTTCGGCTGATGGAAGAATAAAACCTGACAATGTAGCTCTCGGTGTCAATGTGATTGTCCAGATTTCAGTGTCTTATGTCTCAAGTTCAAGCGGTACATCCTTTTCGTGTCCCATTCTCAGCGGAATGGCTGCCTGTATAATGCAGGCAGTTCCGAATGCCGCCCCCTGGGAACTGACAGATGCACTTCACAGAACAGCCGACAGGTTCCTGATGCCCGATTCACTATATGGTTATGGCATTCCCGACATGAATAAGACACTCTTATTACTTCAGAATAAACATCTCAGGGAACAATCAGGTGCAACACTTGCCAAACCTAATCCGACAAGCGGTATTGTTGAGATCCTTTTCAAAGACCCCCCCGGTAAAATTTATATCGAAATATATTCGGCATCAGGTACAATAATCAGTAAAAAAAATTATGCTGATTATTCGGGACGTGATCTTATATTGTACGATCTTAATAGCTGCAGACAGGGTATCTATTTTATCAGGCTGACAACTGGTACAGGAATATATCTGCATAAGATAATTAAAACAGGGCCGTAATGGATGAAAAATTGACACTAACTGAATTACAGCTCACCATAAGGGATTCTCTTTATATCGCCCTGCCTGACTGGTACTGGGTTATTGCTGAGATCTCCGAGATAAAAGAGAATTATTCAGGTCATTGTTATCTCGAACTAATAGAAAAGCATCCCGAAGAAAATGATGTAAAAGCAAGGATCAAAGCAATTATCTGGAATAACAGGTACAGTTTGCTCAGAGCTTTCTTCGAAAATATCACTGGAGAATCGCTGAAACCGGGCTTGAAAATACTTGTGAAGACAAAGATCGAATATCACGAGATATACGGGCTCAGTCTGATAATTTCAGATATTGATCCATCGTACACAATTGGAGAAATGGCCTTAAAAAGGCAGATGATCATAAAAAAACTGGAAGAAGAAGGTGTATTCTCAATGAACAGGGAGCTCAGTTTTCCATTATTGCCTCAAAGGATTGCTGTCATTTCGTCCGGAACTGCCGCAGGTTATTCCGACTTTGTCAAACATCTCCATGACAATAGCTATGGTTATGTTTTTTATACTGCACTATTTGAATCAGTGATGCAGGGTGCTGAAACAGAAAAAAGCGTGATCAACTCATTGAACATGATTGCAGATCACCCGGATCTTTTTGATGTTCTTGTGATAATAAGGGGAGGCGGATCACAAAGCGACCTAAGCTGGTTCGACAGTTATAACATTGCATATTACATCACACAGTTCCCTATACCGGTAATAACCGGTATAGGACATGAAAAAGACCTTTCCGTAACCGACATGGTGGCATACAGACCGTTAAAAACACCAACTGCTGTCGCCGACTTTTTAATAGATTGTGTTGCATCCGCTGAAGCATACCTCAATGAGATGAGTACAGAAATAGCTGAATTATCACAATCAACTGTAAAAGAATATCTTGAACTAATAGAATCTTACAGGCTTAAGCTTATTCCCCTTGCTAAACTCCTGATCTCCGATCAGAAAGAAAACCTGTCGAACAGAATTATCGAAGTAATAAATTTCGGCAAGGAATTCATTATGAAAGCTAGACTTAGAACGGAAAATCAAAAATCAAGGCTTCTATCCAATTCCAGTTCTTTCTCAATGGGAAAGAAGACCCTGATTGAAAAAGAGAAATATGAACTTATTAAAGTCACAGGCAACTCGCTCTCAAAAATGATGCTCAAACTGGACGGATTGCAAAATAACCTTAAAATACTAAACCCCGAAAATGTATTGAAGAGAGGATTTACTATAACATCTGTTAACGGCAGGATAATAAAGAATGCTGATTCTGTCAGTTTGAATGATATCATTGAGACACAGTTCTCCGACGGCAAGGTTGGAAGCAGGGTCCTTAACAAGAATATTAATAAGAATAAATAGATATGGCAAAAAAGGAATTTTCATTTAACGAAGCAGTTGTTGAGATCGAAAAGATCCTTAACAACATTGAAAGTGGAGATCTGGATGTTGACAAACTGTCTGTTGAAGTCAGGAGAGCTTCAGAACTTATAAAACAATGCCAGAAAAAGCTCCGGACGACTGAGGAGGAAATAAACAGCATTTTTAAGGAGCTTACATAAAATAAATCAGGACCGAAGTCCTGACTTATTACCACCCTAAACCTAAATCTATGAAAAAAATTGGAACCTTCTGATTGCTGCTTCCATGTATTTTAACGAAACAAATCAGGGGAATGTTACAAGGAAAAACTTAAAAATATCTTAAATTATTTTTTTTTGACCAACGACCTATTTTTCAACACCAAGAACATCTTTAAAAGCCTTTACAAAGGTTTCTTTCGGAAGTGCTCCCGTAGCCATCTGAGGCTGTCCGTTCAAAGGCACAAACAGTATTGAAGGTATACTCCGTATTCCAAAAACTCCCGCAAGTTCCTGTTCTTCCTCAGTGTTGACCTTGAATATATCGATTTTCCCTTCAAATTCCTTTGCCAGTTCCTCAAGTACCGGAGCAAGCATCTTGCACGGACCGCACCAGTCAGCATAGAAATCAATTACACAGGGCTTATCTCCTTCGAATTTCCATTCTTTATTTTTCTCATAGTTAAATACCTTGGTGAGAAAAGTCTCTTTTGTTAAATGTTCTGTCATGTCCGTAATTTATTTAAATATAAATAATCATTTATGAATTAAGATAGTCAAGCTTTATGCCAATCTGTTTGATAAGCACATTAGTCTGGAAAAATTAACCAATAATTGTAACTTTGACAGGTAAAACAAAAAATTGCTATTTATAGATGCATATATGTCTTAATGACAAGATCTTCAATATAATTTCTGAGGTAGTCACCAGAGAAAACGTGCAGGCATTTGTCATCGGAGGATGGGTAAGGGACTGCCTTCTGAAGAGGGAACACCAGGAGAAAGATATTGATATTGTGGTTGCAGGAAGTGGCATTGATATTGCAACAAAGATCGCCCGGGACATAGATAAGAGGATAAAAGTGAAGGTCTTCAGGAATTTCAGGACAGCAATGTTCAGGTGGAAGGATTATGAACTGGAATTTGTCGGGGCAAGAAAGGAATCGTATCGAAGCGATTCCAGGAAACCTGTTGTTGAAGATGGCACAATCGAGGACGATCAGAACAGAAGGGATTTTACAATTAATACGCTTGCAATCAGCCTTAACAAAGAGACCTACGGACAGTTCATTGATCCATTCAATGGTGCAGAGGATCTAAGTAAAAAGATAATAAGAACTCCGCTCGATCCTGATAAAACCTTTTCTGACGACCCTCTGAGAATGATAAGAGCAGTCCGTTTTGCCACACAACTTAAATTCACTATCGACACAGATACTTTTGCTTCAATAAAGAAAAACGCTTCAAGGATAAAGATCGTTTCGAAGGAAAGGATAGTGACAGAGCTCAATAAGATAATAATGAGTGATACTCCGTCCAGAGGCTTTATACTTCTTGAGAGATCGGGACTACTCAGCATAATTTTCCCTGAACTTGATGCACTAAAAGGAGTAGATCAGAAGGAAGGGAAGGCACACAAGGATAACTTTCTGCACTCGGTTAAAGTGCTTGATAATATTGCTGTCAACACTGATAATCTATGGCTCAGATGGGCTGCGCTTCTTCATGATATAGCAAAACCTGCAACAAAAAAATATTTTCCCGAAACCGGATGGTCATTTCATGGCCATGAATATCTCGGAGCAAAAATGATCCCTGGTATATTCAAGCGCCTGAGGCTGCCCCTCGATGAAAAAATGAAATACGTTCAAAAACTTGTAGGCCTGCATTTAAGACCCATTGTGCTTTCCCAGGAAGAGATAACGGATTCGGCCGTAAGAAGATTGCTTTTTGAAGCCGGAAACGATATCGACGACCTCATGCTGCTTTGCGAAGCTGATATTACATCAAAAAATGAAGTTAAAAAAGCAAGACATCTTGAAAATTTCAGATCTGTAAGAAAGAAGCTTAAAGAAATTGAAGAAAAGGATGCGATAAGAAATTTCCAGCCTCCTGTTGACGGAGATGAAATAATCAAAACATTCGGTATAAAACCAGGCAGGGAAGTCGGAATAATAAAGAATGCCATCAGGGAGGCAATCCTTGACGGGATAATACCGAACGACCATGAAGCGGCCCGTAACCTGATGCTTGAAAAAGGTAAAGAGCTGGGATTGGAACCTCTTTCCTGAATCACCTGATCTTAAGATCAATAAGCAGTGGCAGATGATCGCTGAAACCCCCAAGGTAACGATAGCCCCGCCAGGTGGAAAAAGGACTCAGTCCGGGATATAATGGGTCCCGGAATAATAAAAATCCGGGATTGAATATCTTCAACATGCCAGCATCGGTATAAAGACCTCTGCTACAATTTAAAAGATAAGCCGATACAATAACCTGATCAGGCATCTCCCATATTCCCCTATATCTGTATGTTCCGCTTTCCTTGCTCAATAAGCCCGAGAGATTTGACAGCTTTATCTTAGATCCGTCTTGTTCTTCAGTAATGATCTCAAGCACCTTGTCTTTCGGAGAAACATTAAAATCACCAATGATAATTATCTTTGCCCTTCCCCTGTCTGCAATATCTATTGAATCTGCTACATGCTTAACAAAACCTGCGATCTGTTTTCTTTTAGCATTTCCGGCAAGTACTCCTCCCCTTTTTGAAGGCCAGTGATTAATAAAAAAATGCAGAGTGTCGTCCATTATCCGGCATTTTGCATACAGAATATCCCTGGTAAAAAAGCCATCCTCATCTAAATCAGGATCATGTAAATAATCATAATGAAGCACCTCAACAAGATCCTCCCTGTAAAGCAGGCATACATCGATTCCCCTGGGATCCGGAGAGTCTTCATGAATTATCCCATAACGGAACTTATTCAGATTCGTCCCCAGAATAAGATGCTCAACGACTTTTCTGTTCTCTGTTTCACATAAAGCAATTATTTCAGGAGGAGACCACTCTCCTG
>DAONXX010000112.1:0-5310 GCA_035414025.1 Bacteroidales bacterium | reverse complement strand
TAAAACTTGATTACGAACTTAAGAAGCCATAAACAGAAATAGAAACTGGTACTTCACATCCGGGGATCTCACAACCCTTTGCAAAAAGTTGCCCCCCTTCTCCTTTTTTATAGCAATTCGACACTCCTCTTCACGAAATTGCTGAGATCTTCTCCTTTAAGCATATTGTTTGCAAGCAAAGCTAGATCAATAAGTTGTTTAACCAGACTGTTGTTCTCACCGAAGTTTTCAAGGATAGTTTTCCTTGCATCTTCAATCTCCTGAAGATCTTTTCTGAGCTTTTCAAGGTCATCCTTTTCAACCTGGCTTATTTCCTCCGGTTTCTTCTTTTTATGTTCTTCTTCAAGAAAATCCATCTCCTCCTTAACTTCCTTCCTCTTCTTTTCATTTTCAGAAAGCTTCTCTCCTTCCGCAGTTTCCAAATCCTCATTGATCCGGAGTACCAGGGAATGATTAGGATTGATAACCAGGTTATAGCTGTCAGGAAGCTCACCATAGAAGTTCATTCCGCCACCCAACTGTGACATGTCTTTCATTCTCCTCATAAATTCCGACTGGGTTATCAAAACCGGAGCATCATTCTCATCAAGTGTTTCAAATACAACATTGTATAATTCCTTCGAGTTCTCCTTTACATTGAAAACACTTTTCAGATCATTCATTTGCTCATCAGTCAGTTTTGATTTGCGAACTTCATCCTTCTGAATCAGCTTGTCTATTACATCGGAATCAACTCTCACAAACCTTGTATCCTTGAATTTTGTTTCCAGATGGTTTATCATATGAACATCCAGTTGCCCGTCAAGATTAAGAACATCATATCCCCTGTTCTTTGCTTTTTCAATATATGCGTACTGATCAGTCTTATTTGTTGAATACAGGTATATAAGAATGTTATTTTTATCTGTTTGCTTTTCCTTGATCAGTTTTTCATATTCGTCGAAAGTAAAATATTTGTCGTCTGTATTTTTAAGCAGTGCAAATTTGACAGCTTTCTCATAGAATTTCTCTTCAGTTATCATTCCATAATCAATGAAGAGCTTAAGGCTGTCCCATTTTTTTTCAAATTCAGGTCTGTCTTTTTTGAATATATCATTCAGCCTGTCGGCAACTTTCTTAGTTATATGTCCGGATATCTTTTTGACATTTGCATCACTCTGGAGATAACTCCTTGAAACATTGAGAGGTATATCGGGAGAATCAATAACACCGTGCAATAGTGTCAGGAATTCAGGCACGATACCTTCAACTGAATCTGTTACGAATACCTGATTACAATACAGTTGTATTTTATTCTTCTGTATCTCTATATTACTTTTAATTTTGGGGAAGTAGAGAATTCCGGTAAGCTTAAAAGGATAATCAACATTTAGATGGATGTTAAAAAGAGGCTCATCGCCTATCGGATATAATTCTCTGTAGAATTTCAGGTAGTCCTCTTCTTTAAGCTCGGAAGGCTTTAATGTCCATGCCGGTTTGGTATTATTTATTATTCTATCTTTTTCGGTATCGACATATTTATTGTCTTTCCATTCTTTTTCCTTTCCAAAGGCTATTTCAACCGGGAGGAATTTGCAGTATTTTTTCAACAACTCTTCAATTTTCTGTTCCTCAAGGAATTCTTTGGAATCTTTGTCAATATGTAAAATTACATCGGTTCCCCTATCTGTTTTTTCAACCTCTTCAATTGTAAATTCGGGAGTCCCATCGCAGGTCCATTTAACAGCCTGAGAGTTTTCCTGCCATGATTTTGTTATAACCTCAACTTTATCGGATACCATGAATGCCGAATAAAAGCCAAGGCCAAAATGTCCGATTATAGAACTGGCCTGATCCTTATATTTATCAAGAAATTCATTGGCACTTGAAAAAGCTATTTGGTTAAGATACTTATCAACTTCTTCCTGGGTCATGCCGATACCTCTGTCTGATACTTTAATTATTTTTTTCTTTTTATCCACATCGACCCTTATAGTAAGATCACCGAGATCGGCTTTGAAATCACCTGCCATTGCCATTGCCTTCAGTTTCTGTGTGGCATCAACCGCATTTGAAATCAATTCCCTGAGGAATATCTCATGATCCGAATAAAGGAATTTCTTAATTATTGGAAATATGTTCTCTGTTGTTACTCCAATCTTACCAGTCTGCATATTATCTGAGTTTTAATTCAACTAAAATTTACGTCAGGATTCTTTCAAAAGATGTGCCAGTAATATAAACTGACAAATAGTCATTTTTCCGGGCTTAAAAAGAATGAAACAATTCAGTAGTAAGCGGAATCAGAAATAATATGGAGCTTTGAAATATGAAATTACAAGAAGCAGAATTAAGAAAAGAATAAAGCCGAGTAGTACATATAATGCAAGATTTCTTCTCTTTCTGAAAGTAATTATATAATGTTCGCTTATTAGCCTTTTAACCGCATTATGAATGCGTAGAATGGCATTTATATTACGTGGTATGTATGCGTCAATATTTGTCCGTACCACTTTTTTCAATGCTTCCATTTTCTCTGCGTTCACAAGAAGTATTATTCCGGTACGGGGATCTGTCTTTTTTATCTCCAAAGTTAATTTCCCGATAACATCATAGTCTTCAAGTGCATCAGGAACACCTATTATGGCCACCTTGCATGAACTATTCTCCTTATCATTTATGAAATATCCGATAAATTCACTTCTGTTTGAAAAGGCCTGTATCGAATATTTAGTGTTATCCGAAAATCGTTTTCTTATGTCGTCAGTAAAACTACGATGGTCATCAAAGCAAACAATACAGGTCTTTTTTGTTATGGCCATATAACCAGTTAATTATTTAAGGTTATTTTAAAGTCCTGATATCAATATCAGACACGAACACCCAGCTGTCTTTTTTAAATCTATATCCATTAATTGAATCTCCGGCCCCGTACGACTCTCCGGTATTCTCATGTCCCCTGGTAAAAGAGTCAATATTGTCAAAAACTATCAATTTCCTGGTGTTAAAGCGAAGTGAGACCATTCCATCTGCAGAATATTCAATCACTTCCCTGTACTTCTTTTTGCCTTCTTTCAACAGGCAATCTCTCCCGAAGATAAGCTCATCTTTTTCGTTGAAAGTAATAACCTCTATTATCTTTCTCGAAAGATTTAAGTTATCAGTATCCAATCCCAGAAGCATATAAAGTTTTTCACGCTTAATTTTGAAAGGCTGGATCGCATAGTACAGAGCCCCGTACCAGTCATCAGAAGTATAGGTTTTATCTGTAAGGGGCCCGGTTTCCCTGTTTTTACCCTCAAGGCTGTAAACTGTTTTTCTGTCCGTCTTTTTGTCTTTCCTTATTATATGCAGGTAGTATCGGTTTTCTCCCGTTCTAAGGGGAATGTTCCATGTAATTATCTTAATGTTACCGTCTGGTGAATCGATCTGGCCAAGAAACCTTAGATTATCAAACCTGTGATTCATCACTGAATCCGAGTGAACATAATTATTGATTATTAGTCTTACAGAATCATTCAAACTAATCCGTCCACTATCATCTGCTTTTAGTATTCGTTCAAACAGATCTTCAAGTGTTTTGGAGACATCACTTACAAGAGGCTGACTTTTTGCCTGAAAAAACGACAATAAACAGATAATTATTACAATAACACGCCTTGTCATGACTGATTTACATTTTTCTCAGCTTCATCCAGAAGCAGTAACAGCTGTTTGCAGGCATATAATAAAACATCGTCAGGGATATTAAGCGGAGGAGCTATTCTGAAAGCTGAATCGCAAAATAGAAAATAATCAAGTATAATGCCATATCCCGGTGCCTTTGATACTATATAGCTGGCATACTCAGGCCTTCTGAGCTGTACTCCAATTAGGAGGCCTTCGCCTCGTATCTCAGTTATAAGAGGATGCACCAGGTTTGTTTTAATAAGTCCTGATTTTCTTTTGCATTCCTCCGGCAGTTTTTCCTCCAGGATAACTTCAAGAGATGCGAGACCTGCTGCGCAGCAAACAGGATGTCCGCCGAATGTTGTAATATGTCCCAACTGAGGATTACTGCTGAGAACTGACATAATTTTACCGGATGAAATAAATGCCCCCAGAGGCATTCCGCCTCCGATGGCTTTTGCAAGAACGAGAATATCAGGCACAATTCCGAATCTGTCTATTGCGAACATTTTTCCGATTCTTCCAAAAGCTGTCTGAACTTCGTCGAAAACAAGCAGGGCTCCTTTTTCCGAGCATCTTTTCCGGAGTTTTTCCAGAAACCCAGTTGCGGGATAAATAACACCGGCTTCTGCCTGAACAGGTTCTATAACAACGCATGCCGTATGATCATCGATATTATCAAGGGCATTAAAGTCATTGAATCCTATCTGGAGAGTATCGGGCAACAGTGGCCGGAATGCCGTTTTGTATAATTCGCTCCCCTGGATACTTAGTGCTCCGTGAGTACTTCCGTGATATGAATTCCTGAACGAGATTATCCTGCTTCTTCCGGTAAATTTCTTTGCAAGTTTGATAGCTCCTTCAATAGCTTCGCTCCCCGAATTAACAAAATAACAGACATCCAGACATTTGGGAAGAAGGCCTGTAAGACGTTCAGCATATCTCACCTGCGGTGATTGAATCATTTCACCGTAAACCATCAGGTGCATATAATGATCAAGCTGCTGCTTTACAGCTTCAACAACCTTAGGATGGCGATGTCCGGTATTGCTCACTGAAACACCTGATATAAGATCAATATATTTCTCGCCATCAGGGCCATACATAAATGGACCTTCCGCCTTTTCAATCTCGATACATAATGGAGAAGAAGTGGTTTGGCCCAGATGAAGCAGAAAAAGTTGTCGGTCAGTAAGCATTCAGATAAGAGAAATTATCTGGCCATCACGTTAATATCATCAAGTAAAGATTCTCTGAAGGATTTTCCGACAGGAATGTTTTTAACAGTGTCCCCGTAAATCAGATCGAGAGAGCTTTCTTTGATGGCCTGAATCATACTCTTGTTAACAATAAAAGATCTGTGAACCCGTATGAAAATAGCTGAAGGAAGCTGGCTTTCCATGCCTTTCATTGTAAAGTGGATCGTAAACTTGTCTTCCTTTGTTGTTATAATGACATAATTTTCAAGAGCCTCGATGTAGATAATATCCTTTAGTTTAAGTTTGACAAGTGAAGATCCCTTCTTAATAAAGATCTCTTCATCACCTGTTTGAGGCACTTCCTTCCTTGAATAGTACCTGATTGTTTTATCAATTGCTTTGCAGAACCTGCCGTAGGATATTGGTTTCAGCAAATAATCGACAACATTAAAATCAAATGCTT
>DAONXX010000111.1:0-5436 GCA_035414025.1 Bacteroidales bacterium | reverse complement strand
AACACACTCAGTACAGAACAGAAAATTGCTCAATGCATCTGGATAGCTGGATACTCAAACAGGGGTGTATCACATGAGGTGGATGTAAGCGATAAAATCAGAAAATATGGGATAGGCGGTATCGTATTCTTTCAGGGCACGCCGGAAAAGCAGGCTGAACTCACAAACTACTACCAGAAGATATCCAGGGTACCCCTGCTGATTTCTATTGATGCTGAATGGGGGCTGGGTATGAGACTTGATAATGTTGAAAAATTTCCTTTTAATATGACTCTCGGGGCAATCAGAAACGATTCCCTCCTTTACGACATGGGAAAAGCAGTGGCAGAACAGTTCAAACGTATGGGAATTCATGTTAACCTTGCTCCTGTCGCCGATATTAACAATAATCCGCTTAACCCGGTAATTAATTACAGATCCTTTGGCGAAAACCGGGAAAATGTTGCATCGAAATCCATAATGTACACCTCAGGCATGCAGGACAATGGAATAATTGCCTCACCAAAGCATTTCCCGGGGCATGGAGACACAAGCACAGATTCCCATCTCGATCTCCCGCTGATAACTCACCCTATATCACGCCTCGACAGCATTGAATTATTTCCTTTTCTAAACCTTATTAATGAAGGAGCCGGAGCGATAATGACAGCTCATCTTAGCCTGCCATCACTTGATCCGACCCCGAATCTTCCGTCCACTCTTTCTCCGCTTATTATAAATGAATTGCTGAGAAAACGCATGGGATTTAAAGGTCTCGTAATTACGGACGCAATGAACATGCAGGGTGTAACAAAGTATTACGGACCAGGTATAGCTGATGCATTAGCGCTGGCTGCAGGGAATGATATTATTGAGTTCGTAACAGACGTTGATGCTGCAATTAAGGAAACTCTAAAACTGATCAAAGAAAAGAAACTGGCAGAATCTGATTTAACAATCAAATGCCGTAAAATACTGGCAATGAAATACTGGGCCGGACTGAACAATCCCGTCACGATAAAAACCACAAACCTGAATGAAGATCTTACACCACCCTCAACCAAAGCTCTGATTCGCAAATTATACTCCAACTCATTAACTGTTCTGAAAAACGATGAAAACATAATACCTGTCAGGAACATTCAGTCGTTAAAAATTGCAACACTTTCAATAAACAGAAAAGAGCCCGGAATCTTCCAGAACAGAATTTCCGATTATATGCCATCAACGCATTTCTCAATAGATCCTGCAGATAGAGATTCAATACCTGCTCTTTTAAAAAAGCTCAATGATTTTGACCTGGTTGTCGCAGGAGTTTTTAAAACGAACCAACGGCCATATAATAACTATGGCGTTACTAAGGAACTGATAAGTTTTCTTGATGAGTTAATGAACTCTAGGAAGGTTATACTGACATATTTTGGTAATCCTTATGGTCTTGGAAGGCTTGAGCCGGCAAAAAAAGCAAACGGTCTGATACTCACATACCAGGAAAACGATTATACTGAGGACCTGGCGGCTCAGCTTATTTTCGGGGGCATAGGTGCAAGCGGCCTCCTTCCTGTTACTATAAATAAAGACTGGCCATCATGTTATGGAATTATAACTCCGGGTAATCTGAGACTTCAGTATGGATTTCCTGAAAGTGCCGGGATGTCATCGGAAATACTAACAAGAAAAATTGATTCGTTGGCCAATCTGGGACTTCAGGCAAAAGCTTACCCGGGCTGTGAAGTAATTGCTGCAAGAAAAGGCATTGTTGTTTTCCACAAAACCTACGGATATCATACGTATGATAACAGAATCGCCGTAGAAAAAGGTGATCTTTACGATCTCGCTTCAGTGACAAAAATTTCAACCTCGCTTCCAGGTCTGATGCTCCTTGATACTGAAGACAAGTTTACCCCTGACAACACTCTTGGTCACTACCTTCCATATTTCAAAAATTCTGATAAAGAGAATATTCTGATGAGGGATTTGCTTACCCATCAGGGAGGGCTTACCCCATTCATCAGATTCTGGCAATCAACGATCAAGAACGATTCCATCTTTAAAAAGAATATCCTGAGACATGTTCCATCACAAAAATTTCCATACAAAATTGCAGACAAACTCTATATCAACAGGAATTACAAGCAAAAAATGTTCAGTGAAATAAAGAAAAGCAAGCTTGGGGAAAAGAAATACGTATACTCTGATCTCACATTTATCATCACACCGGAAATAGTTGAGAGCTTAGCAGGTGAACGATGGTATGAATATGTGACAAGAAATATCTACCACCGCATCGGAGCTCATAATTTAGTTTTCAATCCCTATCGAAAATATCCACTCTGCAGAATAGCACCCACAGAAAATGATACTTTTTTCCGCAGGCAGCAGTTGCAGGGCACAGTGCATGATGAAGGAGCAGCAATGCTGGGTGGTATTTCCGGACATGCAGGTCTGTTTGCCTCGGCAAATGACCTGCTAAAGCTCATGGAACTTTACAGAAGAATGGGGGAATATGGAGGAGAACAGGTAATAGACAAGAATGTCATGAAGGAATATACAAGTGTTCAGTTTCCTGAAAACAATAACAGAAGAGGTCTGGGGTTCGACAAACCTTTGCTGAACAACCAGGAACTTGAACAAAAAGATACATATCCAACAAGAAGTGCAACACCAGAAAGTTTTGGTCATTCAGGATATACCGGAACATTTGTCTGGATCGATCCTGTTAAGGAGATCAGCTACGTCTTTCTCTGCAACAGGGTTTTTCCCACCAGGAACAACAACCGCCTGTATGATTTGAACATACGGACTGAAATTCTTCAGACCATTTACGACTCGATATACGATTAAAACATTAAAAACTCTGAAAAAAAACACAACCCGTTCTGCAAAGAGCGGGTTGCGTTTTAAGTGCCCAGAACAGGACTCGAACCTGCACACCGGAACCGGCACCAGCCCCTCAAGCTGGCGTGTCTACCAATTTCACCATCTGGGCATTTTAAGATTCTGGGTATTAAATGTCTTGTAATTGGTTACAAAAACATTAACAAATATCTGTATATCTTTAAAGAACGCTTCTAATCAAATATTTCCCAACAGCATTTTTAACTAAAGCAACTGCTGGTAAGTTGTGGTGCCCAGAACAGGACTCGAACCTGCACATCAATAATGACACTAGTCCCTGAAACTAGCGCGTCTACCAATTTCGCCATCTGGGCAATATAAGGGTCCGGAAGCCTAATAATATAAATATGCTCAAAGGCTTTGGGATCCTAATATCATATACACGCGTTTAAAGAACGCCACTAATTATTAAATGCGGGTGCAAAAATAATAAAAAATTATCATTTGAATATCATGTATTAATTAAAAGTATATTTTTGATCTTTGACAATTCTTATATGAACAACAAGGTGAGTAAATACTTATGGCACGCCATGCTTAATCAGTAAGCAGGTCAGCAATAACCATACTCATTCATTAAATGAGCGAAACCAGACCTGCAGACCAATGCAGGTTTTTTAGTATATAACAATTATTAAAAAATATGAAATCCACATATATTAAATACACAAACACGTATTAATTTAATTTTCAGCCATGTGGGTTCCATCATACCATTAAAATAAAAATTATATTATGATGAAACCCACATGTATAAATACACAAACACGTATGTATATAATTTTCAAACATGTGTGCTTCCATCAGACCATTAAAATAAATTTATATGCGGATGAAAATCTTCCATCAATCATGAGGAAAAAGCAGTTAAGATTCATTACTATCATATGAAAAAATTGATTTCTCAGATCCGGATACTTATCCCGCTTTATGTATATCACTTAAGCTTATGAGAATAAAAGGTTACCTGTCTGCCGGCTTTGTATTAAGCCGGGGCATTTGTATTTCTCAGGCTTTATTGGATAATATAAATTTTTGTTATTTTTACAGATCAGTAATGGTCGGTTTGCCGAGCGGTTAGGCACTGGTCTGCAAAACCAGGTACAGCGGTTCGAATCCGCTACCGACCTCAAAGCTAATAATTAAACCACTGTAAACCAGTGGTTTTTATTTTTATATCAGTTGTTTTCCCGATAGTTCCCCTATTTCAAAGTGCATTCATGCAGTAACAGCAGACAGTTTTTTTATGAAAGTGATTCTTTTTATCCTCGTTTTCTCCATAAATGAGAAGTTTCTATAAGTAGCAACTTGAATTTATTTGTTGTAAATAAGGTATCGGATATTTAATTTTTTTCATAAATTAGACAGGATCAATGGTTATAGAAATATGTTGAAGCTTTTATTAACCACCTTGATACTAACCCTAAAACCTTGTCTCGTATGAAACCCACATGTATTGCGTACACAAACACGTATGTGTATAATTTTCAAACATGTGGGTTCCATCATACCATTAAAATCGAAATTATATGCGGATGAAAATTATGAAGTTCGGGGGAACTTCAGTCGGTACTCCCGAAAGAATGAGGTCTATAATACCGCTGATTGCAGACAATGAAAGAAAGATAGTCGTTCTGTCGGCCCTTTCAGGCACAACAAACAGTCTTGTTGAAATATCGGGATTTCTGCATGATGGCAAGACCGAATCAGGTTTGCAGAAGATTGAAGCACTCAGATCAAAATACGACCAGGTTGTTACAGATCTTTATACCACTGACGAAGGTCATAAAGCAGGTTTCGATCTTATCAATGCCCACTTCAGCTTCCTTGAAAATAATATCAATATACCTTTTTCAAGAGTACTGGAAAAATCAATTCTCGCTGAAGGGGAACTGATATCCACCTCTTTGTTTCATATTCTCCTCCGGGAAATGGGAATAAGATCCGTCCTTCTGCCCGCTTTGAACTTTATGCGGATTGACAAAGACGGAGAACCTGATTCGTTTTATATTGCCGAGAATATCAAAAGGGAGCTTGAAAAGTATCCCGATGAGAACATATTCATAACTCAGGGATTTATCTGCCGCAATGCCTTTGGCGAAATTGATAACCTGAAGCGGGGAGGAAGCGATTATACTGCTTCCCTGTTGGGAGCTGCACTTAATGCATCAGAGATACAGATATGGACCGACATAAACGGATTTCACAACAACGACCCAAGAATAGTTAAAAAAACTAATGTTATCAGAAGTTTATCTTTCGATGAAGCAGCTGAGCTGGCATATTTCGGGGCTAAGATTCTGCATCCGTCGAGCGTTAATCCTGCCCGTGAAAAAAACATTCCCGTCAGACTAAAAAACACCCAGGATCCGGATGATGAAGGAACACTTATTACTGCGTCTACAAAATTTGTTGATTATAAGGCTGTGGCAGCAAAAGACGGCATCTGTGCTATCAGAATCAAATCGTACCGGATGCTGATGGCATACGGATTCCTGAGAAAGGTTTTTGAAATCTTTGAAGCCTACAAGACACCAATTGATATGATAACTACTTCAG
>DAONXX010000110.1:0-5513 GCA_035414025.1 Bacteroidales bacterium | reverse complement strand
AATTTATTACTACTGCTGGAGAGAGCTTAGTTTTGCTTTTGTAGCTTCATATTTAGCGTTCAGTGAAGGATCTTTCTGTCTGAATCTGTAATACAGTTCCTGAAGGCTCCTGAGTGTATCAATATCGTCAGTTTTAAGCTCCAGTGCCCTTTCCATGGGTTGTAGAGCTTTTTCATAGACAGCATTTGCTTCTTCTATTGCAGCTGAGTATTTATTAACATCCATAATTTCATTGGCTTTCTCAAACATTTTTGCTGCCTTATTAATATATGCTGCACCAAGTCCGTACTGTGTTTCATAATAATCATTTTTAAGTTCTATGGACTTTGTAAGTTCGGCTATGGCTTCATCAAAATCTTCAAGATTGAGGTACATGATCCCTGAAGCAAAGTACAGACTGTGATTATTCGGATCCTTTTCTTTTGCCATATTGATATACTTCAGTGCATTATCGTAATTACCAGCCTTAAGGTAAAAGTCAATCATTTGAAGTGTTATCTCATCGTTGCCCGGGAATTTATTCGGAAGATCAATCAGGTACTGTTCAGCTTTTACGGTATCACCAAGATTCATATAGCATTCTGATATCTGAATATAAGGTATAGCACCCTGATATTGATACTCAGCACATTTTTCGAAATACTTGATAGCTTCGTTATACATATTAGCATTCATCGCAGCCAGACCTGCATTATAATACATCCCTGTATCAAGAGCACTGACATATTTATCGCTTTCAGTAATTTCTATCTGGGTTGCAAACGATTTAAAAGCATTCGCATAGTCCTTAGCTTCGAACTGCATGCTTGCCTGATTGTACATATCAAGGGCAAGGGAATTATAAACCATACCTGTTATGATCCTTTTCTTTATACTCCCTTTTGCGTCAAGTTCAATAGCTTTCTCGTAAGCTTCATAGGCTTCAGTCAGAGGATCTGTGCAATATGCACTGAATTTGGGATTATCCGATGCGAATACAGCCTGACAAAATTTACCTTTAGCAAAATATGTATTGAACCAGTCTTTTGATTTTTCATGGGCGAAAGCCGCATCAAGAGCTTCTTTTGCCTTGTCGAGTGCTCCCTGTTCTATGAAACTGAGAGCTGCGGTCACTTTACCTCTCTGTGCCCATACTCCTGTTGAGATACTAACAACTGCTATCAGCAGAAATAACTTTTTCATGATTTGATTTTTAATTAAATTGTAATCTAAAATAATTTTCCAAATTTAAAACATTACTTCTAAATCTTCAAATTCTTTGCCAAAATCATAAATTTTTACTTAAATCTTCTGTAATTACCTCACCATCAGAATTGTCATCCTCATCAACAAGGACGCATGCAACCGAGGCAATTATATCATTCTCCCTAAGATTTATCAGTTTGACACCCTGTGTAGCTCTTCCCATTACCCTCAATGCAGCAACGGGACTTCTCAAAACATTTCCAAATTGGGTTATTATCATAAGATCATGGTTGTCTGTTACACCTTTCAGTGCTATAAGTGATCCGGTCTTTTCAGTAATGTTTATTGTTTTAACACCCTTGCCTCCTCTGTTTGTTAACCTGTAACCGTCTATATCGGATCTTTTCCCATATCCCTTTTCTGAGACTACCAGTATATCATATTCCTTACTCTCAACAGTTACCATTCCAACTACTATATCAGTCTTTTCGTCTGCAAGCCTTATCCCGCGTACTCCTGAAGCTATTCTGCCCATCGGTCTTACGGATTTTTCATGGAAGCGGATTGCTCTGCCTGATTTAACGGCAAGCATTATGTGGTAATTTCCATTTGTCATTCTGGCCTCAAGCAGTTCGTCACCGTCTCTTATCGTTATAGCATTTACTCCATTGACTCTGGGCCTTGAATAGGCTTCCAGTGAAGTCTTCTTTATAATACCTTTAGTTGTGCATAAAACGATGAAGTTATTGTTTATATAATCAGAGTCATTGAGGGTTTTTACGTTAATAAACGCTTTTACCTTATCATCAGGCTCAATATTTATAAGATTTTGCATTGCCCTGCCCTTTGACACTCGTGAGCCTTCAGGTATTTCATAGACTTTGAGCCAGTAGCATTTCCCCTTGCTTGTAAAGAAGAGCATGGTGTTATGCATTGTGGCAATATAGAGATGTTCTATAAAATCTTCATCTCGTGTAGTTCCGCCCTTGGCACCTGTCCCTCCCCTGTTCTGCCTTCTGAATTCAGTAAGAGGGGTCCTTTTTATATATCCCATATGCGAAATTGTGATCACCATTTCATCATCAGGATAAAAATCCTCCGGATTGAATTCTTCGGCATTCGGGATTATCTGAGTACGCCTTTTGTCACCATATTTTTCTTTTATTTCAATCAGTTCGTCCTTTATTATTTTCATCTGGAGTTCGACACTTGCCAGTACTTTTTTAAAGTACTCAATCTGCTCCATTACCTCTTTATATTCAGCACGTAATTTATCCTGCTCAAGACCGGTAAGCTGTCTCAGTCTCATTTCAACTATGGCCCTAGCCTGGATATCTGAAAGGCTGAAACGTTCCATAAGTTTTTCCCTTGCCTCGTCTGGTGTTGAGGATGATTTTATGATTGCAATTACCTCATCAATATTATCACTGGCAATTATTAATCCCTCCAGAATATGCGCTCGCTTTTCAGCCTGATCAAGATCAAATTGTGTTCTTCTGATAACTATTTCATGCCGGTGTTTAACGAAATATGAAATAAGATCTTTGGTGTTGAGTGTTCTGGGTCTTCTTTTTACAAGAGCAATATTATTGACATTGAATGTAGTCTGCAATGAGGAGTATTTGTAAAGGTTATTGAGAACTACATTTGCGCTCGCATCCTTTTTAAGGATAATCACTATCCGCATGCCGTTGCGGTCCGATTCGTCATTAATATAAGAGATCCCTTCAAGTTTTTTCTTGTTGATCAGATCTGCGATCTTCCGGATCATCTCAGCCTTGTTAACCATGTAGGGTATTTCTGTGACAACAATACATTCACGTCCTGAATGCGTCAGTTCTATTTCGGTTTTTGCCCTGACAACTATTCGTCCCCTGCCAGTTTCGCAGGCATCCTTTATCCCTTGAGCCCCATATATTATTCCACCTGTGGGAAAATCAGGTCCTTTGATATATGTCAGAATTTCCTCAGAAGTGATATCATTGTTATCTATATATGCTATTGTGGCATCAACGACTTCCCCAAGATTATGAGGAGCCATATTTGTTGCCATTCCAACAGCTATCCCAGACGCACCATTAACGAGCAGGTTCGGGATCCTTGTTGGCAACACAACAGGTTCGGATAGCGAATCATCAAAGTTAGGCTGAAAATCAACCGTATTCTTGTCTATATCAGCCAGGGTCTCTTCCGCTATCTTCCTTAGCCTTGCTTCAGTATATCGCATTGCTGCGGGGCTATCGCCATCGACTGATCCGAAGTTTCCCTGCCCATCAATAAGCGGGTATCTCATTGACCAGTCCTGAGCCAATCGCACCATGGCTTCATATACAGAAGAGTCGCCGTGCGGATGGTATTTACCCAGCACCTCCCCCACTATTCTTGCAGATTTTTTATAAGCCCGGTTTGAAAGAACACCCAATTCCGACATTCCGAAAAGCACACGCCGGTGAACCGGCTTAAGGCCATCCCGCACATCAGGTAAGGCTCGCGAAACAATGACAGACATCGAGTAATCGATGTAAGCCGACTTCATTTCCTCCTCAATATTTACCTGAACTACCCTTTCTCGTTCTGCCATAAAATATTAATAATTAATTAGTTGTAATACAATAAATCCTTTCGGCAATTTGAATTACGAAAATAGTGATTATTTGAGTAATTTTGAGATAAATAAATGGTGAATTTTTAACACCCATTGTTCATAAATGGGCATGAAAATTGCCATACTTAAAAAGTACATGGAGTACCTTTACAATGGCTGTTAAAAGAATGATTGTCCGACGGGGACTGACATAATGACGGCGTTTGGTACTTTTTAATATTTATGGTTGATTAAAGTTGATATGGATTCACAATTTTCACAGAGAGTAAAAGATATACTTGGATATAGCAAGGAAGAGGCAATCAGACTGGGAAACAGTCATATAAGTCCGGAACATTTATTTCTTGGGATTTTAAGGGATGGAGAAGGTATTGCAGTTGAAATTCTTATAAATCAGGGTATTGATCTTATGGTTCTTAAGGGTTCACTTGAGAAAAGTATTAAGGTTGAAAGTCCGGTTATAGTGGCAGACAATGAAGTATTACCGTTATTGAGAAGCACTGAAAGAATTTTGAAGCTTGTTTATCTTGAGGCTAAAGCCCTTAAAAGTCCTGTTATTGAGTCAGAGCATCTGCTTCTGGCTATTCTGAAGGATGAAAATACTCTTGTTACAAGGTTTCTTTCAGAATTGAACATTGATTATCAGTCTGTAAGGAAGATGGTTGAAGCAAGTTTCCCAAGTGCAAAGGTTGATTATCCACGTGACGAAGATGAGGAGGCACAGGGTTTCGGTGGTCAGGGCAGAGGTCCTGCCGCTAATCCTTCTTCTGCAAAATCATCTTCAGATACTCCTGTTCTCGATAATTTCGGGATAGACCTTACAAAGGCTGCAGAAGAAGGACGACTTGACCCTGTTGTTGGAAGGGAAAGAGAAATTGAAAGACTTGCCCAGATATTGTCACGAAGAAAAAAGAACAATCCTGTTCTTATAGGTGAACCGGGTGTCGGGAAATCAGCTATAGCTGAGGGTCTTGCCCTTAGGATAACAAAGAAGAATGTTTCAAGGGTTCTGTTTAACAAAAGAGTTGTGGCGCTTGATCTGGCCTCAATAGTTGCCGGTACAAAATACCGGGGGCAGTTTGAAGAGAGAATGAAGGCCATACTAAATGAGCTTTCAAAGAATGACAATATTATTTTGTTCATCGATGAAATACATACGATAGTCGGAGCTGGTGGAGCAACCGGATCACTCGATGCTGCAAATATGCTGAAGCCTGCACTTGCCAGAGGCGAGATACAATGCATCGGAGCAACAACTCTTGATGAATACAGGCAGCATATTGAAAAGGATGGTGCCCTGGAGAGAAGATTTCAGAAGGTACTTGTCGATCCCACAACAATAGATGAAACTATCCTTATTCTGCAAAATATTAAAGAAAGATATGAAGAACATCATAATGTGATTTATACTCCTGATGCTATCGAAGCTTGCGTAAAACTGACAAACCGTTATATCTCAGACAGGCATCTGCCGGATAAGGCAATCGATGCCCTCGACGAATCAGGTTCAAGGGTGCATATCTCTAATATTGTAGTTCCGGAAAAGATTCTTTCTCTTGAGAAGCATCTGGAGGACACAAATAAGGAAAAAATGACAGCTGTAAAAAATCAAAATTTTGAAAAAGCTGCAAGTTTTCGTGACCGTGAAAAGGATTTGCTGGATGCAATAGAAATTGAGAAAAAGAAATGGGAAAAAGAGTTGGCTGTTAACAGAGAAGTTGTT
>DAONXX010000109.1:0-5703 GCA_035414025.1 Bacteroidales bacterium | reverse complement strand
AAAGGAAAATAGCTCCAAGCAGGACAAATCCTCCGGGATATTCTGCAAGAAAACGATATGCATACCGGGGATGCACTGCCTTTAAGATCTCCGGATATAGAACAAGCTGCGACAATCCTATGATACTTAATGTAATGAACCATATCAACATTATTGGTCCGAATGATTTTCCTACAAAATTGGTCCCGAACTGCTGAATAAAGAAAAGAACAGTCAGTATGCAAAGCACAATGGGAACTACGGGGATTTCAGAGCTATACAACTTTAATCCCTCAATAGATGAAGTAACTGTTATTGCAGGAGTAATCACCCCGTCGGCAAGAAGGGCTGCTGCCCCTATCATTGTCAAAATGGCAATCCACGACTTTTTCTCCCTGATAAGGGCTATCAGTGCAAAGATCCCGCCTTCACCATTATTGTCGGCATTCAGAGCAATAATTATATATTTTACTGTTGTAGAAAGAGTTAATGTCCAGAAAACACATGACAGACCTCCGAATATCAACAACTCGTTGAAATTATCCTTCCCTCCTGTTATTATTGCTTTAAAAGTATATAGAGGACTGGTGCCAAGATCACCGAATACAATGCCCAGGGCTATTAAAGCACCAATTAGAGAAAACTTCTTAATTTCTGAATCAGATTCTGCTATCCCCGTTTTCCAATTCATCTGATTTGTAAAAGATTAATGGAAAGACGACAAAGTTATAAATATTTTATCTTTGTGTCTTCAATGTCTTTGATATTATAAAGAATGAAAATACAGCTTAAATCATATATAGCTATACTTTTCTTTTTCAAAGCAATCACCTTGCTGGGACAGGGATCAACATCCACGGAGCAGAAGATATCACTGCTTTTCATTGGTGATATTATGGGACATGACACCCAGATTTGGTCAGCTGAAAACAGGGAAACAAAGCAGTATGATTACAATGATGTATTTGACCACATAAGAAGTGAGATAAGCGAAGCAGATCTTTCCTTTGCCAATCTTGAAGTGACCCTTGCCGGGCCTCCTTACAAGGGATATCCGCAATTCAGTTCTCCGGCGGCACTTGCTGTGGCCTGCAAAAATGCCGGAATCGACTGTCTTGTAACAGCCAACAACCATTCAGTTGACCGTGGTCTTGATGGAATCAACAGGACAATTATGAGGCTCGACAGCATCGGGGTTTCCCATACCGGAACCTTTGTGAACAGAGCTGCAAAAGATTCTCTCCAGCCTCTTATCTTAACAAAGAACGGGATATCTGTCGCGCTTCTTAACTATACCTATGGCACTAATGGGATCAGGGTTCCTGAACCAGCTATTGTCAATATGTTAAATAAGGATCTTATAACAAACGACATAGAGAAAGCAAAACTGAAGAAACCCGATATTCTTGTACTGTTTCTTCATTGGGGTACCGAATACGATACTGTTCCCTCTCCTGAACAAACTGCACTGGCAGATTATTTCTTTTCAAAGGGTGTAGACCTGATAATCGGCTCACATCCTCATGTGCTCCAGAAAATGGTCTGGTCCAGGGATGAAGAAACAAATAAAGATAAAATACTTGTTTACTCTCTAGGGAACTTCGTCTCCAACCAGCGAAAACCAAAAACTGACGGTGGGGCAATGGTAAGGATAGAAATTTTAAAACAGGGAGATTCTTTCCGGATAACTGAAGCAGGCTATTATCTTATCTGGGTTTATACACCGGTGGTGAATGATAGGACAAAATTTTATATCCTCCCCTGTTCAAAATTTGAAGATAATCCCGGATTCTTTTCAAAAGCTGCAGAATTTGAGCAGATGAAGAAATTCATAACTGATTCCCGGCGCCTGCTTCGTGAACAAAATATTGGTATTAACGAATATTTGTTTAGTGAAGGAAGATGGATTCCCGGCGAATAAGCAATATTCCGCTCCCTTTTTAACTGCTTTACATTTAGATCAATAATTTCCTGTGATTAATGCTATTTATAAATATATAATTGTATCTTGTTTAAGTTAACACGATTATTAAAAAAGGTATGAACGAATCTATCGCTCTTCTTTCCGGAACTGCAGTATCTATAGCCTTCCTGCATACCCTGTTAGGACCGGATCATTATCTGCCATTCATTGTTCTTAGTGAAGCCAGGAAATGGTCTGTCAGGAAAACATTGTTTATTACATTCCTGTGCGGGATTGGTCATGTGCTTAGCTCGGTAGCTCTTGGTTTCATAGGGATTGGAATAGGGGCTGAATTGAATAAGCTTGTTGCAATTGAATCGTTCCGCGGGAATATTGCTGCATGGCTCTTAATTGCCTTCGGACTGGTATATGTAATAATCAGCATACGTAATCTGATAAAAAACAAAAAGCATAAACACTCTCATTTCAACCTGGGGAGTGAAAAACATGATCATGAACATTCTCACCAAAAGGAGCATACCCATGTCCATGATAATGAAGTAATTAAAACAACCCCCTGGATACTTTTCCTGATCTTTGTCTTTGGCCCCTGTGAACCCCTGATCCCTATATTAATTTACCCTGCAGCACAGAATAATATCTCAGGGACAATTTTTGTTGCCCTTCTCTTCTCATTAGTTACTGTTGCCACAATGATGACTGTGGTACTTGTTTTCAAGCTGGGACTGACAAGGATCAATATAAAGCCTTTAGAGAAATTTAATCACCTGATCGCAGGTTCTGTAATCCTGATGTCAGGTCTTGCTATACAGTTCCTGGGTTTATAAAACAAACCTTATAGCCAAAGATTTTCTGCTTTTTTTGATTAATAATTCTTAGATTTGTTGTCTATTAAGCATTTATTATGGTTCACGATTATAACACGCAACGGAAAAGGATGGCATTGCCTGAGTATGGAAGAAATGTACAGAAAATGGTCGATCACATAAAGACTATTGAAGACAGAAATGAAAGAAACCGTGCAGCCCGGACTATTATTCAGATAATGGGCAATCTTAACCCCCACCTGCGTGATGAAGGTGATTTCAAGCATAAGCTGTGGGACCATCTAGCCCTGATCGCAGAATTTGACCTTGATATAGATTCTCCATATCCTATGCCTGAGCCAACGAGATTCGTAGAAAAGCCCAAACAGGTACCTTATCAGCAGGGAAATATTAAATTCCTTCATTATGGCAAGATAATTGAACTGATGATAGATGCTGCTGTAAAGCTTGAGGAGGGAGAGGAAAAGGAATATATGACAACACTGATTGTCAATCAGATGAAAAAATCATATGTCACCTGGAACAGAAGTCAGGTTGCAGATGAAGTGATAATAAATGATCTGAACTACCTTTCAAAAGGCAAGCTGAAAATAACAGAAGGGGTAAAGATCCTTGAAATAAAGGAACTGTTGCCGCAAACCAAAAAGAAACCCCAGGGGAAAACGCAGAATAAACAACAGGGAAAACATTACAATAAAAAGAAGGGGCATAACCGTCATTAATGGGAACATTTATCGTTGAGGGAGGCAGACGTCTCAGTGGTGAAATTTTTCCACAGGGGGCCAAGAATGAAGCCCTTCAGGTAATATGTGCCACACTTCTTACTTCAGATAGTGTTACAATCAGAAACATCCCACAAATTGCCGATGTTGACAAAATTATCGAACTGCTTGAGTGCATGGGTGTGACAATAACCCGTGAATCAGGTTCAGTAATTACTTTCAAAGCTGAAAATATTAACCTCGATTATCTTCAGACACCTGAATTCAGGGATCAGAGCATGAGTCTGAGAGGATCAATAATGGTTGTCGGTCCTCTGCTTGCACGGTTCGGAAAGGCATTTATTCCAAAACCCGGAGGAGATAAGATAGGACGCAGACGCATTGATACTCATTTCATAGGTTTCCGGAAACTTGGTGCAGTCCTTGAATCTGACGATCCCGGTCTGTTCTACAGGGCAGAAGCCTCCGAACTTGAAGGATCATATATACATCTTGATGAAGCTTCAGTAACCGGAACAGCAAATATAATAATGGCTGCCGTTCTTGCCCGGGGAAGTACAACAATATATAATGCAGCCTGTGAACCTTACATACAGCAGCTATGCAAAATGCTCGTTTCAATGGGAGCCAATATCGAGGGAATCGGATCCAACCTGCTGCATATTCATGGCGTTAAAGAACTGAAAGGCTGTACACATACAATATTGCCCGACATGATCGAAATAGGTTCCTTTATTGGCATGGCGGCAATGACTGAATCTGAACTGACAATAAAAAACGTTGCATACGATAACCTCGGAATTATCCCCGATTCTTTCCGGCGCCTTGGGATTGCTCTTGAGAGAAGAGGAGATGACATCTATATTCCGCACCAGGAACATTACGAAATAGAAACATTTATTGACGGGTCAATAATGATCATAGCTGATGCTATCTGGCCCGGTCTTACTCCCGATCTGTTAAGTATATTCCTTGTAACTGCAACGCAGGAAAAGGTGCAGTGCTGATCCACCAGAAAATGTTCGAAAGCAGGCTCTTCTTTGTTGACAAACTGATAGATATGGGAGCTCAGATCATTCTTTGCGATCCCCACCGCGCAACTGTTATTGGAATGGATAAAATGATCCGGCTTCGCGGTACTGTTATGAGTTCTCCCGATATAAGAGCCGGAGTGGCCCTTCTAATAGCTGCCATGTCGGCTGATGGCCAAAGCATAATTCATAATATAGAACAGATCGACAGAGGCTACCAGGATATAGATAAAAGGCTTAACGCACTTGGTGCAAACATAAAACGAATTTAGAAACAGGACAGCGGCAAAAAAGCCACTGTCAAAATGTCAATATTTCCTCATTGGCAGATAATTTGATATCACAACGGTATCAATTCGAATAATTATAGGTGATGGTGAAAAAGAAAACTCATGACGGGACAGAACCCGTGAATAATAAACACATTGAAACTTCAGATAATAAGGATAATAACAACAACGAAGGAAATGTCAATACCAATTTGGAAGATGAAACTGTTTCTGACAACTCAGGTGAATTTTCTGATCTGACAAAAGAAGAAAAACCGGCCAGCTCTGACAAAGTTGTCGCAGATGATAAGTCGTATAAAGAAAAACTGGCAGTTATGCAGGATAAATATCTGCGCCTTTCAGCTGAATTTGACAATTACCGGAAACGTACGCTGCGTGAAAAAGTAGAGCTCTCAAAATATGCCGCTGAAGATATAATACTTAAGATCCTTCCGGTTATGGACGACTTTGAGAGAGCTCTCTCTCACATTGAGGATGCGAAGGACTGGCCGGCAATTAAAGATGGAATAATTCTTATATACAATAAATTCAGTGAGTTCCTGAAACAACAGGGCATTAAGGAAATTGATGCTCTCAACTGTCCTTTTAATGTTGAACTTCACGATGCAGTAGCAAAAGTCCCTGTCGAAGAAGAGGAAAAGAAAGGACAAAATGTCGATGTCATACTGAAAGGGTATTACCTGAAAGATAAGGTAATAAGATACTCAAAGGTTGTTGTGGGAGAATAAGCTGGAACTGCAGGCAAATAGGATTTATAAATGGAAAAAAGAGATTATTATGAGGTACTTGGGGTTTCTAAAAGCGCTACAAAAGAAGAGATTAAAAAAGCTTACAGGAAACAAGCTTTAAAGTATCATCCCGATAAGAATCCCGGAGACAAGAAAGCTGAGGAGAGTTTCAAGGAGGCAGCTGAAGCCTACGAGGTCCTCA
>DAONXX010000108.1:0-5725 GCA_035414025.1 Bacteroidales bacterium | reverse complement strand
AAAGAACATCAGCTTCCTTATATACCTTTTCTTCCGAGGCGTATCTGACTACTTCGGGAGCAACTACACTGTCATCTATATAAGGGTCATAAATTATCACCTTCATGTTAAAGGCTGCCATGCACCTTCTTGCGACCTGTTTCCCGATTCTTCCGTATCCGATTATACCCAGGGTCTTTCCGTCAAGGTCAATGGGAAGATATAGTCTTCTTGCAGTTTTGAATTTGCCATCTCTTGTTTCCTTGTCAAGGAAGAGCAGATGCTTTGTAATTGCACCGATAAGTGCGAGAGTATGTTCAGCAACAGTGCCGGTATTTGCATCAGGAGTATGAAGGACCATTATGCCTCTCTGGGTGGCAGCTTCAACATCAACATTATCGACACCGGTGCCTGTACGGCTTATTACCTTAAGATTCGGAGCAATATCCATAAGTTCCGGAGTGAACTTAATAGTAGTATCAAGCATAACGGCTGTAACGTCCCTGACAAGTTTTTTGAATTCGTCATGATCGCCGGACGGCATATATACAACTTCTCCGGCTTTTTTCAGGATGTTAAGGGCATCCGGACTTACTTTTTCATTTACAAGTATTTTTTTCATCAGTATATAATTTTTATTTTAATGGTCTGATAGCCTGTCCCGCTCAAGCGGGGGAACCCACATGATTGAAAATTATATTCATTACGTGTTTGCGTTTGAATTCAATCATGTGGGTTTCATCACATAAATTTTGATTTAATGGAATAATGAAATCACACTAAAAAATAGTCATTTTATCAATGATGATTTTTTAATTCTTGTTTCAGATCATTCCTTCTTTTTGTAAGTATTCTTTTATTTTCTTTTTCATATCGTCACCGAGAGGCAGGAGGGGGAGCCTTGGATTACCGCCGTATAGCCCTGCCAGATCCATGGCATACTTGACTGCAGCTACGCCTCCGGAGCCGGATACAGTCTTATTCATCTGAACTATCTTTTCATTCAGTTTAAAAGCTTCCTCATATTTCTTGTTAACTGCAAGAGTGTAAAGCTCATGTGTAATATCAGGAAATATATTTGCAAGAGAGACAACTCCTCCGGAAGCTCCCATGAAGAGACCGTTCATAAAGAAATTTGCTGATCCCGGCATCACGTTAAAAGTGTCTCTGACAGCGAAAAGAAAGTTTTCAATATTGCCAGTAGAGGAATCTTTAATACCTACAATATTCGGATGTTTTGCCAGTTCTTTCACAAGGCTTACTGAGAGTGTTGTTCCGCCACAGAATTGCGGAGCGTTATAAACAAGGCACGGAGTTGTAAGGTGCCCTGCAACATCAGTAAAATATTTAAGAAGAACCGCGTCTGTCATCTGTTTCTTGAAATATGAAGGCGGCAATAATGTTATGAAATCACTTCCAAGATCCTGTGCCAGCAATGCAAATTCGATGGTTTCCTTGGTTGATTCAAAGATGCAGCCAGTCATAACAGTCTGGTTCTCACCTTTATTCTTAATTATTATTTCAAGAACTTTTTCTTTTTCCTGATTTGTCAGGCTCTTGTTTTCGCCATTTGATCCCAGGGCAAGGTAGCCCTTGAGATTTGATTTTGCGTAGAACTCCATGTTCTTTTTGAGTTTGTCGTATGCAACTTCTCCTTTTTCATCAAAAGGGGTTGTGATAGGTGCAAAAACTCCCATTAATTTAGGATCCATATCTCTTTAATTTTTAGTTATTATTATTAATAAATATATATAAGTCTATTCTATTACTTTTGACCTTTAGCTGCATTCATAAACCTTCTCTGGTAGGATATGACCTGCGGAGTTGTTGTAAATTTTGCCAGGTATTGCGGTTCAGCGGTTATTACTATCCGGTGAGCCATATCAATGAATTCCGGTTCAGCCAAAAGTTTGTCTATAGCAGGATAGTTATCCTCACCTTCCATGCTGCAGATGATAAGACGGGTATCATCAAGATTTGAATTTCTCAGTATTCTTAGGCTGTGGCGGACACTGTCAAGTTCATCGCTTCCTTCACAGTTGTCCCAGTTCCTGTATTTCAATATTCTTTCAGCCATTTTCTTTACCTCAGGGAGATTCATGCTTATTCCTGAAGGAGGCAGAAAATCTTTCTCAATGAAGAAGGTCCTTAGTTCTTCGAGACTCTTATTGTCATTTGATGAAGCAAACTGATCGAGGTATTTTTTGATTGATCTGCTTGCGGCTCCGCGATGTCTTATAAATGAATTTATAAAATAAGGTCTTGCCTGCAGGGCCAGTGCTGTCTGGTAAGGTTCGAACATCAGGGTGAAGTTGATTCTGAATCCATGCTCATGCAACAGCAGAGCAAGATTATGGCCCCTGAATTTGTCTTTTGTAAGGCCGGCGTCATAAGCGAGCTGGAATTTTTTATCTCCTTCAAGCAGTTCATGAACATTTTCGGTGTTAACCGGTCCTGTGTGAGGCACTTTTATTACGACCCTGTATTTGGAGAGCATTTCCCTGAATTTCTCAGCTTCTTCAAGAAGTTCATTTATATTGTTGGAAAAAGGATTGTTGAGTTCAACTGAAATATCGCAGCCAGGGCCGAGTATATTGCCTATTTCCTGCATTACCTCATCGCGTGTTTTGAATTTGTTCCCTACATTTGCTTTGGGATTGTTAATGAACAGGTCGTAAATTATACCGGGATTGCAGGTAAGATTTGCGATCATGTTTTTTATTGAATCTATTTCGTAAGGATTTGCGCTGTCGGCTGAGAACAAAACTTTTGTGGGTCTTTTGATCCCATTTTTATCGTATGATATGTCTCGTGCCAGGTCGACGCTAAGGAGTCCGTCTTCCTTAATGGCATACTCAATTTTAAAACCTGCCGGTGTTTCTTTTGACGGCACCTTGAAAAAATCTATGATTTCACGGAAATTCTTTGTAACCCCTACATATTTTACAGAATCTTTTAGGAAATTGAATTCATCAGTTGAGAGTGGAGTATCAAGAATTCTGTCAACATATTCTTTATCCTTTTCGATTACAGATGCAACAGTGTTTTTCTCGTTATATGATTTTACAAGGGTTTTGAGAGATAGTTTTATGTTATTCACGGTTAGTAATTATAAAATTGTTATTAGATTAATAAAGATAAGAAAAATAATACAGAGTAACAATACTCATATACATGAGGGAATGTAATCTTTAGAAAATTATGAACTTATATCAAATGTAAACAGCTATTCGAGATAGCTGTTTACATTTAAATACTAAACTTATTTTAACCCTATCTGGGTTGTGGTTGTGCTGGCTTCTGGCCTGGTTGTGGCTGCTGAGGGGGGCGCTGACCACCCTGTCCACCTTGTCCGGGGATAGCAAAAGGATCTTTCCATTCGAGCTGATAAGCAGCATTTGAAGCGAGTTCATATTTAATAATATGATCTTCAGGTTTGGTGCTTCCTATAATATCTATCTTATTATAATCGATATTACCATATCCTGCTGCATCAAGATAAGTGAGGTAGCCGACATCATCAAGGGATATGTCCATCATTTTGCAGCAGAGGCTGTCGATTGCCACGGCGTCTTGTCCTGCCAATGCAATTCTGTGGTCAACAGGTGTGCCGCTAATCGGGCCATTGCCTTCCATTCCTTCAATTCCATCGATTATTGTGAAGTCAGCGCGAACCTGCGGATAGACTGCGAAGATATTATAATGCAGCCAGCGTGGTCCGCCGGAGTGCATATTTCTCTTATAACTAACTGGTCTGTTACTGCCACTTACTGTGTGCATCAGAGGAGCTCCCATTGCCATGTTCTTTACACCGCCTGTCATAATCACAGTGTTGTGTGTTTTCAGTCTTGACAGTGATATGACATAGTTATCGGGATTAACCAGGGTATCAATGAGCTGAATCTTATCCATGTGCAGATTTCTGTCAAGAACATAGGCAGGAGTTCCTGCTGTTCCGTTGAGATCTACGAATTTGACATTGTATTTGCTTGCAAGGTCTGCGTATCCATAAGTCTTAAATCCGGGGGCAGAATCAAAAGTAGAACTTGATTCTCCAATAATTATCTGACCCTTGTAGATGGGTTTAAGATATGCAAGCAGGGCATCAAGGGCGTCAACGTGAGGAGCACAGAGCGGAGTGTCTGTAACAACCATATTCACTTTAATGACAAGTTGTTTGCCTTTCAGACCGGAACGAATCTCCTTGTCAAAAGGTTTGATAACTTCAGAGATCATATGTTTACGATCAGTACCTGATGTTAAAGCGACACTGCTGTTTCCGCTTGTGAGCAGAGGCTTTCCTTTAGGTTTTAGCTCTGCTGCCGCTTCCATTGCATTGATATCGGAAAAACCTGCAGCCAGCATTCCGGCTGAGCCGAGGCCCATCATTTTAAGGGCATTGCGTCTTCCTATTACTAGTTGTTTTTCGCTTGGTTTCATAAAAATATGTTTTGTAAATTGGTTTTTACTAGTCTTTTGGTCCTGAAAAAAAGACCGGAACTTCGCCTTAAAAATAGTAATTTTTTTCAAAATTACTATCTATAAGGCTGGCCGGTCTGTTAAATTAAGAGCATTTAACACCAAAAATAAGCATTTAAGCTAATCTATAAGATGCTGTAAGCATTGTCATATATTAGTTTTAGTTACTATTTCTGTGGTGCAAATCTTGCCTCACGTTCCTTGATGAGGGCACGGATGAATTCTGGTGACGGTGCTTTTTTAGGATTGTCAAAAAACTTGCCCATTGTATTAACGTTATCTTTCAGCCACTGGGTGAATTCAGCATTCATTTCAGGAGTATAGGCGCCATCAGCCTGCTGAGCTGTAAAACGACCTTCCCTGACCCCCATGTGAGCCCAAACATCCTGCATTCGTGTTCTTTCAGAGATTTCAACGACTCTTAATGCAAGCTGCGGAGGGATGAAGCATACACCTTCATTTGTAGCCAGAACGATATCGCCGGGCATGACAGTTACATATCCGACCTGAATGGGGCAGTTTACACCGATGCAAAGATTGGAACTGTTGGCTTGCGGCCTGAAATCGCGGACAAAAACATTCCAGTTTTCATCAATTTCAAGGTTTCCGAACATGTCACGTAAAGTACCCCTTATTATTGCACCGTTCCCTGTTTTTGTCCAGATTGTTGTGCCAAGGTTATCTCCTACGTGTGATGCATCAAGTATTCCTTCACAGACATTGGCTACATATACATCGCCTTTCTGCAGCTGGTCTATTCCCCAGACGTACTGACCGCGGCTTCTGCCATCTTTCATTCCCTGCTGTTGAATAAGTCCGTTAAGGTCAGGACGATAAGGCAAAAAATGCATTGTTGATGCTCTTCCACAGATAACAACACCTTCTCTTAACTGTTTCCAGTTGCCGACATACTGGTTTGTATAAGCCGGAGTTCTGATTTCTCCAAAGCTGGCGGCTCCCTGGTTCGCTTCATCTCTCATGCTGTTAAGATTCTGCCATGCCTCAGTGACTGAAACAAATTTCATTCTCTCAATAATATCATCCGGCACCTTAGGCCTTCCGTCAGGAAAGCGGTCGCCTTGCCACAATGAAGTATAATAAAGCATCTCTTCTTTTGTGAGAGAAGTTGGCTGAGCCTTAACTGTTGAATTGATGATAATTCCTGCCGATAAAAGAATAAGTAAAGTCAGGAATCTTGAATTGCTGATTTTCATAGTTTTATCTCCTATTTTTAAAATTTATATAAATAAATATAAAGACATTAATT
>DAONXX010000107.1:0-5904 GCA_035414025.1 Bacteroidales bacterium | reverse complement strand
GGGGTTTATGAAAGACATTTAAAAGTTGTGATGCCTGTTTTAGATAAAGTTTGTTTTTAAAACGAGCGACAAAAAGGATATTTACAGTCGATTGTAAGGTATTTCTTGATAATTATGCATAATTCTGTCATCCAGTTATACATTTTGTTAAAAAATCTGAAGCAAATATAATTTGAATAATTATATTTGCTTACGTCATAATGTCGAAATAGTCTGATTAAAGGTTGATTTGAGAGGATGGAAAGAGAGATCCGGAAAGATAGAGTAGGGCAATCCGGCAAATTTCTGCTGTGGATTATTATGTGCCTGTGTCTCCTTATCCCATTAGTGGCTTTTGGAGCAGGTAACAGTCACTCTCTGTTGGCACTGAATTCAAACCCAGTATTATCCCAGAGATTACTTCCTTTTCTTCTTACTCTTTCAGGGGTGCTTGTAATAATCTCTGCGATAATTGTTTGCTACTTCCTGAGGATGAGGAAAATTAATAAGGAGCTTATTTTAAAGAGTAAGGAACTGGAAAAGATCAATAATGACCTGCTGAAATCAAATTCCGATCTGGAGGAGCAGAAGGACCTTGTTATGAAACAGTATTCTGAAACGGATATCCTATACAAGATACTCTTTTACTCAGCAGATGATGGAATTGCTTTTTACGACGGCGAGTTCAAACTTAAGTATGCAAATTCAGCTTTTTATTCTATAGTTGGTTATGACAGGGAAGAGTATAACTCGACGGTTCGTGATCCAAATACAACTTTCCATCCTGAAGACAGGGATTACCGGGCGAGGTTAGTTGATGGATTAAGAAAAAACGGCTTTTATGAATGTGAGCTAAGACTAAAGCACAGGGAAGGCCATTATGTAAGCCTCTCGACCAAATCCGTTCGGGTTAGGGATGATGCCGGAAATTTACTGGGTGTGATGACAATATCAAGAGACATCACTAAGATTAAGAAGATAAATGAGGAACTTATGAGAGCCATTCTGGAAGCTGAGACAAACAGCCGTCTGAAATCAAGTTTCCTGTCTAACATTTCACATGAGATAAGAACTCCTCTAAACAGTGTGGTGGGCTTTTCAAACCTTTTGCTTGCTGACGATATAACACCGGATGTCAAGAAAGAATATATTGAACAGATAAACTATAATAGTGAAAAACTTCTGCAGATAATTGGTGATATAATAGATCTGTCGAGACTTGAGAGTTCCCAGATAGAGATTACTTACGAGGCTGCTTCTGTCAATGAAATCGTGAATAATGTGGTCGAAGAATCAAGACAGATAATACGCAGAAGCGAAAAATCGATAATTCTCAATGTGAGGAACCAGTTCAGCGAAGATTCTGATATGATATTCACTGATAAGATATGGCTTAAGAGGGTGCTGAGCCATCTCATGGATAATGCCATAAAATTCACTCTTGACGGATCGATTGACTTAAGCTATTTAAAGGAAGGTGATAACCTTGTATTCAAAATAAAAGACACCGGAATTGGTATCAATGAGGAAAATCTTGTAAAGATCTTTGAAGAGTTCAGACAGGAAGTAGATGGTCATCAGCGTCCCTTTGAAGGGCTCGGTTTAGGTCTGACGCTTGCAAAAGAGGTGATTGAGCGGATGGGAGGGAAAATTTTTGTACAATCTGAGAAAGGCGTAGGTTCCGAATTCAGTTTTTCTATCCCCATTAAACAGGCTGGCAGTACAAAGACAAGACTGAAGGGTGTCCTAAAGGAACAATCACTTGACCGTATTGACTGGAGCTCAAAGAAATGTCTTCTTGTTGATGATAATAAAGACGTACTTCTTTACCTGACCAGGACCCTCCTTGATACGGGGTTGCAGATCCTTACTGCACGATCGGGTATGGAAGCGATAGAGATCATTAAAAACACACCTGATATAGATGTTGTTCTTCTGGATATGCAAATGCCGGACATGAACGGTATTGAAGCGACAAAAAAGATCAGGGCGATAAGGAAAACCCTCCCGATAATTGCACAAACAGCTTTCGTTTTTGAAGATGATAAAGACATTGTCCTTGAAGCAGGCTGTGATGCCTGTCTTGTTAAACCGATTCGAAAAGAACATCTTCTGACTGTCCTGGCATCGTTCATAAAAACGAATTAAATATCCTTGTCAGTATAAACCCTGATAAAAAGGCCCGGTTTTTATTATAACATTGCATTTTACTTTTACTGATGCAAAGCAGTTTCGCAGATATTATTTTGCCATTAGCCTTGAAAACAAGGCTAACCTATAGCATTCCTGTGGAGATGCAGGGAATTATAATGCGAGGAGTAAGAGTGCTCGTACAGCTAAGAGATAAAAAGGTATACACAGGCGTTGTTGCAAAGGTGCATAATGATACCCCGGATTTTGCTGACATAAAACCGGTTCTTAAAGTATTCGGACCTGATCCTGTGATAAATAACAGGCAGCTGGAGCTGTGGAAATGGATAGCAGAATATTACATGTGTTGCGAGGGCGAAGTTATGAAAGCAGCTGTTCCGACAGCTCTTTTCCCCGAAGGAGAAAAGGATGCTCCGGTTATTGAAAAATACAAGCCCAAAAAAGAAACTTTTGTAGAACTTAATCACAGGTTTTCAGATGCTGAACTGAATAAGATATTTGATTCACTAAGAAAAGCGCCCCGGCAATCTGATATACTTACAGCATATCTTTATCTGACTGGCTATACGGATAACTCAGAGATAAAGCCTTTGAGAAAATCATATTTATTAAAAAGATCCGGTTCTGCCAATTCCCATATTAATAGCCTTGTAAAGAAAGGGATCCTTAAGCAACTGTCAATTGAGGTTGGAAGACTACAGCATACAGATAATAACCCGGAACAGATAAGGGTTCTAAGTAAGACACAGACTATAGCATATAATAAAATCAGGGAGCTTTTTAAGGAAAAGGATGTAGTATTGCTCCACGGAGTTACTTCAAGCGGCAAGACCGAGATTTATATCCATCTTATTGAAGAACAGATAAAGCAGGGGAAGCAGGTCCTCTATCTTCTTCCTGAAATAGCTCTTACAACTCAACTGATAATAAGATTGCAGAAACATTTTGGTAATCTGACAGGGATATATCATTCCCGTTTTAATGATCAGGAAAGGGTTGAAATATGGAAAAAAGTAGCAGCGAATGATCCGGTTTCGGGATACCGCCTGGTGCTGGGAGTCAGATCATCAATATTCCTTCCTTTCAGAAACCTGGGACTTGTTATTGTTGATGAAGAGCATGATACATCCTATAAGCAGCAAGATCCTTCGCCGCGTTACCAGGCACGTGATTCGGCTATCATGTTGGCCGGTATCCATAAGGCTAAAACAATACTTGGATCTGCTACACCATCAATTGAGAGTTATTACAATGCTGAAACGGGCAAATACGGACTAGCAGAGCTTAATGAAAGGTATGGGGCCATAAAGTTGCCATCGATAATCCTGGCAAATTCCAGGGAAGCCTATCGAAAAAAGCTGATGGTTTCACATTTTACACCGGAGCTTTTAAATTCTATTGATGAAGCTTTAGACAGAGAGGAACAGGTAATATTATTCCAGAACAGGCGGGGTTTTTCACCCTATATCGAATGTTCTGAGTGCAGCTGGATCCCATTGTGTAAACAGTGCGCGGTAAACATGACATATCATAAGAGCATAGGCAGGCTCGTATGTCATTATTGCGGATACTCAATACATGTACCTCACGTGTGTGGCAACTGCAACTCATCAGGTCTTGCAACAAGAGGGTTCGGGACTCAGAAGATTGAGGATGAGATAAAGATAGTATTCCCTTCTGCTAAAGTAGGCAGGATGGATCATGATACAACTGGATCAAGGACTTCTTTCAACAGGATTATCAAGGCATTCGAGGAACGCCGTATAGATATTCTTATAGGTACTCAGATGATATCGAAGGGTCTTGATTTTGAGAATCTTACTGTTGTAGGGATTCTGAATGCCGATAACCTGCTTAATTTTCCTGATTTCAGGGCTCATGAGAGGGGCTTTCAGCTTATGGAGCAGGTTAGCGGAAGAGCAGGGAGAAGGCAGAAACAGGGTAAAGTTATAATACAGACATCTGATCCTGATAATAAAATTATAAGGCTGATGCTGAGGCACGACTATAAGACCATGTACAGAATGCAGATAGAAGAGAGGAAAACATTCAACTATCCGCCTTTAGTCAGGATGATACGGATCAATCTGAAGCATAGGGACAGGGCAGCACTTGATGCATTTGCTGAAATCCTTGGCAGGGATCTTAAGGACGCGTTCGGCAAAAGGGTTCTTGGGCCGGAGTACCCGCTTATATCCCGGATACAATCGTGGTATATAAAAACACTTCTTATAAAGATTGAAAAACAGAAATCTCTGCAAAAAGCCAGGGAGATGATACGGACAAGGCTTGACAGGTTGGAGAAGGAGAAGGGTGCAGGAGGCTTGAGGATTGGGGTGGATGTGGATCCGTATTAGAAACGACGCAAAGGTTCAAGGGCGGAATAAGAAGGGTTGGGCAGGAGCAGGGGGAATGTGAGAACCGAGAAATAATTATCCTGTCCGATCTGATTGAAAAAGGAACAGTTTAATAATATTATAAAATACTGTAAAGATGAAATAGCCTTTCGGCTGATTTTTCAATACTCCAGTTATCGACTATTGTTTGCCGGATCATTTCCGGATTTAAGCTTGTTTCTTTTAAGATTATTTTCTCAAGGATATTTTTCAGGGCTGTTATATCGTTTGCCGGGAACAGGAATCCGTTTTCCCCATGTCGTATCACATCTGAATGTATCCCCACATTTTCGGTTGCTATTGTTGTCAGACCGCAGGCCATGGCTTCGAGGCACACAAGGGAGAAGCCTTCAGATTGTGAAGCAATTACTATAATATCACAGGTAGAATAAAAATCCTCTATATGATTTGTTTCGGGGAGGAATCGGATTTGCTTTGATATCCCTTCATCTTTTGCAAAAGAATAGATCATATCTGCATACTTCAGATCATCAATTCTTCCTATAAATGACAGGCCCCATTTGGGATTTGATTTAAGGGATTCAGCAGCAGCTTTTACTACAATTAACTGACCTTTAGCCGGTCGTATTCTCCCGACAACGCCTATAATATTTTTCTGAATGAGCTTGCTGAAGGTTTTGTTTTTCGTTGTACTGAATAAATCGGTATTGATGCCATGAGGTATCAAAGTGTTGGGCAAGTTCAGGTTATCAGACATAGTTTTGCTAAGGGTAACAATGCTGTCAGCCTTCTTCATCAGGAAGTATGTAAAATTCGCAGGTTTGCTTTCCGCGTGTCGTGTGAAGACCAGTTTGAATTTTCCTCCCAGGCAGCGCAGCAGTAGTGCGAAGAGGATCTCATTGATCCTGTGGGTGTGTATTATTGTTTTGTTTTCATCTGATTTTATGGCTTTCAGCAGCTTTTTCAGGCTGATAGGGAGTGAATTAATACCATACCCAAAAACAGCTGCATCAGAGTATTTATTGAGGGCCGGAATTATGCTTTCTATACTTCGTGTGACGCCAGTTGCCCTGCCGTGAAAATGGAGGTGGATTATCATCAGGGATTAATATTTGTACAAATATATCACAGAATTTATTATTTTTGTCAGCCTGATTGTTTCTGCTTAAGTAGAGGCAATCATTATCTTCCTTCGCCAGGAATGCGGAGGACAAATATGGCCTTGCTAGAGCTTCGATGGTCAAAGTGGGGTGTCATTTTGAAAATTACCGGGAGCTTAGCGTGCCAGAGGAATGTTAAGTAGTTCTTTAATTCATCCGGGGTGTAGCACAGTTGGCTAGCGCGCCACGTTCGGGACGTGGAGGTCGGAAGTTCGAGTCTTCTCACCCCGACTGAGTAAATCAAACGGCCTTGTAAA
>DAONXX010000106.1:0-6112 GCA_035414025.1 Bacteroidales bacterium | reverse complement strand
GGAATTTTCAACAAGACAATTTCTTTTGCTCCGGCATATGATAATAATCTGATAATTGATTCATTGACCAATCCATCCAGGAAGGAGATATTGAGAATTAAAGCCCTCCCTTATGCCCGGGAAGAAGCAAGGTTTATATCAGCTATTACGAACGGCATCCTTTATGAAGGAGCAGATGCTCTTGAATCGGTCTTTAAGAAAAAAGCTGACAAATATGACATTGTCCATCTGGCTATGCATACGTTATTAAACGATCGCTATCCGATGCATTCTAAAATGATATTTTCTCCTGAGCCAGACGGTTCAGAAGATGGTTTTCTTAAGACATACGAAATATATGGAATACCATTTAAGGCAAAAATGGTTGTATTAAGTTCCTGCAACAGCGGTTCAGGATATTTGCATGAGGGAGAGGGGATTCTTAGCCTTGCAAGGGGATTTGCCTACTCAGGAAGCAAATCCACGGTTTTGTCAATGTGGGAAATAGAAGACCGTTCCGGTGCCGAAATAATGAAAAAATTCTACTGTTACATAAAAAAGGGATATTCAAAAAGCAACGCTTTGAAAAAAGCCCGGGTTAGTTTTCTTAAAAATGCAGACCAGTTCAGATCACATCCATATTTCTGGTCAGCTTACGTTATCTATGGGGACAATTCACCTGTTTATCCACCATACTGCCTGATCTTGATTATTGCTTCAGCTATTTTGCTTGGCGTTTATTTTATTATCCGTTACTCGTGGCCAAAGTAATACTTGTATTCAGGATCTTTTTTGATCAGAGTAATTAGAGCTTCCTTACTAAGATATTTCTTTCTCCTTGCATATATTTCATTTTTTAAACCCATCGAGGAGGCTATCTCGCTGTATGTCAGTCCTTCCAAATAAAGTTTTAGTATGGTCTGGGCATCAGACTTCAGCTTTCCAAAGGCTCTTGCAACTATTCTTTCCATCAGCTGGTCTTCGAACTCATCTGCCGATGGTTCTTCTGCAATGTCATATTCAATGTAGGATGTTCTGTACTTATACCTCAACAGCCCTTTCCAAACATTCTTTGCAATGCCGAAAAAGAATCCCTTCAAATCAACAGAGAGGGTCAGTTTATCATCCATAATTCGACGGTAAAGCACTATAATTGATTCCTGAAATACATCAGAAACATCAACCTCAGACCCGCTATTCTGGAAAACATGATGTCTGACAACCTGCAGATAGTTGTTATACAGCCAGTTAATAGTTTTGTCATCCTGGTTGCGGATACCTTCAATTATTTCCTCGTCCGACATAGTATGGGAAGAGCTCTTCTAAGGCATTTGTTATCCAATAACAAATATATTATTCATTATTAATACTTCTGCTATTTTCTACTTATGCCTTATAATTTTAAATTTATTCAGCTGTTTTTGCCAGCAAATTACTATTTTAGATCTTAAACTAAAACTCTGATGTCATTTCCCTTTTTCAGACAACCTGATGCCATGGATTGCGGTCCAGCCTGTCTGAAAATGGTAGCAGATTTTTACAAGAAGGATTTTTCAATCGCTTATTTAAGGAGCAAATGTTTCATCACCAGAGAAGGTGTCTCATTCCTGGGTCTTTCTGAAGCTGCAGATTTGATAGGTTTCAGAACCATGGGAGTGAAAATTTCTTTTGAAATGCTAAAGGACAATGTGCCTCTTCCATGTATCGTTCACTGGAATCAAAAGCACTTTGTTGTTGTTTATAGAATTCACAAGGACAAAATTTTAGTCGCCGATCCCGCATCAGGAATTGCGACGATGAGCCGTGATGATTTCATAACAGGATGGGCAACAACTCTAACAGATGGCAAAAGAACCGGATTGGCTTTAATCATTGAGCCAACTACTGCTCTGTATGAAACTGAAAACATCAAGGAAAAATCAGGAGGATTCAGATTCCTGTTAAGGTATTTCAGATTTTATAAAAAGTATTCAGCACAGATTTTACTGGGACTTATACTTGGCAGTGTAATTCAGCTTATTATACCTTTTCTGACTCAATCTGTTATAGACGTTGGGATTAATAACAATGATTTAGGGTTTATATATCTTATTCTTTTTGCACAACTGGCACTGGTAATCGGAAGAATGTCGGTTGAATTTATAAGAGGTTGGCTGCTTCTTTATATCGGATCAAAAGTAAATGTTGCAGTGATTTCCGGGTTTCTGCAGAAGATTATGTCACTACCCGTTTCGTTTTTTGAAACAAAACTTGCGGGTGATATTTTGCAGAGGATAGACGATAACAACAGGATTGAGGAATTCCTGACTTCAACGACACTCAGTATTCTGTTTTCATTCGTTAACCTTTTTATATTCGGAATTGTTCTTGCCATTTACAGTATGAAGTTATTCTGCCTGTTTATTGCAGGATCGGCTTTATATATCACGTGGGTAGTCTTCTTTGTAAAACCAAGGGCAAATCTAGATCTCCAGCGATTTAAAGAGATGTCAGCATCTAATTCAAAACTTCTGAATATAATAAACGGTATTCAGGAGATTAAACTTACTCAAAGTGAATTGAGCAAACGCTGGGAGTGGGAGGGACATCAGGGAAGACTCTTCGGTTTAAAGCTGAAAAGCATGGGATTGCTTCAGCATCAGACCGCAGGCGCAACCGTTATAAATGAGATCACAAACATACTGATAACAATTATAGCTGCCACATCAGTGATTAAAGGAGAAATGACACTGGGGATGATGCTGGCTGTACAATTCATTATCGGACAGCTTAATCTGCCATTGAATCAGGTAATTGGATTCCTCAGAATTTCTCAGGATGCAAAACTTAGCCTCGACCGTCTGGCGGAAGTTCATGATATGCAGCCGGAAGAGCCGGGTGATACTCAAAAACTGACGATATTGCCAGCACACAGGGATATAAATCTGAAAAACCTGAGTTACCAGTATGAAGGACCAAGATCAGCATATGCTCTTAAGGATGTTAACCTTTTGATCGAAGAAAATAAAACAACCTCAATAGTTGGACCAAGCGGAAGTGGAAAAACGACCTTGCTGAAACTAATTCTTGGACTTTATCAGCCAGTAAACGGAGAAATAACTATTGGGGATACGCTTCTTTCTTCTTTAAGTATAAAAACATGGCGTGAAAATGTTGGTGCGATAATGCAGGACGGTTTCATTTTCCCTGATACTATAGCAGGTAATATTGCTCCCGGAATGGAAAAAATTGATATTGAAACAATGTTAAACGCTGTTGCGGCTGCTCAGCTCAGACAATTCATAGAATCACTTCCTCTTGGGTATAATACAAAGATCGGCACAAACGGACATGGTTTAAGCGAAGGACAAAAACAACGAATTCTGCTAGCACGGGTTATTTACAAAAATCCGTCAATAGTGATATTCGATGAAGCAACCAATTCACTCGATGCCATGACAGAGAAAAGAATTATGGATAATCTGGCAAACTTTTTTAAAGGAAAAACTGTGGTAATAGTTGCACACCGGCTCAGCACAATCCGCAATGCTGACAAAATAGTAGTTCTTGACAAAGGCATGGTTGTGGAGACGGGTAATCATACAAGCCTGATGGAAGCATGCGGAACTTATTACAATATTGTATCAAATCAGATTGAGTCAAATGTTTGATTCATGACACCCATATCTTCCTTTTAGAAGAACAATAAGTAAAAGTTAATAGTGAAAGAAATAAGAGAAAATTAAACGTCAACAAAACAGGAATTTTCACAAATGGGATCTGACCTGAAATATGAAGTGCTTCATTCAGACCAAGTAAAAAGAATTATAAACCTTCCTCCTCCGAAATTATTGAGATGGGGCACAACGATTCTTGCAGCAATATTCGTATTTATGCTGGTTTTTGCCTCTATTATCAGGTATCCTGATGTTGTACCTTCGCCAGTCGAAATAACAACCGAAAATCCGCCTGTAAGCCTGGAATCAAGAATCTCCGGACGGATTAGTGAAATATATGTGCAGGATAAAGATACTGTAACAGCGAAACAGGTAATTGCAGCTATGGAATCAGCAGCTTCTGTCAGTGAGATCAGAGAACTCGGACATGAAATTGACGTTATTTCACAAACTGAAGATATTACTTTAAAAAACCTGTCTTCTTTTACCCGTCTGGGTGAGATTCAGGAATTTTACAGCTCATTTGTTAAAAGCCTTTCAGATTATAATAATTATGTGACACACGATTATTACGGGGCTAAGATCAATTCAGTAACCCGGGAGATCAATGAGATGATAGCATATTTAGACAAGCTGGAGGCCAAGGAAAAGCTCTACGCAGAAAATCAATCACTTGAAGCAAAAAAGTTCAAAAGGGATTCTGTGCTGTTTGCGAGCGGCGTACTTTCGGAAAGCGAATATGAACGATCTCATCAATCATACCTGAAAGCAAGGATAGATCACAAGCAGGTACAGATAGACCAATCACAGAAATCGATAGAGCTGGCTGAAAGGAATCAAATTCTTCAGGATTATAGGATTAAACGTGTTGAAGAAAGTGAAAAGTATCGGTCCAGCCTTAATAATGAACTGTTGAACCTTAAGGCGCAAATAGAAATATGGGAGAACAAGTTCCTGCTGATCTCTCCGGTTAGCGGTACTGTAAGCTTTACAAGGTACTGGAGTGCCAATCAGTTTGTAAATGAAAATGAGCCAGTTATTAACATAATACCTCACCAAGCAGGCAATTATATTGGGAGGATAAAACTAAAAATGAACAGATCAGGCAAAGTAAAGACTGGGCAGACTGTAAACATAAAACTGAGCGGGTATCCTTATCTTGAATATGGAATGGTTAGAGGTGTGATAAAAGCTAAATCACTTGTCCCTGAAAATGATACTTATATAATTGAAGTTGCATTCCCCTCGGGACTGGTAACTATGTATGGGAACAAGCTGGAATTCAATCAAAATATGCAAGGTATAGCAGAGATAATAACTTCAGATATGAGTCTGATTCAGAAGATCTTTAATCCTATCCACCATCTTATAACCAAGACCAGGAATAAACAATAAGATAACCAGACAGATTATTCCTGTTGTGGTTGGAAATGAATATGTTACTCTGTTTTTTTTTAAGCGTTTAAAAACAGTTTCTTTATTGAAACCTCATTAGGAAAAAACAACGCGAACTATGTCAGCTGTGGTCATTTCTATTACTGATTAGCAGAGGTAAATATGGTTAGCATCTGATTATCATATTAATTATTGTAATTCCTTGAGATTTCATAAATAATTCAATATTTTCGTACTCTGAAATTTCCACGGCATGCCGTGATGATGTTGTATTGCAAAGAATCTGAAAAATAAAGGATTGACCATGAATATTGAAGATTCGGATGACTTTGTTCGTGATGAACAAAACGGGGCTGAAAAAGATGCTGCCGGTGCTGAAACTACTCTGCCAGATGAAGGTACAAATGATTTAGTTGCTTCTTCCGCTGAAGACAAGACCGAAACAGAGGCTACACCTGCCGACGACAAGACCGAAGCAGAAGTTATACCTGCTGAAGACAAGACCGAAACAGAAGTTATACCTGCTGAAGACGTAGCTGCAGCAGAAGCTCCTTCTGATGATAATTCGGAAGCAGTAACTCCTGGTGATGAAGAAATGAATGCCGGAAAAATGCAGAATCAAGAAAAAATTGATGATGCACAGCCTGATGAAGAAGATGATTTTCCGGAAACGGAGGACATGGAATTACCTCCGGTTGATTATTCAGGGTTTTCAAAACAGGAGCTTGTTGATACGCTTGCACTTTTGATTGAAAACCGGCCTCCTTCAGAAATTAAGAATGATGTTGAAAGAATCAGGTCATTCTTCCTCAAAAAGATAAAACTGGAGGCTGAAGATAGGAAGACTAAATATCTTGAAGGGGGAGGGAAAATCGAAGATTATAAGATCTGGGTCGATCCTCTTGAGTACAGGGTAAAAGAACTGTTCGGAAAATACCGTGAGAAGAAAAACGATTTCAACCGTGTTCAGGAAGCTGAAAAATATGAAAACCTGAAAAGAAAATATGATATAATAGACAGGATAAAAGACCTTGTTAATCGGGAAGAATCAATCAACAAGACCTTTCATGATTTCCGGACTC
>DAONXX010000105.1:0-6162 GCA_035414025.1 Bacteroidales bacterium | reverse complement strand
GGTTATTGCCCCATATAACCCTGACAAAATTATCATTCTGCTTCCCTCCTGAAATAATCCTTCCTCCGGTAATATTCCAGAAATGCGATTTAAAAGTACCTGTAAGTGTATATGTGTATTCCTGATCAGCACAGGCAGTAAAGACAGGAGAATTAAATTCAGGAAGTTGAACCGGATGAATTGTGACTGTATCGACCACATATGAAATGCATGGATCTCCGGCAATATTATGTCTTGTAATTGTTGTCTTCACAACCCCCTGACTGACGCCCAGATTCCATTGTACCTCTACTCTGTTTGTATCCGGATCGGCTGTCAAAAGCAATCCGTTTTCAATTGACCATGAATAAATTGCCCCGGAATCACTGTTAACAGTATATATTGCTGTTGCGCCCTCACAGGCTTCTGTATAAACACTTGTAATATTATTTAGCAGTGGGCCTTCCTTCCTGATAACCATCTCAGAAGTGTCAACGCATCCTATGTTGTCTTTCACAATGAGTCTTATAGTATAAGTACCGTCGGGCAAATCTGCGTTATTGAAAAAAGGTCTCTCTAATGTGCTTGTATTAGAGGAAACAAGGTAAGGTGGAACCGGTATGAAAGTGAGAAAAGGTTTATAAAGATCCTCAAGGCCATCCCAGAAATACGAAAAAAGTGAATCCGCTTCTCCAGTTATATCGGCTTTGTACAACCCAAAGGGAAGGGCGAGATCACAATTATCCAGAGACATGCTTTCTATCTCAAACCATGGTCGCACCGTTATTTTAACACTTTCCGATTTAGAATTCCCATGAGAGTCAACGGCTGTCAAAACTACAGTTTTTATTCCCTGATCGCCGCAGTTGAATGAGCTGGGAGTGACAGACAGGGAAACGGGTCCGCAATTATCTGATGTGCCGTTATCAATATCCGACGGATGAAGAGTTCCTGTTCCATCAGTATTAAGAACCAGTTCAAAAGTTTTTAAACTGATTACAGGAGATATTGTATCCCTCACGGTGATCTGTGATACGCATGAAGCTGTGTTTCCTGAAGCATCCGTTCCTGTAAGAGTTACATCCACTGGCGCACCAATATCAGAACAGCTGAAAACTGTCCGGTTTATATATAATCTTATCGGTCCTTCACAATTGTCCGTAGTTCCGTTGTTAATGTCGGCAGCAGTTATATTTGCAAAACCCGACTGATCGAGGTATACAACCAGATTTTTACAAGCCATAACTGGCGGCAGGTTATCGCGAACAGTAACAACTGCTACGCAGGTCGATACCATTCCCGTATTATCAGTAACAGTAAGAGTCACATTGTTGGGACCAATATTTGAACAGTTGAATGAAGCCGGAGAAGCAACAATATTTGCAATTATTCCATCAGGATCATATGAACCTCCATCAATATCTGAGGCATTTATCGTTACATTGCCATCTGTACCAAGATAAACCGTAATGTCTTTACATACAGCAACAGGTGGCAAAGCCAAAAACTGACCTGAATAAGAACCGACATCAGCCAATTCTTTAGTGACTGTTGTTGACATCCCTGAATTTGTCACAAAATTAAAGATCTCTCCAGCCATAAGAGGATACAAGGCAGGCAAAAAGAACAGGCAAACAAAAAGCAGGATGATCTTCTGGTTTTTCTTATGAAGGGTTGATAACATTTGTTTAAGAGAATAATGAACCCCTGTTTGACTCACGCCAATCCGGATTAAATCATTATCCGCATTAACAGCTGAAGAACAAATCATTTGTCTCATTGAAGTCAGGTTCAGTTTTGATTTATTTCAACTCAATTATTTTCATCATGTTAAAAACACAAATGATCAAATGTTATCCGCATATTTCTTCTAATGGCATGATAACAATTTGTAGCGAATTTAGTGAATTTAGCGAATTTAGAACATCTTGAAATAGAATATTTACTTCTTGTTTTCAACATATTAATATAAGAGATGGAATTGTATTTTTTATTTTGCAGAATTTTAAAATGTAAATTATATTTGCACTCACTTTTTTGGGCGATTAGCTCAGTTGGTTCAGAGCATATGCCTTACAAGCATAGGGTCGGGGGTTCGACTCCCTCATCGCCCACAAATATCAGGTACACACACACATTACCTCGCTGATGTTTTTCGTGTATATAATGTATTCCCAAAAATCAGAACCGGTTCAGAGCATCCCGACTAACAAGTCGGGAGGGTCGGGGGTTCGACTCCCTCATCGCCCACAAATATCAGATACACCCACATTGACTCGCTGATGGATATTTTTATTTTTTTAATAAGCACAGCTGAATTTCGTGTCAAATTTGGCGATTTTCCTTATCTTCGCTTACTTATTACATTAGAATGAAAAAATACAAAGTAGCTATAATCGGAGGAGGAAATATCGGAACTTCCCTTGCCAAAGGACTCATAAGGTCGGAACAATTTACTGCTGAGGAAATTATACTTTCCGAGAAACGCGAATCAAGGATAGACTTTCTGAGAAAAAACGGTTTTACGGTAACTGATAATAACAATGAAGCAATATCATCTGCCACTTTAGTAATAATAGCTGTAAAACCACAACAGTTCAGGATGCTGAAAGATGAAATAAAAACAAAACTCAATTTACAGCATTTTCTCATTTCAACTGTAACAGGCATTTCACACAAGGATATTGAAACAGAATTCGGCCCTGTGCCCAATGTGCGCATTATGCCAAACACTGCACTTGAGATATGCGAATCGATGACCTGTATATCATTCAGGAATACTACACCAAAACAGGAGAAGATTGTTGTTGACATGTTTGAAAAGATGGGTAAAACAATTATCATCACCGAAGATCTTATGGATGCAGCAACTGTTATAGGGGCATGCGGAATTGCATTTGCCCTGAGATTTATGCGTGCAATGTCGCAAGGCGGAATAGAGATCGGATTTAATGCGGAAATGTCCCAAATGATAACTGCCCAGACTGTCAGAGGAGCCTCCCAGCTTATCCTGGAAACAGAAAACCATACCGAGAAAGAGATTGATAAGGTTACAACACCCCAGGGAATTACAATATCCGGACTTAATGAAATGGAACACCAGGGCTTAAGTTCAGCTGTTATCCGCGGACTTCTAACATCTTTCAAAAAACTTGAAAATATATCCTGAGAATCTACGGAATAGAATCTTTGAGTAAGTCAGATAAGGAACAGAATGCTCATTTTTTTATTATCCTGTACCTGTCTGCCTTGTTTTCCCCAATCTTAAGAACATATACTCCTCCAGGCAGGCCGTTAACACTTATGCCAGATGTTTCATCAGGAAGCATTCCTGATTTAACTACCTTTCCGGTCATATCAATAAGTGAATATCTCAAGTGCCGCAGTGAATCATTTTTGCACCTGACTGAAATATAATCGCCTGCAGGAATGGGATAAGGTATGTAATTGGAATCCGGACTGTCATCCTGCTTCCCGGTTATTGTGTTTATATATTTCTTTAAAAATATGCTAAGATCAATTACCTGCAGTTTGTTTGGGATGGTCAGAAATGAACCAATTGAATTATATTCATTTGAAATGAAATATTTTAATCCATCGACCGTACTTATCCCCTCAACCTGATAATAAGGTTTGTCTATTACTATCTTTCTTTTATTCCCGCTGAAAAAATCCGTACCTGTAAAGTCGTAAAGAAGGTATACGAATGGCATCAGGGAACTGCTGTAGCCACTCAGTGCGACAATTTTTTTTGATTTCAGGTATACGGCGCCTGTAATCAAGCCTTCCACATCATGTGTTGCTTTCAGTTTCGCCGTATAGGTACCGGGTGATTTTGGCAATGCATACAAGCTAGTTCTATTGCTAATCCACTGTTTTGTAAAAAGATAGATGCTGTCATCGGATACAATAAAAGCTTCACAGTCAAAATCCGTATTATTTACACCAGGACTTGTAAAATCTGTCTGTTCAGGATATGAATAATTAATAATTTCAATTGAAGGCTTCCCTGCTAAAAAGCTGTTTTTTTCAACCTTAAGTATTTTAAGATCTGTACGGTTACCTGCGCCGTTATTGCCAAAATCACCAATATAGATATGAGTCTCATCCATTGAGATCTCTTCCCAATCGTTATTTTCTGCTCCTGTAAGAGGAAAAGTATTTAAAATTTCTCCCCTGATTGTATCCAGCATATAGATATTAATATCGCTGTTATCGTTATGGGTCCATAGATAATCATTCCAGCTTAAAAGGCCTGATGTCTCCCTTAATACAGAAGACAGGTTACTTTCCGAAACAGGTGAAATCTTAACAGCATCATAGACACAACTACCGTCGTTTATCGTGGCTGTTTTATTGTAATTAATTGCCAACGGGTCCGTACATCCCCTGGTCTGACCATACAGGCTGTAGGGCAGAAAGTAAATAATTACCGGAATTATTATTAAAAATATCTTCATCCATAACTAATGAAATATCAACTATCAATAGTCTGCAGCCAATTATGTAAGATACATAACTGGCAGGAAACTTCAGACAATCAATACTTACTGAATATTGGCCAGAAGATTTTGACCAACCATTCTGAATTTGTTGAAATCAACAGGAGGAACAACATAAATAGGCATACCCTCCTCAAGCCCCTGCTTGACTATTACATTCTTATCATTTTCTTCACCGAGTACAACTACCTGTCTTGTTTTATTTTTCCTGACAACATAAGGTATACCATCAGACCCGGCATGTACGCATTCGAGAGGGACAAAAATCGCATCATCAATACTATTGATTATGATTTTGTTCCATGAAGTCATTTCAGGCCTCAGCTCTGAATCAGTGCCATCTACCTTTATAATGACTTCAAACATTTTTGCATCTGAATTTGGCAGGACTTCTCCCACATTTGCCACACTTGTAACTGTACCATTAATTGATTTGCCGGGCAATGCATCTATAGTTATAACCGTTTTCTGTCCAACATTTACCTTATTAACCTCTATTTCACTCACATAGACCTTTGAAATCATTGATGAAAGGTCGGGCATTGTAGCGACAACCATATCAAAGGGATTAAGTGAAGACCCAACTTTTCTCTTCGTGCCATTGAATTCTTCCTTATACATAACGATCCCTGCCTTTGGCGCAGTAATTCTAAATTTAGCAAGGAAATCCTGAAGGCTGGCAACATAATCCTGACCATCGCTAAGTCTCTTCCTGGCAGTAGCAATATCAGTCAATGCCTGAGCGCTTCTCAGCGAATAACTTCTAAGAGCCTGATCTAGAGCGCGTTGCTGCTTGTTGAGATTGATTTCTGCTTTACGTTGAGTTGCGGGCGGTTCAAATTTTGATTCGTCAAAAGTGATTTTTGCTTCCTGAACAGCATATCTTTGGTTTGTTATATCATCTCTCAAAGATGAAAGAGTTACAGCAGTATCAAGAATTGCCATTTCAAGGTTGTTCTGGAGAGTCTCGAGACGCTGCTGAGCCTCAGTCAGGGTATTTGTATAGTCAGACCTGTCAAGCTGGGCGACATAATCACCTTCCTGAACTATTGTTCCTTCTGCAACAATATCCTGGATCTCAAGGTTTTGAGCACGCATCATGCCACCGCCACCACCACGACCACCACGACCACCACCCTGCTGTTCATTCTGGTTGATCTCTGGGCCCTTTATATCAGTTGAGTTCTCAGCAAGTAATTTTCCTGCATTGGATACTGTAATTTCAAAAAGTCCTCTTTTTACTTCGGTAAAAGTATTATCCTTATTACTCTTTGAAGTAATTTTGTTGAAGACTATCATCGCTATCGTAATAACTACAATAACTATTACGGTTATAATTCTTGACCTTTTCATATATTATAATTAACAGACTTTTGTTTATAAAATATTCTTTATCAAATAGACTATTTTAAATTGATTTTATTCCAATCTATAGAAAAAGATTTTTGCATAAGTATAAAAAGTATTACATAAATACATCCTTACACCTTGATTATCATAATAAAAGATCTATAAATAAGATCTCCGGAAAATAGAAAAAGGGTATCGTCATCAGACAAACTGCCCAGACAAAAATAAGCTCTTCTCATCAACCGGTTCATATGCATATACTTGTCACCGAAAAAATTTCAGCCGTAAGGAAAACCAATTATAAATCAAAGAAAGCCGGAACAATTTTATC
>DAONXX010000104.1:0-6220 GCA_035414025.1 Bacteroidales bacterium | reverse complement strand
CTATATATCAGATAGTTATGGTTTTGAGGACTTAAAAACCGCACAAAACAGGAAATAAAGGAAACCTGTTCCGCAACAATAAAGGCTGATCCCTGAATGCACCGGGATCAGCCTTTATAATTTTTTCAATGTATTTTATTTTTTCTTCTTTAACAGAAAAAATGCCCCTGCTCCTACAATAACAACAGCACCAATTATAATTGCAATTGTACCTGTTGAACCCTTTTCCTTTGCAGCACCAGCCTTCTCATCTTCAACACTATAATAGAAAGTAGGAACTGCGTCCGTATCCATATTGACAGTATCTCTCTGAGCCTGAGAACCCTGTCCATTTACAATTGTCAGTCCGCCAAGTGCCATCAATGCACATAATGTAATAATTCTGATTGTCTTTTTCATGTCTGTAATAATTATTAATTAATAGTATCCGCTAATCTATAATATTTCTCAGCAATGTCCGGGTCATCTTTCCTGTAAGTATCTCCCAGCGCAATTATCGCAGGCTTGTAACGAGGGTTCAAACGCAGGCAATCCCTTAGTATGCCCCTTGCCTTTAGGATATCTTCATCAGCAATCAACCCTGAAAGCCTGACATAAGCTTCATAATACTTCATATTAACGCTCAGCAGCTTTTCAAAGTACATTTTTGCCTTTTGGCTATCATCACGCTTTGCCGCCAAATCCCCCTTATATATCAATACAGACTCGCAATCAGGGTTGATTTCCAAGGCTTTATCCAAAGCTGAATCTGCTTCCATAAATAAACCTGCCCCATTAAGCGCTCTGGCAAAATTATAAAAAATCATTTCATCCTGATCATTTAATCTCAAAGCTTCCCGAAAAAAATCGATCGCATCAGAATATCTACCCTCTATAAGCGCCATGTAGCCAAAATAATCAGCCTTTGTTTCACGCTTCAGCACAATACATATCGGAACATCATCAACCAAAATTCTGTGAATTGCGTTTTTGGGTGGCCAGATATTATTCTTCAGTTGAAAAACTGGTATATATCTGTTTGTTATTATTGCATAATCCCAGTCGTAATGACTCCTCTCCTCATTTCTGAAGTAAGATGTTTTAATTCCGGGATATTCCCTGAATTGCCAGTCGACGGCAAAGGTAGCTTTGACTATGGCACTGTCTGTATTTTTTCTCTTCAGATATTCTATTAACCATTCAGATGCTTCTGTCTGTCCTGTATAATAATAATCAGTCTCATAGTTCAGATAAGCGCCTTTAAGACCTCCTGTAAATTCATTGTAATAAATATATTCATAAGGATGGTTAAGTATTGAAAATTTTACAGGATTATATGAAAGACAAATAATTACAACAGCAAGTAGCCATTTTTGATAATTCTTGTAAAATGCCTGCGACAGATAAATAAAACCTGAAGCTGATAATAGAATTATCACGGGATAGAGGAACAAAAACTGCCTCCATGAGCTGTAAACATTTGATTTAATAACAACTACAAAAACAAGCGGAAAGAAAAGCGAGATCAGCAGCAAGCTGAAGGGCAAGGCTTTCCCTGAACTGAACACTTTTCTTATTAACAAGAAAAAAATAAGTAATCCTGAAAGAACTACCAATGGTATTGTAATCAACATTGATTTCGGAATGAAATACCATGGCATAAAATCCGACCACTGAGCCGTTCCTTCGAAAAGCTGTCTGAAAGTAAGCGGATAATGAGCCATCATATTGTATGATTCAAGTACGTTCCTAAAAGGGCTCTGTAAAGCATAAGGCCATTGAAGTATCCCGAGGAAAAATGCCGCAAATGAAATGAATGTAATCAGAAACAAGCCTTTAACTGCATTTAGCCATTCAATTTTTTCTTTATTTAAATATCCGACTATCAATACTATAACATAGAAAAGGAAGAGATAACATATAAGCAGCAAGCCACCTGATCTCAGACTGATCGCAAAAGCAATGCTCAGGACCAGAAAGATGATATCTGACAATCTAAAATCATTTTCTGAAGTTACAAGCCTTATTGAAAAAAATATTCCCGAGATATAGGCCAGGGAAAATGGTATATCCTTAAGGTTATTCATTGCGTGACCCATAAATGTCGGCGACACTGCAAAGAGTAACATTACAAGGATTCCAGCCTCAAAACCTGAAAGCCACACAGCAAAAAATGCTGTTATTAAAATAACAGCCCAGCCTGCCAGAGAACTCATCAGATGGCGAAAGTCATACACCTCTTCTATACCAAGAGTTTTTATTAAGAAAGTTGTAAGATTATCGTAGGACTGGCCATAATACCTGAGATTTGTTTCCGGTGTGTTGAGAGCCGACAAATCATTTCCGCGTGACGCAAAATAATCGAATACTGCTACAGAATGATCATAATGAAGGACTTCATCGCAGGAAATACCGGCAGACCTGCTCATGACAATCATAATTATCAGAAGCAATGCAGCGCAGGTAAAAAAAACATATTTCTGTAAACTTGTTTTCATTATGATTTCTGAACTCAATCATAGAATTTCCTGACAAAATAAAGTGGCCGGTTTTGCGATTCCTTATAATTCCTGAAAATATATTCCCCCAGCACTCCGAGAAAAACAAGCTGGATTGATCCAAGGAAATAAATACTCAGCAAAGTTGAAGACCACCCGGGAACAGCAAATCCGGATATCTTTGCAACAATAACATAAATACCTGCCATCATGAAGACAAGGGTGCCAATTATCCCTAAAGACAGGCAAAAGATAATCGGTAATCTTGAGAATGAAAATATAGCATCTGAGGCTAGTGTGAATAAGCGCTTTATCGTCATTTTGGGTTTTCCCTTAAAACGGTCATCCCTCACATACTCGACTGAACCCTGTTTATATCCTACATAAGTCCTTAGTCCGGGCAGATAGCGGACTTTTTCCTTCATTGACAACAAGGCTTCAACGGCAATTCTCTTCATAAGAGCATAGTTACCATAGTTCTCTATATTCCTTATATCACCTATATTCCTGAATATCAAATGGAATAGTCTTGAGAACATATTACGGCCAGCACTACCTTTCCTTCCTGTTCTCTTTCCGCTTACGATATCGTAATCTTCCTCGGTTATCTTCCTGTACATCCGGGGGATCAGTTCCGGCGGATCCTGAAGATCTCCATCCATCATTCCGACTATTTCGCCTTTTGCATATTCAAGGCCGGCTGTATATGCCACCTGATGTCCGAAATTCTTTGAAAGGGAAAGAACCTTAATTTTCCTGTTCTTTTCGCGGCGCATAAGGATCTCTTCAAGGCTTCTGTCAAGACTACCATCATCAACAAAAATGACCTCATAATTATCAGTGACTGTTTCAATAGCTGCTACTGTACGCCTGACAAGCTCGTCAATTAATTTCTCCTCGTTATAGATCGGTATGACAAGTGATAACATAGACGGACTATTTTCTATAAAAAAATTAGTGCGCACCATTGCTGATGCGCACTAATATACATAAAAGTTTAGATCAATTAGCCTTTTGTAATCGTATCAGTGCAAATTCAACTTCATCACTCAATTCGGGGTCAGAAGAAAGGTCTATTATTGCCTGATGGCAATACTCCGTTCCCATCCAACTGAGTTCGTTGAGAATCAATTTTTTTGCATCAGCTGTTGCCTGTGGATTCTTAAGGACATCTACCATTTTTCTTTCAATAGCCAGAAGGGCTTTTTCGTCACCACCTGCCAATGCGATCTGGCTTTTAATAAATGTGTAGTATTTTGTACTTTTTGAAATGTCATAAGATACAATCTGTTCAAAAGCCACATCAAGTGTTACAGGCAAGTAGTCGGGGCGAAGAACTGGTGCTGCTGCTGTTGGAAAATCATACGAGACTTCCTGCGTAACGGTACCTGAAGCTGCCCATTCAGCACCTCTGAGAAGAGTAGCAATAAATCCGACACTTTGCATGGCCGGTCCTCCACCTTCTTCTGCATGACCAAGAACTGTATTGAATATCCTTCCCTCACCATATCTGACAGCCATTAAAACAGGTTCAAATCTTGGAGGAGGAGGTGCCTGCCAGGTCCCCGGGGCTGTACCAGCAGGAGGTCTTCTGAACTGCATTCTTGGCGAGTTGGTTGCAAGGATCTCCATATTTTTGCCTGGTCCCCGAAGATTACCAAGCATCACATCAGCAGCCTGTATCCATCTGACAGGCAATCCTTTTGTAATCGGATGATCTGTATTGACTGTCCTTACTTCAAAATCGCCTTTCTCAGCCATAGTTCCTGCCATTCCTTTTGTTGTATCATCAACAACAAGATCGCCTTCTCGCGAGAGAAATACCAAAGGACCGGCTGATTCATCACGTCCGTTAAATCCTCCGAGCCCGATCATTTCATTGTATTCCTTCCACTCGGGGAATGCAGAACTTGAAGTATGATATACAACAACACCGCCTCCGTTTTTTACATAATCAACAAATGCAGTTTTTGTTGCATCATTCCATGAATCTCCGCTGTAGTCAAGAACTACAAGTTTATATTTGGAGAAGTCAGGTTTGAAGGCAGACATATCGCCACCTTTTGCAGGTGTCTTTAAGATATCAGCCTTGAACAATCCTGAACCATCCAGGATCTGTTTGAGAACCGGAGAACTATATTCCCAGTTATGATCACCCTGACCTGTTATTATCAATGTTTTATAAACACCTTCTTTCTGACAGGCACTGAATAAAGCAGTCAGTGCTGCAAACAGTAAAATAAAATATGTTTTCTTCATGTCGCTTCAATTAAATTGTTGGTAATTCCCAGGGTTTACGGTAAGGTTTACTTAAAAGCCTTGATGCTCTTGGATTATCTATTATCTCTTCCTTCTCAGGATCCCACTTTATTGTCTGACCTGTAGTCATGGCAATCTCTCCCAAAAGAGCAACTAGTATAGCTCTATACGCAGGTTCAAGAGGAGCTACTGTTTCTTTTCCCGATTTAACACAATCCAGAAAGTTCTGGTAGTGGTTTTCACTTTTATAAAGATGTATTTCATTTTCTCCAATCACCTCTTCAAGTATCTTCGGATCAGAAGCAGTCAGGACATTTCCCCTGTCTGTGTGTACCCATCCAAGATCGCCATACCATGTAGTTCCCATCCCCAACTTTAGTCTTGATGAATTTGCGACCCTCATCTCAATTCCATTTGCATATTTGCAGATAAAGTCATATTCAACAGGTACATTATAAATACCTTCAGCAGGATATACACCATGTCCTGCAACCTCGATCGGTGTATCATGTTCCATTCCGGCTCCCCAGTTTGCAATATCAACATGGTGTCCGGTCCAGTCAGTAAGCTGACCACCTGAATAGTCGAGTATCCATCTCCAGTCCCAGTGAAGCACACCACGGAAAGGCACTTTGGGTGCAGGACCGAGCCACATATCCCAGTCAACATTCGCAGGAACTTCCTGAACAGGAGGAGTACCTATTCCTCTACCTCCATCGGGAAGACCTACCTCGATATATTTAATTTTTCCAACCCTTCCGTTAATAGCCAGTTCAGCTCCACGGTGGAAATTTGACTGAGATCTCTGCCAGCTTCCTGTCTGCCAGATAGTATTATTTTTCATTGCAGCAGCACGGATAACCTTGGCATCCTCTATTGTACGGCTAAGAGGTTTTTCACCATATACGGCAACCTTTTTGTTTATTGTTTCTGTATAAATGATACCGTGCCAGTGATCTGGCAATGCCAGTGAAACGGCATCAAGTTTTTCTTTCTCAAGAAATTCCCTGAAATCTCCATACATACGACAATCCTTGTTCCTATTGGCGGCATCAACCGCTTCCTTTGCCTGTTTCTGACGGTCGGAATCGACATCACATACGGCAACAAACTGGGCAATACCATTCTTTAGTCTCAGGAAGTCACGCATATTAGACATCCCCTGAGATCCAACGCCTATTGAGCCAATTACAACACGATCGCTTGGCGGCAGCATACCACCAAGGCCAAGTGCTGATGGCCGAACGATACTCGGGAATACAAATAATCCCGCAGTAGCAGCAGCAGATCGCTTAACAAAATCCCTTCTGTTTGATTTTTGTGTCATTTTGATAATAAATAATTAGTGCAACATTTTTTTCAGAGTAACTTTTATATATTTATAGGTGTTCCTGGTATAGGTGTTTCAAATTCCATGTCAACCGGGCCGAATTCCAATTTTGACGGACCAAGATTCATATCTGACTTGAATATTTCATCCCATG
>DAONXX010000103.1:0-6243 GCA_035414025.1 Bacteroidales bacterium | reverse complement strand
ACATATAAGATAGGTCGTGAAATCGTCCTTTCTTCTCTGGATAATGATATTCTTTACAGGAACGACGATAGTTCAATATGGGTTGATCTTACAGATGAGGGATTGGATCATAAATTGCTTCTTCGTTCAGATGGAACAGCTGTTTATATGACACAGGATCTGGGTACTGCTGTTCTCAGACAACAGGAATATAAATTTGACAAATGCCTGTATGTTGTTGGTAATGAGCAGAATTACCATTTTCAGGTACTTAAGGCTGTTATGAAAAAAATGGGTTATTCCTGGGCTGATGGTTTGTATCATTTTTCATATGGGATGGTGGAACTCCCTGAGGGAAAAATGAAGTCGCGCGAGGGGACTGTTGTTGATGCTGATGACCTTTTAGCTGAGATGAAGGATACAGCAAAGGAGGTATCCATGCAACTCGGAAAACTTTCTGAATTTACTGAAGAGGAAAAGGAGGAGATATTCCGGAAAATAGGACTGGGAGCTCTGAAATACTTCATCCTTAAGGTGGATCCAAGAAAAAACATGACTTTCAATCCAGCGGAATCGATTGATTTTAATGGCAATACAGGTCCTTTTATCCAGTATACATATGCAAGGATCCGGTCAGTGTTAAGGAAAGGTGAAGAAATGGGCCTTAAGTATGACAATGAGATTTTATCAGATCATAAAATAACTGAAAAAGAAATCGGACTTGTAAAGCTACTCCGGAAGTTCACTGATATTGTCTCGGAAGCTGCAGCTGGATATAGCCCTGCACTGGTGGCTAATTACTGCTATGATCTTGCTAAGGAATATAACCAGTTCTATCACGATCATTCAATCCTTGGCGAACCTGATACACAGATACGTAATTTTCGTCTTGGGCTGTCAAAAGTTACAAGTGAGATCCTGAATGCCGGTATGTGGCTCCTTGGCATTGAAATGCCCGAAAGAATGTAATAAGTTAAACATATAATAATACTTTATTGATCAAATGTTTGAGAGTTTAAGTGAACGGCTTGAAAAATCCTTTAAAATTTTAAAGGGACAAGGCAGGATATCTGAGATTAATATTGCAGAAACCCTCAAGGAAGTTCGCAGAGCATTACTTGATGCTGATGTTAACTTTAAGATAGCAAAGCAGTTTACAGATAGTGTTAAGGCAAAAGCCCTGGGACAGGAAGTTTTAAAAGCGGTCAATCCGTCACAAATGCTTGTTAAGATAGTCCATGACGAAATGGCCCTTCTTATGGGTGGCGATAAGGCCGATATTAATATAAAGATCAACCCCTCAGTAATCCTTATAGCTGGTCTTCAGGGTTCTGGTAAGACAACTTTCAGTGGCAAACTGGCAAATTGGGTAAAGACAAAAAGGGGCAAACACCCTATTCTTGTTGCCTGTGATATTTACCGTCCGGCTGCTATTGAGCAGTTGAAAATAATAGGACAACAGGTTGAAGTACCTGTTTATGTGGAGGAGGGAAACTCAAATCCTATTGTCATAGCCAAAAATGCTGTTAAGGAAGCAAAAAAGAACGGGAATGATGTTGTGATTATTGACACAGCTGGCCGTCTCGCTGTTGATGAGGAGATGATGAAAGAGATTGCTTCTATCAAAGATGCCATAAATCCTCATGAAATATTATTTGTTGTCGATTCAATGACAGGACAGGATGCTGTCAACACAGCAAAGGAATTTAACGACAAACTGAATTTTGATGGTGTTGTTCTGACAAAACTTGATGGCGATACAAGGGGAGGAGCTGCACTTTCAATAAGATCAGTTGTAAGCAAACCGATCAAATTCATCAGCACAGGTGAAAAGATGGATGCCATTGATATCTTTTATCCTGTCAGAATGGCCGACAGGATATTGGGCATGGGCGATATTGTATCGCTTGTTGAAAAAGCCCAGGAGCAATATGATGTTGAAGAGGCCAGGAAGCTTCAGAAAAAAATTGCCAGGGACCAGTTTGATTTCAATGATTTTATTGCCCAGATACAGCAGATTAAAAAGATGGGAAATGTTAAGGACCTGATGTCAATGATTCCCGGCGTTGGAAAAGCAGTTAAGGATCTTGATATTGATGATGATGCTTTCAAAGGTATTGAGGCTATTATACGAAGTATGACTCCTGAGGAAAGAAGCAATCCGGTGCTGCTTAATGGCAGCCGGAGAAAAAGGATAGCCATGGGAAGCGGGACAACAGTTCAGGATGTAAATAAGCTGCTTAAACAATTTGATGAGACACGTAAAATGATGAGGATGATGACTAAAGGTGGTAATCCGGCCAGACTTTTAAATCGAAGATAATAAATAATCATGTATACGCTTATCAACGGAAAGGAAATTGCTTCGCTAATAAGGCAGGAGATTGCAAAGGAAGTTGCACAAATCCAAAAAGAAGGGAAAAATATACCTCATCTTGCAGCTATTCTTGTTGGCAATGATCCTTCAAGTCAGACCTATGTGGCTAATAAAGTCAGGGATTGTGCAGAAGTAGGATTCCGGTCAACTCTTATTACCTATGACAGCACCGTTACGGAAGATATCCTGCTTCAGAAAATAGATGAACTTAACAGTAATGCTGATATCGATGGTTTCATTGTTCAGATTCCTCTTCCCCGACATATTTCTGAGAATAAGATAATTGAATCTATAAATCCTTCGAAAGATGTTGATGGATTTCATCCGGTTAACATAGGGAAAATGGTATTAGGACTTCCAGGCTACCTGCCTGCCACTCCCTATGGTATTATAGAGCTTATAAAAAGGTATAAAATTGAGGTTTCCGGTAAAAAGTGTGTTGTAATAGGACGCAGTAATATTGTCGGAAGACCAATAAGCATTTTGTTGTCGCAGAAAGGCATGGATGCTACTGTTACAGTTGCTCACAGCAGAACGACAAACATTACTGATATCCTGAAGGAGTCTGATATAATAATAGCTGCCCTGGGATCACCTTCCTTTATTAAAGCTGAAATGGTAAAAGAAGGAGCTGTTGTAATCGATGTCGGAACTACAAGGGTTGAAGATCCCGGGAAAAAATCGGGCTGGAGACTTGCCGGAGATGTTGATTTTGTTAACGTGGCTCCCAGATGTTCCTATATAACGCCTGTCCCTGGAGGGGTAGGACCCATGACAAGGGTTTCACTTCTCAGAAATACGCTTATTGCCGCAAAGAGAAACAGAATTTAAAAATAGTTGTTACTTAATGCTGACTCCTGCAAAATAGAGATCAAAAAGACCTTTTCCCCCAGGTCTGTTGGATGAGAAAACAATAAAATTATTTGTGAAATCAATATGCGAACCTAAAACAGGACGGTATTCATCATACTGTGTATTGATTCTGGGACCAAAATTGACAGGGGAATTCCACTTGCCATTTTTAAATAAGGAATAATAGAGATCATAACCACCCATGCCTCCTGGCCGGTTTGAGGCAAAGACAAGTATATCTCTGCAAACCATTGGGCACACATCATCATATTGGCTATTAATACTATCCAGAGGAAGAGACGATTCATAGGGACTGTTGAACCAATCTGTTATGTTAGTTGCTGCCGGCCTTCTTTTCATTAAGATATCAAAATTTCCGGATCGGTCAGATGAGAAATATAAAGTATCCATATCCGTATCCATACATACATATTTATCATCTGCATTAGAATTTAAAAGTTGAACAGGGAACGGTCCTGCAATTTCAGGAAGTCCGGATCCAAGAATCGGATGGTTTTTAAAATAATATAAATCAAGGTCTCCATTCTCATTCTCAGATGACAATATCAAATACTCATATCCATCAAGTGTGCTAACACGCCTGTATGGCCCCAGATCATCACCTGCTGTAATAACTGCATTAATGAGCTTCGTTAAAAATGCATCCTGTGTAATATTGCACTCCAGCCTGAAATCACCGCTTGTTTGATCCCAGTTAAAGTTCAGTTGCCCCTGGATAGGATCGTATTGTTCACCCAAAGATGTTCTGTTGCTCGATATTATTAGTATAATATTGCCAAACAACTGATGGGTTTCAGTATCTGTATCATCTATTACAAGATCAATATTTGTAATTTCAAGATCATCATATTGTGAATTGAGATCCTCAAGTGCTATCGTTGAGTCGGGGAAGCTTCCCAAAGGGAATTTAACAGGATTCTCCGCTTTTTTGCAGGAAGTTATGCAAAGTGATAATAACACGGAATAAAAAATGGCTTGTAAAATTCTCACTGAATGTATTTTCATTTTGTACAGACGTATACAATTGCAAAGATATTAATAAATAATAGTATTGAAATGAAAAACCGGGCGAAAACCCGGTCTTTCTGAGGTAGAATTTAGGTTAATTCTAGGGTATATTGGGCATTAGATAATTCCCATATCAACTCTATGATTAAGATGATATTATTCACTCAAGGGTTGCGTGCAGAATTGAAAAAAATAATTATTATGTATTAAATTGAATATTAGAAGTTTAAAAAAATGTTAAATTGTTGATAATTGAATATTGCTTAAGACCAGCTTCATGAAATTAGTATTATTTTTGTAAAGAAAGTTTGAATGAGATGGAAGAGGATAAGTTTGGATATCATTGGGAGGAGGAGGTCAGGCAGGCTATCCAGAAGTATGAGAGGATGAGAAGGAACAATGAGAAATATTTCTTTGATGTTATTGAATTTGAATCTATTATTGACTATTATATTGATAATAATAATTCGGTAAAGGCTTTTGAGGCTGCCATTCTTGCCTCTCAGCAGCATCCGAATTCAGTGTCGATTCAACTTAGAAAAGCCAGGGTGCTCCTTGATAAAGGCAGGGCTGTTGAAACTCTTAAGATCCTCAGGAGGCTTGAGAATATTGAGCCGGGTAATCATGAAATATACATAGTAAAGGGGACCGCGCTCGGTATGCTGGGAGATATTCAGGGTGCGAAAAAAATGTTTGATTATGCACTCACCCTTGATTCTGAAGAAACGGAGAATATATTGTTTTCAATCGTAACTGTACTTCAGAATCTAAACTACTATGAACAAATGATCCCTTATATGCTTAAGCTCATACAGATGGAGCCTGATTTCAAAGCCCACCTCTATGACCTTGCTTATGCCTATGAAAAGGTCGAAAACTATAATTTCAGCATTATATATTATTTAAAGTATCTGGAGGAGGAGCCATTCTCCGATAGTGCCTGGTATAATCTGGGGATAATTTACAATAAACTTGATCAGACAGATAAGGCTTTGGAAGCTTATGACTTCGCCCTGGCAATAAATTCACATAATACCTTTGCGCTGTTTAATAAAGGTAATATCCTGAGTAATCTTGAACGCTATACCGATGCAATCCCGGTTTATTTGGAATATCTTGAAAATGAGCCTGAAAGCTTTGAGGCGATGACCTATTTGGGGGAGTGCTACGAAAAGATCAATGATTATTCGATGTCAAGAAAATATTATCAGGATGCTATTGATCTGGCTCCTGAATATGCTGATCCCTGGTTTGGACTCGGTGTTGTAGCTCTCAATTCTGGAAATGTTACAGATAGCCTGATTTTTTTCCGTAAAGCAGTAAGGCTCGACGACGAAAATCCTGAATACTGGTATTTGCTTGGAAAGGCACACTATATTAAAGGAGAATTGAAATATGCACTGAGTTGCTTCAGAGAAGCACTCAAAATTGACACTTATTACGATGAGGCCTGGTCTGACCTTGGAAGGATAATAATTAAAGAGAATATTTGTGACAAAGCTATTCCTTATCTTGAACATGCTTATCAGGTCACAGGCAATATCGCTGGTATCAACTATCTCCTTGCAGCATGCTATTTTCAAATATCTAATCCGGAAAAAGCTTTCAGGTATCTGTCCTTAGCTCTTGATTCCGGAAGGGATTGTTATTGTGATTATTCAGATCTGTTTTCCAGCGAAACAAAAAGAATCAATAAACTACTTAAAAGTCATGGACTTATATAGTGATTTTTAAGAAAATAATTTTCAATCATGAAAAAAATACTCCCTTTTATACCTGAACGGCAGGAAAAACCACGTAACTCAGGTGTTACAATGGTTATGGATAAAGGTCTCAGCATACGTGAAGCTGAAGACTTTATGTCAGTCGGAAGTGAATATACTGATTATGTGAAGCTTGGATTCGGAACATCACTGATAGCTCCCGGTCTGAAAGAAAAGATAAAGATTTACAGGGATGCAGGTGTAATTCCCTATTTTGGGGGTACTCTGTTTGAAGCTTTTGTT
>DAONXX010000102.1:0-6518 GCA_035414025.1 Bacteroidales bacterium | reverse complement strand
AGAAGATCCCTGAAATCTCCGCTCTGAGTTCATTTATCAGATCGACAGTCTGGTCATCCGTAAGGCAGCTCTCGAGTGTGGAGGCATCACTGAGCTCATTTGTAAGATAGTTGGTTTGGGCGCCCGCCAACAGATGTGGATGATTTTCCATTAGTTGTTTTATTCAAGAGAGAGAGTGTGTGTGTGTGGGGGAGAAAGGAGCCCGGTTAAAGCAAGGGACAACTATAGAACCAGTGATCAGACAACTCAGGAGTTATTATCGGTACCGAGGAACAATCTCTGGGGCGTCTATGGTGAAAAACTGATACTATTATGGCAGCAGTAGCCTTCAATTATGATGAAGAGACTAAGGCCAATCCGATATGCCATTTATTTTATTCTGGCTTTAATGATCGGCAAATGGTATGTAGGACATGCCGTTGTGCACCATTATTGAAAAACGGGACTTCTTAAAGGTCGACTAACTATTATTACTATTTTGTGTTTCGTTTTTAACATATGATTTATTAATACAGCCCTATTCACAGGATTATGAATACGCCAAATATGCTTACAGACGAAATAGTTTTCAAGAATGCTTATAATGAACTATATAATAAGCTGTTAAGATTTGTAGTGGGTTATATTTCTGATCTGGATGAGGCAAAAAACATCGTTCAAGACTGTTTTACCAAGTTATGGGAAAACCGTGATAAAGTCATGAGAGACACTAACATGACTGGTTGGTTGTTCACTGTAGCTAAAAACGAATGTCTGTCATATATTTCACACCGGCAGATTGAATCAAAATATGAGCTCTCAATATTTCAAAGGGAATTAAACGCTAATTATGATGCTTTATCAAAATTAGAATTTGAGAAACTAAATCTGTTTGATATAGAAAGTATTATCAGGGAAACACTTGAACGTTTGCCAAAGCGTTGCAGACAGGTATTCGAATTAAGCAGAGACAAGAATAGACGGAACCGTGACATTGCCATCGAATGCAACATTTCGGTAAAAGCAGTTGAGGCGCATATCACAAAAGCATTGAGTGCATTAAGGGCTGCTCTCAGGGAGTACATTTAAAACTTAATACTTACAGGTAGGGTTTTTTAATTGTAAATGGTTATATAGATAGTTACAGGTTTATGGAAAGTGAAAGAATTATCCGGTTTCTCCGTGAAGAATTAACTGAATCGGAAAAACTTGAAGTATTGGATTGGATTGAGAAATCTGATGAAAATAAATCGATATTCAATGAATTGAAGAATACAATGATTCTTGCGGACATCTTCGGGAAGGACAAGGGAAGATTAAGTCTGAATACAGGCATGGCTGGTGTCTCAGATTTGGGACAACACAAAAAATTTACATTACTGAAGTATGCAGCATCTGCTTTGATCATTTTAGCCTTGGGATCCCTTCTCTTGCTACAAAGACAAAAAGTTTACAGGCTGATGCACAATTATGTTGAGTATGTTGTGCCAAATGGCCAGACCTCGAATATAGTACTGAGTGACGGATCACATGTTTATCTTAATTCAGGCAGCATTCTCAGGCAATATGGTAATTATTTTCTGTCGAAAAGAGAATTGTATCTGGAAGGAGAGGCATTTTTTGATGTAGTGAGCAATAGCAGGAACCCCTTTATTATAAAGACGTCAGCCTTTAGTGTGGTAGCCACAGGCACAAGTTTTAATGTCCAGGCATACTCGAATTCGGATTACAATGATGTAACCCTGATCAGCGGTGAGCTTTCAGTAAATGTTAATGATAAGGGTGAGCCTCTGCTTCTGTCAAGTGGTGAAAATGCCACAATGAACCGGAAAACAAAAAAGTACTCACTGTCAAGAATTGAAAATCACCAGTTTGTTTCATGGAAAGAGGGGATTATAACGTTCAGAAATACCCGGCTTGAGGATCTGGCAAAAATGCTGGAGAGAACTTATAATGTAAAGATTGTATTTGGTGATGAAAGAACAAAAGAGATGAGGTACAGTGGTACCATGCTTAGGTATAAGCCAATAGATCAAATTCTTGATATTCTTGAGATGACCTCGGAAGCCAGATTTGAAATAGAAACGAGAACAAATGAACCCAGTTTAATCACAGTAAAATAATATTGCCTATGTAACACCAGCAGCTGAAAAGAATTCGGGAGATACTGACCTATCTCCCGAACCGTATCAAATCGCCGGCTATCACATTCAATTCTACCGGCAAATAAATTCCTTCTTAACAGAATTTATTCATTTGAAACACTCAAAAATATGGAAAAAAAACTAACTCTATCCGCTAATCTGAAGAAAACTATTAAACTGCTTGTCGCCATGAAGATCATCTGCCTTTTTTGTACGTTGCAGATATTTGCAGTATCTACTTATTCGCAGTCTCAGAAGATTACACTTCATATGGAAAACACCACAGTGGAGGATATCTTCAACCGGATCGAGGATGAGACTGATTACTTCTTTTTTTACAGAAGTATAGATCTTGACAAAATTGGCGAGGTAAATGCCGACTTCACAGAAAAACCTGTTTCAGAAGTATTGGATGCCCTGCTTAAAGATACCGATTTGTCATATAAGGTTGTTGACAAATATATCGCCATCGCTTCTTCTGATAAACTGCGAAGAGAGCCTGACGTGAGCTTTTTCACACGGGAAAGCAGTAACCAGGAGAAACTGGTAAGAGGTCTCATTCTGGACGAGGAAAACAAACCTATGCCTGGTGTCACGGTGATGGTCAAAGGTACATACAGAGGTGTTGTTTCAGACGTCGATGGAAGGTACGAAATCAGTGTTACTCCACAGGATGTTCTGATTTTTTCATTTCTGGGATATAATACAGTTGAGGAGTTGGTTGGAGAAAGGACATCTGTTGATGTAAGAATGGAGTTTGGTGTTGAAAGGCTGGAAGATGTTATTGTAACAGGATACCAGACTATCTCAAGGGAGAGAGCTGCTGGAGCTGTAAGCATATTAAGTGCCGAGGAAATTCAACGAAGGCCTTCTACAGATGTTGCCTCTGCGCTTGATGGTATGTTTACCGGGATGAGAGTCTATGGCTCCGGGGGATCAGAGGCATTGACTATCCGAGGTCTGGGAACCATGACAATGGGTATTGCCGATCCTCTTGTGGTTGTTGATGGTTTTGCCGTGGAAGACGGGCTCAGAAGCATTAATCCTAATGATATTCAATCAATACATGTCCTGAAAGACGCTTCCGCTGCCTCAATTTGGGGTGCAAGGTCATCGAACGGGGTAATAGTAATTACAACGAAAAGAGCTGAAAAGGGAATGAATGTACGGGTTAATTCATTTGTCAGTCTAAGTGAGAAAATGGACCTCGACTATGTCAACCCAATTGCATCGTCAACCGACGCACTAAGATGGGAAAAGTTTCTGTGGGATAATGATATAACATTTTCCTCCTTCTCTATTTCAAGTAATGTCGATGGCAATAATAATCCGGCCTCTCTTGGAATAACACTTCTTAATTTACTTGACCTGGGGCGGATCACTCAGACAGAGTTCAATCAGAAATGGTCTGAACTTGAACAAACAGACTACAGGAAGAATGTGTATGATTACCTCTTGCGAAACCCAATTACTCAAAATTATGATGTATCTGTCAACGGTGCTTCCGAAAATAATCAGTATGTCTTCAATATCCGGTACACAAAAGACAAAGGAGATTTTAAACCTAACAACAGCCAGGACATACTTACAAATTTCAGGAACATTTATAGTATCACGCCGTGGATGGATTTTAATTTCAGTATAATGTCACGGTTCACAAAGAATGACAATAGTGGAGCTTCTCTGTCTGATATTAAAAGTATTTCACCCTATGAGAGACTGGTAAACGATGATGGCTCATATGCAAAAATGGTAGGTGCTCATTACCAGGAATTCATTGATTCTGTTGCCGGAGTGTTTCCAAAAGACTGGAATTATAACCTCCTTCAGGAGATTGAGAATCGCGAATTCGTTTCTGAACAAAATAACCTGAGATTGCAGACTTCTCTTACCATTAAAATATTCAAAAGCCTGACTTATGAGACAAAATTTCAATGGGAACAGTACAAAACTGAAAATAGTCACTACTATTCAGGGGAGTCATACTATGTAAGAGATCAGGTGAATAAATGGGTTGATTATGACGAACCAAACAGGGAAATACTAAAACTCTATTTACCTCTTGGAGGACAGCTTAACAGAAGTTACGGAAGTGTTAAAGCATATAACTTTGGAAATCACCTGAAATACAACCAGACATTTGATAATCATCAGGTTACAGCCGGATTATTTACAGAAATATCATCCAGAGTGGGTGAATCATACTCTGCACCAACAGTTTATGGCTATGATCCTGATTTGCTTACAAGCGTGGTGCCTGAAGTCTATTATCCCATTCACTCTTACTGGGGAGCTACTAATTATACACTGGGTGGCATGCAGTCATCAATGAGTTACACTGACAAGAGATTCTTCTCAGTACTGGGTAACGGAGCCTATACGTGGCTGGGCAAATACTCAGCTACCGGAAGCTTCAGAATTGATGCATCAAATGTTATTGTAAAAGACCCAAAATACCGCTATGCACCCTTCTGGTCCGTTGGAGCAAACTGGCGGGCAGACAAGGAATCATTTATCCAGGATATTGACCTCATTTCCAGGCTGAATATCAGGTTCTCATATGGTCATACAGGGAACGTAGTTCTCTCAACATCATTTGTCCCTCTCATAACGATGATGGGTGTTTATCCTCCGACAGGCGGAGAATATGCTCTCATAGATGATTACGGAAATCCGACCCTGACCTGGGAGCGGACAAAAACCACAAACCTGGGATTTGACTTTGCTCTTAAGAATCCGGCGATCAGTGGTACGATAGAACTTTATAACAAGCATGGAATAGACATTGTAGGCGCGATTGACCTGCCAAGACTGACAGGCACCAGCCTGCAGGAGTTCAATACAGCTGAGATATTAAACAGGGGAATTGAATTAAACCTTTTATATGGCTTGCCCATTACCTCAAATATCAAATGGTCCACAAGGTTTAATTTCACCTTTAACAAAAGTAAAGTACTTAGTCTTCAGCGTATAAGTTATGACTACTCTGGAATACGATCTCCCCATTTTGAAGAAGGAAAGCCGGTTGATGCGGTTTATTCATATAGGTATCTTGGGATGAACTCTGAGAATGTTCCGGTACTACAAGGCATTGGAGACGATACATGGACATTTAACCAGGTTGCACCTCCAACAAGTGATGATCGGGAGTACATGGTATATTCCGGCAGTACCCAGCCTACAACTTTATTGGGTTGGCAGAATGTGTTTTCGCTATATGGATTTGAAATCTCGGCATACTTAACAGGTGAATTTGGATTCATCTTCCGGATGCCGACTTTTGACTATCCTATCCTGACAAATACAAAAACTACTGCTGCACTCCATAAAGACGTTGTTGATGTTCTCAATAATACTGCCACTGGAATACCGACAATGCCATCTGAAACTGAGACCAATGTTTCGGCATGGGGAGCATATGCGCAGTACCTACATACTACTATTGAGGATGCTTCAAATATCAGACTGAGAGAAGTTAACCTTTCATACAACCTGCCAACTGTTATACTTGCGAAAACAGGTCTGTCTAACCTCAGGATTTATAGCCAGATACGCAATGTCGGACTTCTGTGGGCAGCCAATAAAAGCGGGATAGATCCGCTGTATATTCTTAACAGCAGATCCTCCAGTACTGCTGCTATACCACAGATCAGGGCGGTACCTGTTTACACATTCGGAGTTTCATTTGAATTCTAGGAATCACAAGTAACACGAATGGATACTTTGAACAGATATTAATAATGATGCAAAACCGAATAATATGAAAAGGATATTAATACATATTGTAACACTTGTGACAGTAGTATTACTTGCTGGTTGTGAGAAATTTCTGGATGTGCCGCCTGAAAAGAAGAACAATCTTGAGATTAAGACAGCTGAAGCACTGGATATGCTTCTGAATAACTATAATGTCATATTTGACAGGAGCAGGGAAGTTGTACTGGCTCATGATAATTATGGAATTTACAAGGATTATTATCTTGCCAGGCCAAGCAGATTTGACGGTCAGCTTAAATACATTCTCTGGTATACTGATCATTGTGCTTTACAGACATATTACTGGGAAAATGAATTTCTGAAAATTGCTTATGCAAATACAATACTGGCAACAATTAATGACGTTGAAGGTACAGCCCAGGCGAAAAAGGTATTGATTCAGGATGCTCATTTTCTGAGAGCGTACGAATTCTTTACCCTGGCCACTCTTTATTGTCTGCCATATTCAGATGAAACTAAATCTGCTCTTGGTTTGCCTTTGAAAAAAACTCTGGTTTATGATGAGGATATTACAAGAAAGAGTCTTGAGGAGACTATGAATTTCATTGAGGAAGAACTCAATCTTGCACTGGAAACAACTCAGCCCAGGGATATTAATAGATTATGGAGAATCAGTCT
>DAONXX010000101.1:0-6562 GCA_035414025.1 Bacteroidales bacterium | reverse complement strand
ATTGTATCCGGGGGAGTAAGATTCACCCTCATAACTTCAAGAGGATTATACTCGGAATAAAAACGCTTTATCCCGTTTTCATTCTTAAGCTCTGCATATACAGGAGGGATCCTGTAATAGCCTGAATCAAATGATGTTATCAGATACTTGTTTTCTATTATGAGTCTTCCTTCCGATGTGTTTATTGTATCCTGGACAGGCCCTGAAAGTATTTCGATATTCCTGATAAGAGTATCCCTGAGAGGTTTAAAGTCAAGAACAATATCATCAGGCTGATCTACTGATATAGTGTAAATGATCTGGTCTCCTATATAAATTCTTGATGTATCAAGACGTGAAGTGACAGTTACATCCTGTCCGTCTGCAACAGAAAATAAAAAGAACAATATTAATATGTTAACCAGATTCTTTTGCATTGTCATCTGTTTTCAAACATTTGTATCAGCGGTTTGACATAATCTTCATCAGTGCTGATGAACACAGAATCGACACCACATTTTCTGAAGAGAGATTTTGTCGACGAAAGATGATCCTGCCACCATTGCGCATAAGCCTGTCTTATATAGGAAGAAGATGTATCTATCCATTTTTCTTCAGCGGTTTCGGAGTCGGTGATTTTAATAAATCCGATATCGGGGATTGACACTTCAGCCGGATCAAATACTTTTATTGCAACTATATCATGTTTATTTGAAGCGATGCGCAGTGGTTCCTCATAAGCGGGAGCAATAAAGTCGGATAATATAAATGCCGTACATCTTTTTTTAATAGCATTTGTAAGATATCTGAGTGGCTCATCAAGATTAGTCAATGGACTGTCGGTCCTGAAATCGAGAAGTTCTCTTATTATCCTCAGTATATGTTTCCTGCCTTTCATAGGTGGAATAAATTTTTCAACCTTATCTGAAAAGAAAATAACACCTATTTTATCGTTATTGAATATTGCTGAGAAAGACAGCACTGCCGCGAGCTCGGTCATTATATCCCTCTTGAAGCTTGTTTTTGTTCCAAACCTGCCTGAACCGCTTACATCAATAAGGAGCATTACAGTCAGTTCCCTTTCCTCCTCATATACCTTGACATAAGGATGATTGAATCTTGCAGTCACATTCCAGTCAATATTTCTGACATCATCGCCGTACTGGTATTCTCTCACTTCACTGAAGGCAATACCTCTTCCCTTGAAAGCACTGTGATATTCACCGGCAAATATATGCCTGCTCAAGCCTTTTGTCTTGATCTCTATCTTACGTACTTTTTTAAAAAGTTCAGTTGCTTCCATAGCCTTGATCGATTAGCACCTTTCGCATCTTATCAACAATAAACCTCCGATCTCTGATGAAGTATTAGCCTTTATCTCCTTTAGCAGCCCCTGATTTAATAAGGAATTACAGGGCTGTTATGGAACCTCAACAACATTGAGGATCTCTGCTATTATTTTATCCTGACTAATATTTTCAGCTTCAGCTTCATATGTAAGTCCTATCCTGTGACGCATGACGTCTGGGCATATTGCCCTGATATCTTCCGGGATTACGTATCCTCTTCTGCGTATGAAAGCATAAGCTTTGGCTGCAAGCGAGAGATAGATGGAGGCTCTTGGAGAAGCCCCGTAAAATATCATATTTTTATAGTCAGGAAGGCCATATTTTTCAGGGTTTCTGCTGGCAAACACTATATTCAGAATGTAATTTTCAATCTTCTCATCCATATAGACTTCTCTGACAACATCTCTGGCTCTCAGGATATCACTTGTTTTAAGCACAGAGCTTGTTCTGGGGAATTCTATTCCAAGATTTTTACGGATAATAAGCCTTTCTTCCTCCATTGTGGGATAATCTATGAGGACTTTCATCATAAATCTATCTACCTGGGCTTCGGGAAGCGGGTAAGTACCTTCCTGTTCAATTGGGTTTTGTGTTGCAAGAACCAGGAAAGGTTCTTCAAGATGGAATGTTGATTCTCCGATAGTTATCTGTCTCTCTTGCATTGCCTCAAGCAAAGCACTTTGCACCTTTGCCGGAGAGCGGTTTATTTCATCAGCCAGGATGAAATTAGCAAATACCGGACCCTTTTTTACAATGAATTCCTCTTTCTTCTGGCTGTAGATCATTGTGCCAATGAGGTCGGCAGGCAACAGATCGGGAGTAAACTGTATCCTGCTGAATTTGGCATCAATTATTGAAGCAAGTGACTTTATTGCAAGTGTTTTTGCAAGTCCCGGAACTCCCTCCAGCAATATATGCCCATTCGCCAGCAGTCCAATCATAAGACTATCGATCAGATGTTTCTGACCTATTATTACCTTGCTCATTTCCATTCTGATCATATCGACAAAGGCACTCTCCTTTTCGATTTTCTCATTCAGTAACCTGATATCGGAAGTTTGATCCATATTATTTTTTTTAAGTTGCAAAAATAACAAAATGATAACAGTAAAATAAATTTGCTGTTATGCAGAAATCCCGGACACAAAAAAAGTCCTGCAATTAATAAGGAGGTGTTAATGACTGTTAAATTTCTGTTAAAAAGCATCCAAAGACAGAGGATTCCAGATGAAGTCCGACCGCGCAGAACTCCTGTGAGCAAGTAACAGTATCAAAGGCATGAATACAGCATTGATTCCCCCTGGGAACATTATCAGGATAACCAGGAAAAGAAGGCAAAAAACAAAAACTATCCTGAACCATATATACCATTCTTTTCTCAGTATTACAGCTGCCAGACAAACAAAAAGAAAGGGGCTTAGCCACAAAATATGCAGATTTTTTTTCAATTGCCAGTGATCGGTCATGAAATTGGAGAAGATCATGACAAGAGCGAGGAATGAAAAAATCAGAAATAATAGTATATCTGCAAGCCATGTAAGTTTTCTGTTTTTATTCAGTGCAAAAAAGAGTGCGAATGCAATAAATAAAAACGAAAAAACAAATAATGGAGATTTATAGAACGGATTCTTTTTCTGTGGCACAGCAAAATCAAGTACTGTTTCCGGATTTTTCAATACGGCTACCATCCTTCCTTCTCTTCTAACAAAGCTTTTAGAAAGTTCAGTTTGCATCTCAATGGGCAGGAACATTCTGTCGCGCAGATCAGCTTTTTTTTCGCAGGGAGATCCCAGCATGAAGTTAATTCCGGTATTGAGCCAGGGATACGGTTTCTGATATTTGCCCACCATCGCTCTGAAAGAAAAGACCCGACCGGGTTCATCAGGAGGATATAATAAGTTGTCTCCCAGCACTTTTTCCAGCAGGTCTCTTATCCTTGTGGAACAGTTATCGTAGAAAAAATCATAGAGGTATTGTCTGTTTTCCGGTTTAAGGTTTTCATCGATAAGCTGTATCAACCTGATCTTTTCTTCCATTTCCAGATTTATTTCCTGTATCTGCATCCATCTTTGCTCTAGAATGTATTCCTGTTTAAATCTTTCAAATGTTGTTGCAGAAAGCATATAATTAAGTCTTCCCTTGGCAAATTTCCAGGCGAAATTTGGAGTGTCGAAGTCAAAAACTCCCCAGTTGTAAACAATGTCAGTGCCATTTTCAGGTAATACAATCCGCAGAGCACTATGACCATAAATTGAATATGTTTCAGTACCGGGGCCACATGTAATAAGGTAAACCCTAATATCGGAAACACTCTGGGCCGCCAGGCCAGTTGAAGAAAAAACAAGAAATAGTGCAAGATATATGTAAGCCTTTCTCATGACATTTAATTTTATAAACGGAATTGCAAATTAGCCAATAAATTTAATCGACGCTTCATGATCTTTTCTGAATTTATTTATATTGTATTCCTAGTTATTAACGTAACACCTTAGATATAACTTACAAGGATGAAAGATATTTATCTTTTTTAAGTGTCGAAATTTGTTCCTGTAACACTGATTTGCAGCAATGTAAGACGGTTGTTGAAATAAAACCGGAGTTTCAATTCTGAACGGAAAAAGCAATTCTTTGGTCTGCTGAAACGGATTACAAATAAATTATATGAGGAATTGTATACTCATTGGCCTCTTTTTCTTAGTTTTGCCGATCAGGATTAATAGTGGACAATTTTGATATAAATATAATAAGAACGCTGAAATTCCTTCCCGGAATACTCCTCGGACTCACAGTACATGAGTTCAGTCATGCTTATGTTTCAAATAAATGCGGTGATACCACATCAAAGGATCAGGGGAGGATCACTTTGAATCCGCTAAAACACATTGACCCTTTGGGTTTTGTTATGCTTCTTGTTGCCGGATTCGGATGGGCAAAGCCGGTCCAGTTCAACGAAAAGAATCTGCAAAACCCGCGGACCGATATCATGAAAATTGCTGTTGCAGGGCCCCTATCAAATGTAATTACTGCAATTGTCCTCTCCTGGATACTCGCCCTTATCTACAGGATCCATCCGGAAAGCCTCTATACAGTATTGGCTGAGGTTTTTCTGTATGCCATTTATATCAACTGGGGGCTTTTCATATTTAATATGCTCCCCCTGCCTCCGCTTGACGGCTCCCATCTCCTGCTGAACTACTTCAGAAAATACCCGGGATTATATGAAGTTTTATACCGGTATGGAACCTTTATACTTTTCGGCCTTATAATCGGATCAGTATTTTTAAAAATAAATCTTCTGCCCATCTGGCCCCTTATTCAATTTCTGGGACGCGGATTCCTGCAAATATTAGGATTACCAGTGTAAATGGCTGCGGATAATATATTCATTCCACTGATACGCTCAGATCTGCCGGTTTCGCTTTAAAATAACAGAAGAATATTGTATATTGCTAAAAATGGCTTAATGTGAAATCTGTTCTGATTATACAATTAATAATTATGGCAGGATTGATTATGCCGCAATCTGACAGATTTGAATCTGCAAGGCACCGGATGGTCAAGAACCAGATCCAGGGAAGGGGAATTAGCAATGTCAAAGTTCTTGAGGCGATGAAGAAAGTGCCCCGGCACCTTTTTGTCCCGAAAGAATATCAGAAAGAAGCCTATAACGATTATCCACTCCCGATCGGATACGGACAAACAATCTCCCAGCCATATATAGTAGCATATATGACAGATGTTGTAAAACCAGGCAGTAAAATGAAAGCCCTTGAGATAGGAACAGGCTCAGGCTACCAGGCTGCTGTCCTGGCTGAAATAGTAGATCAGGTTTATACAATAGAAATAGTCCCCGAACTCGCAAGGGAGTCTGCAGAAAAATTAAAGGGTTATGATAACATTCACTGCAGATATGGTGATGGCTACAGAGGATGGCCTGAAAATGCGCCTTTTGACATAATACTGGTAACTGCAGCTGCTGAAACTATCCCCCAGCCTCTGATCGATCAGCTTGCTGAGAATGGGAAACTTGTAATTCCTGTCGGAAAACCTTCTGCAGTACAGGAGCTTCAGTTAGTGACCAAAAGAAACGGGAAGATTGAAACAAAACACCTTACTCTTGTGCGGTTTGTACCCTTTATGAGGCTATAATTAAATCCCGTTTTATTATATAATTTGTTAATTTTGTTGTATTGATTTGAATACAAAAAATTAAAACAATGAGAGCCAGAACTTATATTTTGTTATTATGCGGATTATTTCTGCTAAGCATCAATGCTTCGGCGCAGGATCCTAACTTCTACATTTTCCTTTGCTTTGGACAGTCCAATATGGAAGGACCCGGAAGAATTGAAGAACAGGACAAGACAGTTGATGATCGTTTTCAGGTACTGGCTTCCATTGACTGTGAGAATCTGAACAGAACAAAAGGGAATTGGTATACCGCTGTTCCGCCTCTTGGGAGATGCAATACCGGTCTCTCTCCCGCTGATTACTTCGGAAGAACACTTGTAGCCAATCTTCCGGAGAATATCAGAGTTGGTATTGTACATGTAGCAGTTGCAGGGTGCAAAATTGAACTCTTTGATAAAAATAGTTTTCAGACATATTCTGCAACAGTGCAACCGTGGATGACAAATATTATAAAACAGTATAGTGACAATCCATATGCTCATTTTGTTGAGATGGCAAAAACAGCTCAGAAAAGCGGTGTAATAAAAGGTATTCTATTGCATCAGGGAGAATCAAACACAAATGACACTGACTGGCCCAATAAGGTAAAGACAATCTATGACGGTCTGTTGAAAGATCTGGGTCTTGCTCCAAATTCAATTCCATTGCTTGCCGGCGAGGTGGTACATGCTGACCAGAATGGTGCATGTGCAAGTATGAATGCTATAATTGCAAAACTGCCTCAAACGATCCCAAATTCGTATGTAATTTCTTCGAGTGGCTGCACAGCTATGCCGGATAATCTGCATTTCAATTCAGCCGGTTACAGGAAGTTTGGCACCCGCTATGGTGTACAGATGCTTTCACTATTGGGTTACAAAATAGATAAGCCGGAGTAAAGAGATTTTGGGATTTGTGGTTATGCTTTCGCGTCCTCATCTCCCCCCATGATCATGTGCCTTCAATATATTCCAGCCTAAAACAAGGAATAGCCGCTTTGGGTTGTTCTTCCTGTTTTCGTCACCCCATCTGAAGTGATTTTATAACATGCAGATATTCATAGA
>DAONXX010000100.1:0-6808 GCA_035414025.1 Bacteroidales bacterium | reverse complement strand
TGTTGTCAAAATCAGCTTCTGAATGAAATTATTTACATTCATATTGTCAGTATTATCAGTATTAATTTATTGATCCATAATTTTTATTTTTTGACATCTAAATATAAGCGATTATTCCAGATCATCTTTAAAACCGGGAAATTTATAAAATTGCATTTAATAACTTTTAACTTTTAATGATACTTCTTAATTATTAAATATGAGGAAAATAAATAATTTTAATGCTTATTCATTATCATTCAGCAACATTAACTGTGAAATTAATTTGTAATTTTACACCTGACAGTTTATAAATAGTAATTATCAGAAATAAGATAAAATGAGTTTCTCCGATTTCATAACAAATCACGGTAAGAAAGTAAACAAGAACACATTTATATATCTTGTGCAGATCTCAAAAGTAGATGGTGAGATAAAGAAGCCGGAACTTGATCTGTTGTACAAGGAAGGAAAGAAGTTCGGACTGACTGAACCTGAGATTGATAATCTTATTAATTCGGAAAAGGATCATCAGTATCATCCACCTTATTCGCTTGAAGCTAAATTTGATCATATTTATAATATGGCCGAAATGATACTGGCCGATTGTGAAGTAACAGAAAGTGAGAAGAAAATCATAAAGAAATTCGCAATTGAGGCAGGATTTGAATATTCAAAAATAGATAAGCTGATAGATGTTCTTATTGAAGGTGTAAAATCAAATTGCGAAGAAGAGAAGCTTTTCAAAAAATTCAAAAAGGTTCTTCTTAGCTGATCACTATTTCATTCAGGGCAGCCTGGAGAAGCTAAATTGTTGATATGGAATCCAGTCTGCAAGAAAGGGCAAAAGAGACATCAGAGTTTTAGGCAGGGTTAAAGGAGTAAGCCGGAAGAGAATTCTTTCCAGACTTATTAATCAGCGAATAATTCAATCAATTACTGATATCTGAATGATATTCCTGCAGGGATTTGACCTTGTATTGTCCATGCCGCCTCTCTTTAATTCCCTCTGTGGCTGATAAGGCAGCAGAGGTGGTTGTTATATACGGGATTTTATATTTTATCGAGTTTTTCCTGATGTACGAATCGTCATATTCACTTAAGCGTCCGGCAGGAGTATTTATGACAAGGTCTATTTCACCGTTCTTAATTGCATCTACGATATTAGGTCTTCCTTCGTGAACCTTGAGGACAAGCTCAGTCTTTATGCCCTTATTTTCAAGAAATTTTCCAGTGCCTTCTGTGGAGATAATACGGAATCCCATGTCGAAAAAATTCCTTGCAGCCTGAAGGATGCTGTTTTTGTCACGGTCAGCAACAGTTATCAGTACGCTTCCATTAATTGGAAGAGGTAGTTGTGTTGCTTCCTGTGATTTAAAGAAAGCCATTCCAAAGTTTTCAGCTAGTCCGAGGACCTCTCCGGTGGACCGCATTTCAGGGCCAAGCACAGGATCGATAACCGGGAACATATTGAAGGGGAGTACGGCCTCTTTTACTCCGAAATGCTTGAGCGACCTGTTTTTAAGCCCGAATTCTGACAGTTTTTGCCCGAGAAGTATCTGAGTAGCTATTTTTGCCATTGATATGTTGCAGATTTTTGAGACCAGGGGAACGGTACGCGATGCCCTGGGATTAGCCTCAAGTATATAAACAACATCTTCATAAATTGCATATTGGATATTTAAAAGCCCTACAACTTTCAGTTCCATGGCTATCCTGCGGGTATAATCGTATATTGTCTTTTTATGCTCCTTTGGAATAGTAACAGGAGGTATTACGCAGGCAGAGTCGCCTGAATGAATTCCGGCATATTCAATATGCTGCATTATAGCGGGAACAAAAGCATCTGATCCATCTGATATTGCATCAGCCTCTGACTCAATGGCATTTTCAAGGAATTTATCAAGCAGCAGGGGGCGGTCGGGTGAAACCCCTACAGCTTTTGTAACATATTCCCAGAGCATTTTTTCATCCTGAATGATTTTCATGGCTCTTCCTCCAAGAACGTAAGATGGCCGGATCATCAGAGGATAACCGATTTTTTCCGCTATTGCCAGAGCCTGTTCCGTATTGCTTGCCATTCCCGATTCGGGTTGAGGGATGCCCAGTTTTTCGATCACATTCCTGAATCTGTCACGGTCTTCTGCAAGATCGATTGTATCTGGTGTTGTACCAAGTATCCTGACTCCTGCTTCCTCCAGTTCCTTTGCCAGGTTGAGAGGAGTCTGTCCGCCAAACTGGATTATAACCCCTTCAGGTTTTTCCTTCTCGTAAATACTCAGCACATCCTCAGCTGTAAGAGGTTCAAAGTAGAGTCTGTCAGCTGTGTCATAATCGGTTGAAACAGTTTCCGGATTGCAGTTGACCATAATTGATTCATACCCGGCTTTCCGGATTGCAAAGGCAGCATGGACGCAGCAGTAGTCGAACTCGATACCCTGACCGATCCTGTTTGGCCCGCCTCCGAGAACCATTATTTTCTTTCTGTCAGATACTTTTACCTTGTCAGGAGCATTGTAAGTTGAAAAGTAGTATGCAGCATTTTCAACACCGCTTACTGGAATAGGCTCCCAGGCTTCGGTAATTCCAAGGCTGATGCGCCGGGTTCTTATGGTCTTTTCAGGGATCTCAAGGAGTATTGAAAGATACCTGTCTGAGAAACCGTCTTTTTTTGCCCTTAAAAGGATATCATCAGGAGGTAGATTGCCTTTATATGTCAGTATCTCCTGCTCCTCATCAACAAGCTCTTTCATTTGTGAGATGAACCAGGGTTTTATATATGTTCTCCGGTAGAGATCATCTATGTCTGCTCCTTTTCTCAGAGCTTCATACATAATAAATTGTCTTTCGCTTGAGGCATAGTTAAGGAGCTTAAGCAATTCTTCAAGAGGTCTTTTATTGAAGTCTTTTGCGAACCCGAGACCATAACGCCCGATCTCAAGGGATCTTATCGCTTTCTGAAGAGCTTCCTTATATGTTTTGCCAATGCTCATCACTTCTCCCACAGCCATCATCTGGGTACCAAGCCTGTCTTCCAGTCCTTCAAATTTCTCAAATGCCCAGCGGGCAAACTTCACAACAACATAATCGCCGGAAGGCGTGTATTTGTCAAGGGTGCCGTTTCGCCAATAGGGGATCTCGTCAAGTGTCAGGCCTCCGGCAAGCAGGGCAGAGACAAAAGCAATAGGGAATCCCGTTGCTTTTGAGGCAAGAGCTGAAGAACGGGATGTTCTTGGATTTATTTCAATTACAACCACGCGGCCGGTTTTCGGATTATGGGCAAACTGCACATTGGTTCCACCAATAACCTCAATGGCTTCAACAATGTCGTAAGCATATTTCTGCAGGCGATCCTGAAGGTCTTTGCTTATTGTAAGCATAGGAGCAGTGCAGTATGAATCACCGGTATGGACACCCATTGAATCGACATTTTCGATAAAGCATACGGTGATCATCTGATTCTTGGCATCCCTTACAACTTCCAGTTCCAGCTCTTCCCAGCCAAGCAATGATTCTTCAATAAGAACCTGATTTACAAGACTGGCAGACAGACCCCTGCTGGCTATTGTTCTGAGTTCCTCAACATTATATACTAGTCCTCCGCCTGTCCCTCCCATTGTATAGGCAGGTCTTATCACAACCGGGTATCCGAGTTTGCCCGCTATTTTTTCTGCATCTTCAACATTATTAACAGCTGTGCTTTTCGGCAAACTGATACCAAGGCGGTTCATTGTCTCTTTGAAAGCTATCCTGTCTTCCCCGCGCTCAATCGCATCAATATTGACTCCTATAAGCTCAACATTGTATTTTGAAAGGACCCCCTTACGGGCCAGAACAGAAGAAAGATTTAGTCCCGTTTGTCCTCCAAGGTTAGGTAACAGGGCGTCAGGGCGTTCCTTTTTTATTATTTCTGTCAGAGCGTATTCATTCAATGGTTCAATATATGTTACATCTGCTATTTCAGGATCCGTCATTATAGTGGCGGGATTGGAGTTCACAAGTACAATTTTATATCCAAGAGATCTGAGTGCTTTGCATGCCTGTGTGCCTGAATAGTCAAATTCACATGCTTGTCCAATGATGATCGGCCCTGAGCCGATTATCAGTATTTTGTTGATATCATTACGTTTAGGCATAATCAGGAAAGAAATAAAATAAAGCCCGAATTTAATACTCAAATCGGAAAGGAGAGAATATAAAGGAGTAAAAGATTTAGAAAGATATAAACCGTTAAGGTTTCATTTTAACAATGAAGGAATTTTCTTTTGATATATCTTTTACATGAGGACAATAGTGTCTTTTACAACTTCCGAATCGTCATTTATAGCGTATAGTTTAAGCCCGACACCCGGAATAGTATTCTGGAAAATATTGGTTATTGGTTCGAAGAAGTCCCTTATGTCGTCGATTTCATTCAGGTCATCGTATTCTTCAAGCGGAACATAGAGATGAACAATCAGCAGATTATCGGGATTGTTGATCTGGGTCAGGGATTTCATTATTTTGGAGATCCAGATTGAAGATGCAGTGTTGAAATACTCAAGGTTGAGGCGGAGGTTTGTGACAGGTTTGGAATTAATAATGTATTTATTTATCCATTCTAATGCAGGCTCATAAAGTTTTGCAGCATTTTCAGGAATAGATTTCCCTGATAATATCAGTTCTCCTGTAAAATTATTAAAATCAATTTGAGGTGTTTTTGTTGTCGCGTCGATTGAAAAATTTGTTAGTTTATTCATATAATTTATAGTCTGGAATTCCTAAAAATTAATAATCAAACAGTGATAAAAGAATGATTCAAAATTATAATATGAATGCGAAACCGGAAAATCCTTTGTCAAAATCTAAGGTATGATAATCAATTATTTTACCTGTTTATCACTATTTATATTAAAATAACAGGATTTATGGCTTCTGCCCCATCCTTTGGGAAATTCCGTGAAGAAAGGTCTATTCAGATAGAAGGAGGATTATTTCAATAATAATTTCAGTAATTTTTCCTTAAGGGCAGTATACGGCGGATAACGTACCGGTATATCCACCAGGTTAGATTTGACCATCACCGATTTCATGTTAGAAAATGTTTCGAACGATTTCTTGCCGTGATAGCGGCCTATGCCGCTGGGACCAATCCCGCCGAAAGGGAGATGCGGGGAGGCGATCTGCATTATGGTGTCGTTAACCGCTGCCGACCCGCTCTGCGTTTTTGCAAGAAATTCCCTGGCCAGTTTCCTGTTCGTTGTAAAAATATACGCAGCCAGCGATTTGGGATTACGGGCGATGATTGAATAAACCTCACTGAAATCGGAATAGGAAATTACCGGCAGGACGGGACCGAAAATCTCTTCCTTCATTACGGGATCATCGGGTGTGACACCGGTAATCAGAGTGGGTTCAACATAACAATTGACAGTATCCGTTTTCCCACCTGAAATAATTTTGGCATTTTTTATGTACGATTCCATTTTCCCGGCCTTCGCGGCATTGATCATGCGGCAGTAATCAGTGCTGTTTTCCGGATCGCTGCCATAAAATTTCCTGATTTCAGCTTTGAGCAGTTCAAGAAATCTTTCCCTTATTTTATCATCAACGAGAAGATAATCGGGGGCAATGCAAGTCTGACCGGCATTGATGAATTTACCCATGGCTATTCTTCGGGCAGCATAGTTGAGCTTTGCATCGGCAGCCACTACGCAGGGGTTCTTTCCACCAAGCTCCAGAGTGAGAGGTGTAAGATTTCTCGCAGCTTTCGTCATTACTATTTTGCCGACATCGGTGCTGCCTGTGAAAAAAATGTAGTCAAAGCTGTGATCAAGCAGATAAGCGGTTAGTGAGTGATCGCCATCGATCATTGCAATAAGTTCCCGGGGAAATTTCCCTGTTATTTTTGCAATCACCTTTCCTGTCTCGGGCACTTTCTGCGAAATCTTCAGAACCACGCAGTTGCCGGCAGCAAGAGCGCTCATGACCGGCATCATGGCCAGATGGAAAGGGTAGTTCCATGGCGAAAGGATGAGAACCTGGCCATAAGGCTGGGGCATTACGTAACTTCCAGCAGGAAAGTTCGCGATTGAGGTTCTGACTTTCTTTTTCCGTGACCATCTCCTTACATTCCGTATCATCAGGTTGAGCTCGGCGATCACAAACCTCGATTCCGTTCCGAGCACTTCGAAACGGGGCTTGTGAAAATCGCGGCCGAGCGCTTCGATAAGCTCTTCTTCGTGACTAAGGATCAGTGATCTTAGCTTTTTAAGAATACCAATCCTGTAATCAATATCCAGGGTAGTGCCTGAAGCAAGGAAATTTCTTTGCTTTTCAAGAATTGATCCGATTTCTTCTTTATTCATAATACCCCGGTGGAAATATAGCTGAAAATAAACCCTTTTGTGGAGATAGGGGGAGTCGAACCCCCGACCTTTTGACTGCGAATCAAACGCTCTGTCAACTGAGCTAAATCCCCTTAAGCTACTATACAAAATTAACTAAAATATGTGAATTCCATTGTACCAGTAATCTTAATTCAGGGGGAGTATTACACTGGTTCAAATTGATGATTTGCCTTATATTTGAGGCAGATTTTCAGCCCCAGGTTGCTTTTATACTATGAAGAACTGACATGAATAAATGGACTGTCGAAAATATTGGAGATCTTAACGGAAAGAGGATTGTGATTACCGGATCATCACACGGGATAGGTTTTGAGGCAGCCGGAGTTCTGTCATCAAAGGGAGCTGAGGTGTTTCTTGCAGTAAGGAACAGGGAGAAAGGGGAAAGGGCTGCTGCAGAGATCAGGGCCATGAACGGATCGCAGTCTGTGGCTGTGATGGAT
>DAONXX010000099.1:0-6816 GCA_035414025.1 Bacteroidales bacterium | reverse complement strand
TTGTACCATAACCAACGACTATTACTTCATCAAGGGCTGACGTTGCTGACTTCATTGAAACATTTATTGAGCTTCTCCCACTTGCCGGAACCACCTGCTGGTCATAGCCAACAAATGAAAAGATCAATACTGCCTCACTAGTGTTGCTTACATTCAATGAATACCTCCCGTTAATATCAGTAATAGTACCAATAGTGGTCCCCTGAAGCTGAACATTAACTCCAGGCATAGGAGCACCATTTTCATCTGACACAACTCCGGAAATCGGTTGTTGTTGAAACTCAAACGACCCTAATGGATCATCTGCACTTGCTTCGAAACTTCCGAAAATGATAAGTATTCCGGAAAAGAGAAAGCAAAGGAGAATTACTTTGATCGACTGATCAAAAAATCCTCCTAACAGTCTGTTTTTTTTCATAGTTAAAATAGTTTTGTGATTAGATTGATAAATTTTAAATAAGCCATTATGGATACTCATTTTTAAATTACAGTTTAGTGTCCTTTCTCATACTTATTAACGTTTTTAGTTTCAATTATTTAATATCTCGAATATTACCTACTTACTTTATTGTAATATGTCATATAGAGAGTCTTCATGTTATCATATCCGAAACAAATACTTACAGGCAATATAGGAATGTTAATAATGCAAATAAATTTACCCTTTGAATTGAAGATCTGAAGACTAACAGCAGTACAGACATAAATATTACCTTCTTTATTGATGGCATTCCCTTAGCATTTGATGAATTCCCCCTTAACGTCAAACGTGAATCAGGTATTTATACAACTCATTTACTACTTCATAATGCTGTCTCTCTGATAACTGCTTAAGCTCTAAAATTTATTCCTTCATTAACATTTATTAACATATACAAATTTATAATAATTTTCCTTCAGAATTCATTTTGAATGATATTTTTGATATTAATAATCACTGTTATCTGATTACTAATTTAAATTTCTGACTGATGTTTTTAAATGCCTTATTATCAAGTGTATATTTTGCATTTAAATATACCCCTCCCTACATATTAAAGGGTAAAAGTAAGTTAGGGGGCTTACCGGCGTTTTCTGGAATCTTGATGAAATATACTTATTAGGATTAAAACTTTCGTTCAAATCAATCGGTTTTGAACTTTACTTCCTGCTCCAACCGTTTGAGGTCAAGGTCGTTAAGCAGCTGCCAATTCATTTACATAAAATTCTTTTCACTGCTTGCAAAAATTATAATATAGGGTCACCGCAAAAGGTTCTCCTTTTGCATTTTTTGCAGAATTTTCCCATCCATACCTCATCAAACTGATTCATTATGGCTTTAACAGTTTCTGGGTCAGTTGTTATGAATCCGGCCTCAAAATTCCGTGTGTTTTCACCCTTTATTCCAAGGCCTGCCCCCGTGAGATTAGCTGAACCGGAATATGCAAATTTTCCGTCAATTATTATATGCTTGAAATGGACTCTAGGACAAATCTGTCTTTCTATATTATCCCATAGCATCGGATATTTATCAAAGCTTTTCCTGAAGTTTGGACCAGGTTCTTTTGCATGGAGAAGCCTTATAGCCACCTTTTTCTTTACCAAAGCATCAAGAACAGATAAAAAGGAATTCACACTTCCTTTTGTATGAACATGAAGGTCCTTCATATCCGATGTGCCAATCCATACAAAGGACTTAGCTTCCGCCACAGGCTTGACAGCCTCCTTATATAATTGTTCGTTGGTTATAAATCTTATGTTCATAAATCAACCCCACACGACTCATTTCACACAGTTTACCTCTCTTGTGCCAATGCCTCAAACTTATCCTTTATCATTTTCAGATCCTCGAACTGAAGAGAATTCAGATCCAGTATCACAGTCCTCCCGGTAAGATTCAGCTGTATCTCAAACAACTTAATATTAATCGATACAATATCCTCAAATTTTATTGTTTCAGACCTCTTCGGGAAGGGAAGGAAATACCTCAGTTCCCTGTCATCCCATTCTATATAGTATTTTCTGCTTATAAGTCCTGATAAACCAATGATTACAAAGAGAAATCCCTGGATTGTAAACAGAACAGAATTCCAGTCTCCTGACGGGAATTTTGTATCGAACCCGTACATTAATGACCTAATTGTTAATGTAACACCAAATATTAAAAAGAATGCCCCGAAGACAATAAAAAACTTTGAAAAGACTGCAGGGGTTTTAAAAACGCTTATTCTTGTCATGTTACAGATTATTTAGTAAATCTTATTGCAGAAAGAATGATTATCCGCTAATCTTAATTGCCATTTTCTGGGCCCTGAGGGCTAATTCCGTTGCAAGGAAACAATGATCCTGGGTCATAGCTGTTTCGGTACGGTTTACAACATCACTAACAAGCTGTTCACCGTAGGGCATATGTACATTGTTGCAGTTGTAATACTTTGTTTCTTTCCGGTCAACAAGGAACAAATGGTTTCCTCCCTCGCGACCGGCTATGTCGGTATACTTACGCAGTTCGATGTAGCCTTCTGTCCCAAGGATGAACATCCTTCCATCACCCCAGGTATTGAGGCCATCGGGGGTGAACCAGTCAATACGGATATATCCTGTTGCCAGCGGACTCCTTACACTCATATCTCCAAAATCCTGGTATCCGGGATATTCCGAGGTGTTAAAATTCCCGATTTGGGCAAAGTTCACCTCGGCCTCTTTTGATCCGGTATAAAAGAGGAACTGATCACTCTGATGAGAGCCAATATCACATAGTATTCCTCCGGCCTTGTCAGGATCAAAAAACCAGTCGGGGCGCGATCGGGGCCTCATTCTGTGAGGACCGAGCCCTATAGTCTGAACAACTTTTCCAATGGCCCCGCTCCTGACAAATTCTCCTGCCTGAACCGCAGCAGGGTTGCCAAATCTCTCACTGTACATTATGGAATAAATTCGTTTTGTTTGCTTCTGTACCTTTTTTACCTCATCAAGCTGTTCGAGTGTAAGGATACCAGGCTTGTCAGTCATATAATCTTTCCCTGACTGCATTACTCTAACACCAAGAGGAGCACGCTCAACGGGGATTGAAGCGCTTGCTACCAGCTGAATTGAATTATCATCGAGTATCTCATCTTCGCTTCTGGCAACCTTTGCATCTGGATATCTCTTGAGGAAAGACTGCAGGAGATTAGCTTCTTTTGCATAAACAGCAACCAGTTTTCCGCCACCCCCGATAAGTGCGTTTACCATTCCATAAATATGATCATGATTTAGGCCTATCACTGAAAATCTTATTGATTCTGAAGGGGCAGGTTTTTTCACGGGTTTTAATATGATCTCTTCCAGACAGGATGTGCTATTCAATCCCCTAAGCTCAGCTGAAGGTATTATTCCTGAGGCTGTTAAACCGGCAACCGATGCAAACGACTGCCATATAAAATCACGTCTGTTTCCTGCCATAATATTATTGATTTTTGTCTGCCTGATTAATCAGTTTAAATAAGGTTTAAGCGTCTAAACTGTCTGACGTGCCAGAAGTTTTACTAGTGAATAATAAGCTTAAAGTACCCTATACTTTGGCTTCCTTTAAGTACTTAACAGCTATATTTCTTACTTATCTTTCATATACCCCACTTCCCGGTAATACCTTTCAGCACCCGGGTGCAGGGGTACTCCGAAATTCTGCCATACTGTTTTCGGATCGTAGGTATATACTCTTATAAACCATTTCAATGCCCCATGATTTTCATCAATTGCTTTTGCAAGGTCATAAGCTGCCTGTTCAGGTGTATCATCGCGTGCAAAAACCGATTCGCCCGATCTCCCGAGTGTCTTTATCCTGCGGTTTAGTCCTTTCAATAAACCATGTTGAGCTGTAACAATTTCAGAATCAACATTTTGTTGGGCTATTTGTTTCAGAAGTTCCTCTGGTAATTCAATGAAATACAGGTCGAATTGCTGGCTCAGTGTCGTCCAGGATGAAGATTCCCTGTTAAGAGCCGGACTGGCAAGAAAGCCGGAAATTATGTCAAAATTACCTTTTAATGCCTCCTCCTGGGTGACTCTCATTTTACCTCCCCATGCTTCAATATCTCCGGAACTTATTCCATAATATTTCAGAACTGTCATCATATTGGCATCAGCGCCCATTATCCTGACCGGGAGTTGTTTTTGTTTTATCTGGTTAAAATCCCTTATTCCCGATTCTTTTTTCACGGCAACAAGGAAATAAAAAGGGTCTTCTATTTTAGCTATAAGGCGCAGGTTTCTGTATCCTTCTTTACTGCCGGGGGTTCCATTATAGGCAGAGCTTAGCATAGCGCTTGATGTGACACCGAAATCCACCCGGGCATTTACACGTACATTAACGCCATCCTCAAGGTTTATCTCGTCAAGGGGTGGGGGATAGGCATTCTGAGAAACAAGGGGAGGGCCGTATGCCCTGTTGCAGTTTCGGCAGAGAATAACAGAATAGCCATAAGGTTTCATAGCATCCCTTACAAAGTCGCCAATCTCTCCCCAGGGACAACCGCTGGCACATGCAGAAGCCATGACAGGTCTCTTTACATTCCAGCCTGTTTCTCCGACATCAATGTCTTCCTGTGCCAGGATATTTCCTGTCGTAAAGATCACCAGGGAAAACATTATAACAAGCTGATTTCGGATTTTTAAAAATGAGATATTCATAATGAAAGCTTTAATTATTTCACAAGTTACAAAAGAAATCTCTTTGATATATCGTAATAGAAATTTTTGTAATTTCTGTATTTGGAAGTCATCAAAATAATGATCTCTCAATCACCATTCAAGTTTAATGAAAGAGACACCCTGTCTTGGCAAGGCAAAACGAATATGTGTACCTTCCCTTTTACCTGCTATCCATTGCGGAGAAGTAAACAGTTTTAAGTGTCCTGCTTCTTCAACCTGGCGGTATTGTTCCGGCAAAGGCTGTTGAGGAGAACCCAGTTTCTGCCATATCGTATGGGAATTGCTGAATTCCTGGTCGACCCTGTAATGATGCATCAGAGCAGGGCCCTCAGGTATATTCTTTACGATCAGTTCTATATCGTTGATTTCTCCAAGAATATCGTCGTCGTGGTAGTTCCAGACCATAATAGTCACTTCCTTCTCATCGGCACATGCAAAAGCATTTATATCCGGCTGATTGCGAATTCCTTCCTTAATGACCTTTTTAGCAGGATAAGGATTCCCATCAACCCTGACCCTCTGGCCACGCATCATCCCAAACATCCGGAAGATATTCATTACAGGTTTATCAACTCCGTTTGATGCCAGTTCCCTGAAACCGGCAAACCATTCCTGGTCTTCAAATTCAAAAGCCCAGGTAAGTGCGCCAAGGAGATTTACATTGTATTCATCCATTAACTCAAATATCTTGGCAAAGGAAGAAGCTGTATAACTTGGATATACTGTTCCGTTTCTGTAACCGTATTTGGGATCTCGTTTCCAGGAACAGGCTGCACAGCCCTCCGGATCACACTCCCCAATTATAATTGGAAGACCTTTTAGTTCCGGGAAGCTGTTAACTGCTTCAAATCCTTTGGCAATGTCATTCAACTGAGTGCCCATATTCATGCGAATATGGCCGTCAACAGTCTGAGGATTGCCCTTCGCATGGAAACTTATGTATTCAAGGGGTGATCCTTTCTTTCCTGTTACATAGTTTGTTCCGTTCACGCAATGATCAAGGAAACGATAGAGGTACTCATTACCGCTCTTGCCTGCAGGTCCGGTTGTGTGTGGACCACCGACAGTACAATCAGGACAGGCACGTTTTACAGCATCAACAGCATAGTCGTATAGCTTGCAGTATTCTTCGAAGCTTCCTGACCAGTAACCAATATCAGGTTCATTCCATACTTCCCACAGCCATTTTTTTATCTCATTTTCACCATGGACCTCTTTCTGATGCATTACCAGCTGATAGATCAGCTCAGCCCATTTCTTATAATCTTTGGGAGGATATGTCCATCCCGTAAATATATTTCCAGTGGTTTTCCATTCATGTTTGTAGGGTTCAGGATTTGTTGACAGTGCCTTGGGCATGAATCCGAGCTCCACAAGAGGTATGAGGCCATGTTCAACCTGTGTATTCAGTATCTTATCCAGGATAGTCCAGTCATAGATGGGGTTTCCCTTCGGGTCCTCCGTATAGACATTTGTAAAACCCCACTTAAGGTCAGGTTCACCTTCTTTTGAAGTAAGGAGATTATGCGTACGGACATATACCGGTACCGGGCTCAGATCAGCGATCTCTGCAAGCAGTTTTCTGCCGTTTTCGTAATATGTATAGTTTGGTTCATCATATCCGAAGAAAGCATAAATAGGGAGCATTTTTCCAACAGGATCGTTTACATCGATTTCAAGAATAACAGGTTTCTGCTGTGCTTTAATTGAAGAACACAAGCATATAATAATAATGCTGATTATAAATAAATTGAATCGCATGACAGATATGAATTGATTTCTTTTTTCAGACCGGCTCAGATAATTTAATTTTATGTCACCAGTGTCCGTTTAAGACGGTTAATTTAACATATATCAGTCTTAAAACAGTTCGCACCATTCTTTCAGTTGAAGAGCAAGGTCATAAGCAAATTTGCGGATTTCTCCCCTTAAACCCAGATCCCTGTCAAGGGTTTCCTGGTCGGGAGTTAAATTATGGCAGACTCCACGAACGAAACTGTAGTCTTTCAGTGGTTCTTTCGCTGTTAAGGAGCCCGTCATCAGGAAAATAATTCCAATAAAAACAAACAATTTATTTTTCATTGCCATAAGGTTTTAAGCTGGATTAAATATATAATTGATTCAGATTCCCTGTTCCTGATGCCT
>DAONXX010000098.1:0-6878 GCA_035414025.1 Bacteroidales bacterium | reverse complement strand
GCGGATAACGACGCTTATCTCCGTGGCTCCTGCGTCAACGGCGTTCTCAGTCAGCTCCTTGACCACCGAGGCCGGGCGCTGGATGACTTCGCCTGCTGCAATCTGGTTAGCGACGGAGTCGGGCAGGAGCTTTATGATGTCACTCATCCGGTGCGATTAAAAACGGAGGTAAAGATAGACTACAAACGCCAGAATAATAATTATCACAATCAGCCTGATGGTGGTCTGTTTCTGTACTTTTTCCTGTCTGCGGTTAAAGTAGTTTTTCATGTCGCCACGCATGATCCTCGAGCGGTAGGGCTGACGGGCTCCCTCTTCCGTAGCTTCAGTGAAGGATGACTCACTGTTTTTTTGTTCTTCCCCGCCTTTTCTCTCCTCTTCCGCCCATGCTCTGCGTCTCTGTTCCAGTTCCTCCTTAACCGGGTCATAGTACCGGGGTCTGTAGTTGAAGCCGCGGGGTTTGTTCTGTTTGAAGAAACTCGGGATAGCCATTGTGTTCTTTTTGCAAAAATAGCAAGAAAACGGTTAGCCGGGAAGATCCGGCCGGTTTCCCGGAGCTAAAGATTGTTCACTTTTTATTACTTTTGGAAGGCTAAACCTTGTTCGAGAGCGATGAAGATTCTTGTAACCCATGCGGGGACATCCGGGCTGTCAGCCAGTGTGGCTGAGCGCGTGGCCAGGGTATTGACCGGCCTGGGAGCTGAGGTAACTGTCAGGCCGATGAGTGGTGTATCGACGATCAAAGGTTTTTCAGCTGTGATTGCCGGTTGTCAGGAGCAGGGGGGAGGCTGGGTACCGGAGGCCATGGAGTTTGTCAGGCGAAACCAGTCGGCATTAGGTAAGAAGCCGTTTGCCATATTCACTGTCATTCCGTCGCTGGGTACGGATAAAGGTGCCGAGTCGAGGATGGTGATCATGCAGTATACGGCTCATGTGAGAGGTATGGTTCATACTGTGAGTGAAGGGTTTTTCAGTGGTGAAACTGAAAACCGGGGGGCACCGCAGCCCGGTGAGCGGTCGAAGTTCAAGCTGCGGTTGTTGCTCGGGTTGCTTCGTGAGGTCGAGACCAGAAGTAATTCGGAGATCGAGACGTGGTCAGCCCAGGTGCATGAAAAGTTGGTCAAGCTGCTTGCCAAATAGGCAGATCAGCATTGAGGATTTGCGATTTGCGATTGACGATTTAGGCCGCAGGCCTTTCGGCATTGTATCTCCTGGCCGGCTCCCCGCGCTCCTATTTCACCCTTATATATTTTTCGGACCAGTAATTGCTTTTGTCCACCTCCCCCGTCTCGTCGGCAGGCCAAACCTGGATCAGGGTATCGTTTGCAACAACGATTCTCATTCTCAGGGTTTCTCCGATGTAATCATCAGTGACGTGGTATTTTATGGTCTCCTTGTAGACTATTCCCTCGAGTGTATAGGATCCGCCGCCGTAGCTTTCTGATATTATGGTATCCTGTTTATACTGTCCGACGAACATCCAGTAGTTATTGCACCACATTTTCACCTGGCCACCCTGGTAAGAGTCCGGGAATGTGGCTATGACCGAATCATTTACCACCTGTTTGGCATAGATCAGATCCCATGCACCGATAACAGGATTCAATTGCTCCTGTTTGCATCCGAAGAAGGTCAGCAGGAGCAGAGCGCTGAGAACGGCAGTCTTTTTCATAGGCATTGATTTTTAGTTTTCTCCCCGGTAACGCTTTATAAATTTACGCCATTTGACTGCTGAAGTCAAGTAAATCTCGCAGATTCTAGGTTCATAATCTGATAAATGACATTAATAATCTAATTAACTCAAGTTGCTATTTATAAAATTGTTCTAGAGATCGCATAACCAAAAATGAATATCACCACTTTCAGCAAAAATCCGAACTCAGTTACAGCGTGGATTTTCTTCGGTAAGAAATTGGAGATTTCACTGAAGGAAGTCTCGATTCTTTTTCGTACAGATGATATCAAATACTCCACATAGGGTTCATGCTTTCTTTTTGAGTCAGATTTTCTGGCTACCAGCAGGTCGATGTTTTCAGCATCTTTCAGCATGTCTTCGATGGAATAGTTGGTATAGGCATTATCGGCATATATTATACTCCCAGATGGGACTTGTAAAGGCATTTGCTTTAGTGCATTTGAGTCATGGGATCTGCCTGGCAGGAAAGTATATTCTACAGGGATCCCATCCGCTGTACAGAGAACATGAACATTGTACCCATAGAAGTATCTACGCATGGACACCTTCTTGCCCCGGTAGATCTCTCCCTGGATTAGCTTTGAGTTTGCAATACGGATATTATCACAAGTATGTATGGGAAAACTGTCAATGGAGTACTCAGAACTGATATTCAGTTTCTTAATTAAAGCAGATAGCTGGAAAAACAGATCGACAACCAGCTCACGAATCAGGTGTAATCGCCGGTTGAACCTGCTTTTACTTAGCATATGTTTTATCATCCCAGTAGACCCCATAAAGCTCATGGCTTTTTCATGATGACCAGAGAAATATATTGCCGAAACAAGAACTGTTGTAATAACCTCTGCATCAGACATATTTCTATTTGTAGGCTCATTGTGTTCAATATCTTTAAGCAGATCATCAATAAATACGTAAATTGCAATACATTTATTAATCATAATCCTTCAGGTTTTATTGGTTTGCCGACCTTAATCTGGAGGATTATTCTATTTTTACCAAATAAAAAACACGCTCAATACGCTTATTGTTAATAATTTACGATATAATGTTAATCGACCCCGTATTTACGCAAGCACATCACCTTCCCAAGGTTGAAAACCCCGGGCAATCTGTTGATATCAGTCGTTTTTCGAGATCGCAAATCATTGTTGTATATTGTTATAGCTAGCAACTTGAGTTAATTAACCGAATGTCATGATTGATTGAAGATGCCTTCTTTCGACAATATTCATTAAAATATTTTACAAAAACTGTTGACATTCTTAAAAACCCTTCTTAAATTTGAGATGCTGCATTTCTAAAACTATTATCATGTCGTTGGCAAAGTACATTGCACGTTTGCAACGGATGGATTCCCTCATTGCAATGAAGGCGACAGGTCCGCCTGAGGTATTTGCGTACAAGATGAATCTAAGCCGTTCCATGCTTTTTGAGACTCTTCAGGAGATGAAGGGGATGGGTGTCGATATCAGGTACTCCAATGCTCGGGAATCCTACTACTATGGTGATTCCAGAAGAATAGTGGTAAAAGTAGAAAAGGCCTTGGAGAGCGAATGATGTGAGACAAAAGTATTTATGATTGCCATCGGATAGTTTAACGGGGATTAACTGATATATCTTAAAATGAATTAATAATGATTGCCCAGGCTTTGTCTTTAAGAGGGTGGAAGTTGTTCTCAGGGATTGTATTGGTTGAATTATTGATCCTCTTGGTTTCTCAAACCATCCTTATTGATGAAATAGTATTCTTCAATACATACAGTGAGCAACTCACTTACGAACTATCCATGGAGATCTTTAGCGCAATGAGATCTTATTCCTGGATATCCTATGCTATTACCCCCATATTACTACTGCTTAAGTTTTCCGCACTAAGTGTTCTTATTTATATAGGTGTATTCTTCAGCGATCTTCACAAGGATATTACTCTTGGCAAGATATTTAAAGTAGTTGTAGTTAGCGAAATAGTGTTTGTTGTGGCTTCTGTGATAAAGATGTTATGGTTTATTCTTTTCGCCGGCAATTACACCCTTGATGATATGAATTTCTTCTATCCCCTATCATTGATTAACCTGTTCAGCCGGTCAGAAGTTGCATCCTATTGGGTCTATCCATTGCAGACAGTAAACATCTTTCAAGTATTTTATGTGTTGCTGCTGGCTTTTGGCCTATCCAGGATTGGCTCAGTGAAGAAAATATCGGTGGATAGGATAGTTCTGTCCACCTATGTCCCTGCTATGGCGGTCTGGATAGCCATGATTTTATTTTTGACAATTGATACGATGCCATGAAACGAAAGATAGCCAGATACTTACTACTGGTCCCATTAAGTCTGGTTGTGCTATTGATAATCGCAACTATGACACGGAAGGCACATACGGAGGTTGAAGCTGAAAGGATCAGGACACTGCCGGAATTGGTATTGACTGACTGGAATGGTATAGAATTTAATACTCTAGATCTGACGTCAGGACCATTATTGATTACTTTCTTTCATCCGGAGTGTGATCACTGCAGGTATGAGATATCCTCCCTTTTGATGGCGGAATTAAAAAATCGTAGTTTCAACATTCTTCTGGTCAGCTATGCAGATACATCTGAGACCAGGTCATTCATTCAGGGGCTGAGAATAGCTGATATCAAACATATTCACATCATTCATGATCCTGAATTTAAAATGAGTGACCTGTTCGGGGCAGAAATAATCCCGACGAACTTTATTTACAATGACAGTCTTCGGCTTGTTAAGGTTCTTAAAGGGGTGGTGAAACCGGAGACTATAATGAAGTATTTGTATGGCAGCAATTAACCTTAAAAGAATTAAGGAGGTATCATTGTTGCAGCACGACTCGACAGACTGTGGGGCAGCCTGCCTTGCATCAGTCATAAAATATTACGGTGGGGATTCTTCAGTTGAACAGATACGCCGGCTGAGTGGTACAAGCCAGTCAGGAACATCAATGCTGGGTTTATATCAGGCTGCTCAGTCTTCAGGAATGGAGGCTTTTGGTTACGAGGCTTCAATTATTGATGCTATTGCCTATACCGGAATATTAATACTGCATGTAACCCCTCAGCCGGGGTATGAGCATTATATTATTTCATATGGTTATGCTGATAACAGGTTCATAATCTGGGATCCGGCACAAGGGCTTACCATAAGAACCCAGTCTGATATTGAAAGAATCTGGTTGAGCCACAAATGTCTGGCAGTAACTCCAGGAAAGGATTTCGCATATCACGAAACAAGAAGAAGAAAAAAACGGCTTTGGGTAGCTGATACCGTTAAACCTGATATTGAACTGTTGGTGGTTAGTTTTGTTATCGGCATACTCGTTTCAATATTGGGTGTTGTAATGGCAGTCTTTACACAAAAATTGCTGGACAGTATCTTGCCTTCAGAAAGCAATCAAATGCTGATTTTCTCAATTCTGTTGGTTTTTCTACTTCTCGTGGTAAGGGTAGTCCTGACTGCCGTAAGGCAAACCATGCTGTTATCTCAGGGCAAAATTTACAATATCAGGGTGGTCGATGGATTCTACAGTTCTCTGCTTAACTTGCCAAAGCCATTCTTCGATACACGTAAAACGGGTGATATGGTCGCTCGTCTAAATGATACTCTCAGGATTCAGAGGGTTATTTCAGAAGTAGTCAGTGTTTATGTAATAGATTGCCTGATTGTTTTGATAATGCTGGTAATGATCTGGTCTTACTCAAGAGTTGCAGGATTAATCTCGAGCGCGGCGGTCCCTATGTTTTTTCTTTTGGTCCACAGATGGAATAAACCTGTTATAAAATCGCAGCAGGACCTGATGGCAGGTTATGCACTCAACGAGAGTAACTTCATCAGCACTCTAAAGGGGATTACTGAGATTAAGAGCATGAGATGGCAGAGCTTTTATGCGGCGAGAAATAAATCAATTTTCAGTTTGTTTCAAGAGAAGGCATTCTCACTTGGAAAGATCAAAATAGGACTTGGGATAATTACTAATCTGGCAGGGACCGTATATCTTATGGGACTGCTGTTATTTATATCGCTTGAAGTTATGGGGACGAGGATGACCCTGGGTGAACTGATGGCTATCATTACTCTTAGTTCGACCCTGCTGCCTTCAGTTTTGAACTTGGCCCTCGTTTCCATTCCTTTAAGTGAAGCAAAGGTCGCAATCGAAAGAATGTTTGAATTCACCCAATTAAAGGCAGAGGAAGAGCAAGCAGATGTAAAAGAAGATTTTCCGCCAATAACCAGCATTGGGTTAAAGGATATTTCATTTCGATTCCCCGGGCAAAAACGGCTACTAAAGGAAATAGATTTAGAGATCAGGAAAGGAATTATAGTCGCATTGGTTGGCGAATCCGGTTCAGGTAAAAGCACTTTGGTTAATATTTTAATGCGCTTCTACCAGCCTGAATCTGGCATAATAACAGTAAATGAACACTTTGAACACAAGGTAATTCCCTTGGACAAGTGGCGAAAAGCAATTGGTTTGATCCCGCAAGAAGTACATATTTTCAATGGGACTATCCTTGAAAACATCATTCCTGATCCTGATGATGTCAAAGTTGCGAGACTTGTCCGGTTGACCACTGAATACAGACTTGAATCCTTCGTAAATAGTTTGCCACTTGGCTTTGCTACTCTGACGGGGGAGGAAGGCATTAAGCTTTCTGGCGGTCAGAAGCAGTTAATTGCTTTCATGAGGGCATTGTATTATGAGCCAGAGATTTTAATCATTGATGAAGGAACCTCAGGTATGGATCGGGATACGGAGGCTCTTATTCTTAAAACTTTACTTCAGATCAAGGCATCTGTTGGGATACTTCTTGTTACACACAGGATGCACATTGTCAGGAAGTTATGTGATAAGATTTATCTCCTTGAGTATGGCACTATTAATGCCTCGGGCAACCACAATGAGCTTATAATGAAAGAAAACCTCTACAAAAGATTTTGGGAGGAGTTTGACATGGCAGGAATATCTAAGGCCTAACCATTAAATCTCCATATATCCGCTTTTTAAATAATAAGGGTGAAAGTGGAAATAAATACACTAATCCGGTATTCTTGGACTAACCTTATTTTATTTTACTGAGGTTGAAGGGGAAGAAAGGGCTTAAAGTGGTAGAAAGTAAAGCTATAAAGAAATGTGCAAATACAGTATAATGTACATTTAAGATG
>DAONXX010000097.1:0-6998 GCA_035414025.1 Bacteroidales bacterium | reverse complement strand
CACCAATGTTGACCCTATTTATCTCAACCTTTACTTCGAACGTTTCATAAATCCGAAAAGAAGCAGTCCGCCCGATTTTGACATTGATTATTCATGGAAAGAAAGAGATGAAGTCATCAATTATATTTTCAAGAAATATGGGGCCGGTCATACGGCACTTCTTGGAACAATCAATACCTTCAGGGGAAAATCGATTGTCAGGGAACTGGGCAAGATCCATGGGCTGCCAAAAGAAGAAATCGATGCAATAATTGATAATCCGTCCAGCGAGACAAACAGGAACGAAATAACAAATATCATTTTCGAAACCGGTCTAAGAATAGCTGATTTCCCAAATATGCGCAGCATTCACGCGGGCGGCATTCTTATTTCTGAAGAGCCAATAACATTCTATACCGCTCTTGATATGCCGCCAAAAGGGTTACAGACAACTCAATGGGACATGTACACTGCTGAGGAGATTGGCTTTGAGAAACTTGATATCTTAAGCCAGAGAGGTATCGGACATATCAGCGAAAGCGCTGGTATTATTCTCAGGAACAGGTCTATTGATGTGGATATTCATGCGATTCAGGATTTTAAAAATGATCCTTTGATTAAGGAATACCTTCGCTCAGGTGAAACAAAAGGCTGCTTTTATATTGAGAGTCCATCGATGCGGGGATTACTGCAGAAATTAAGATGTGACGATTATAAAACACTTGTCGCTGCCAGCTCAATAATAAGACCCGGCGTAGCACGCTCCGGAATGATGCGGGAGTATATTTACCGGTTCCATAACCCGAACAATTTCAAATATTTACACCCTATAATGAAAGAACAGCTTGAGGAGACATTCGGGGTCATGGTATACCAGGAAGATGTTCTAAAAGTATGCCATCACTTTGCAGGTCTTGATCTTGCTGATGCGGATACGCTACGCCGGGCAATGAGCGGCAAATATCGTTCAAGGGAAGAGATGAAACGGATTATAAGTAAATTCTTTTCTAACTGCCATAAAAGAGGATACAGCGAAGAACTGACCAAAGAGGTATGGCGTCAGATCGAATCTTTTGCCGGATACTCCTTCTCGAAAGCACACTCTGCGTCCTACGCTGTAGAAAGCTTCCAGAGTCTCTATCTCAAAGCTCATTTCCCTATTGAGTTCATGGTCGCCGTAATCAACAACTTCGGAGGATTTTACCATACCTGGGTATATGTTCATGAAGCCCGGCGCTATGGTGCAAGCATCCAGCTCCCATGTGTTAACAAAAGCAACTATAAGACAACTATTTACGGTACCGATATTTACCTTGGCTTCATACATATCCAGGGCCTTGAAAACAAGCTTGGCAGCCTGATAGAAGAAAACAGGAAAACTGATGGTGATTTCGCTGATCTGAATGATTTTATTACACGCATTCAACCGGGACTGGCACAATTAATAATTTTAATACGGGCAGGTGCATTGAGATTTACAGGAAAACAGAAGGCTATTCTTCTGTGGGAAGCCCATATGCTTGTAAATAAAAGTAAACCGGATCTTATCAGGTCTCTTTTCACTCAGCCTGTCAGAAATTTCTGCCTTCCCAGACTTGAGAAAGACATACTAGATGATGCTTATGATGAAATTGAACTACTGGGATTCCCTGTCTCATGCACATGGTTTGATATGCTTGAGACAAGCTATCGCGGAGATTTAACGACACGTGAATTAACCAGGAATAAAGGAAAGTCAGTCAGAATGATAGGACATCTTGTTTGTATTAAATATATCAAGACAATAAAAAAAGAATTGATGAGCTTCGGATGTTTTATTGATCCTGGAGGAAATTATTTTGATACGACGCATTTTCCCCAGTCACTTAAACAGTATGCTTTCAAAGGGGCAGGAAGCTATCTAATCAGGGGAAAGGTTGTTGAGGAATTTGGCTACCCGTCTCTGGAGGTTGAAAAGATGCTAAAATTACCTGTCAGGCCGGACAAACGTTATTAATTATTACTCAGCTGTTTAGCCGGCTTACTTTAAGTATACCTTTTACAGATTGGATCTTTCGGATTATACCATAAAGCATATCATTATTTGCAACAAGCAAATTAAGAGACCCTTCAAACATTCCATCTTCCATATTATAATTGAAGCTTCTTATCGTGGCATTGAAGCTTGTTATTATTTCCGAAATTCTGTTGACAATGCCAATTTCTTCAACTCCGGTTATCTTGACAGTAGCTATGAATGATTTTCCGCTCTTTGATTTTGCCCACCGGGCAGAAATTAACCTGTAAGGGTACTGAGCTATCATATAATGGGCATTAGGACATGATGTTCTGTGTATTTTAATGCCCTCAGAAATTGTCACAAATCCGAAAATGGGATCTCCGGGAACAGGATTACAGCATTTTGCAAGTTTGTAGTCAAGACCTTCGACTTTATCTTCAATCAATAGAAAATCAGAGTATTGTGATTCAATTAACTCACGTGTTTCATTTTCAGATATTAATTCAGAATCAGCAGGAAGTACTGGTTTGTGTGTTTCTTCTTTTTGAAGGATTTCCTTTATCTCAAGTAATTCGATCTTCCCGCTTTCTATATAATAATAAAGATCCTGGGCTGTTTTAAAGTTATAGTGATTGATAAGCCTCTGTATTACATTATCAGCATAAGTGATCTTCCAGTTTTTTAATCTTCGCATGAGGATCGCTTTTCCCTCTGCTGCTGACCTTGCTTTTTCTTCATTAAGAGCCTGCTTAATTTTTGTTTTTGCTTTATTTGTCACCACAAACGAAAGCCAGTCTCTCTTAGGCCGCTGATTCTTTGACCGTATTATATCAACATGGTCACCATTTTTCAGAATATATCTTATTGGTACATTTTTACCATTCACTTTACCACCACCACATGAAGCACCTATATCAGTATGTATATCAAAGGCAAAATCAAGCACTGTTGCTCCTGCTGGCAGCTGTCTGAGCTCACCTTTAGGCGTAAACACGAATACTTCATCAGTATAAAGCCCTGATCTTACCTGATCCAGAAATTCTTTATCCTCCTTGTCGGAAGATTCAAGTATCTCACGCATTTTTGCCAGCCAAGTATCAAGACCACCTTCTCCTTTAAGACCTTTATACTTGAAATGTGCAGCCAGGCCTTTTTCTGCAATCTCATCCATGCGTCTGGAGCGGATCTGAACCTCAACCCACCTGCCTTTTGGACCTATCACTGTTGTATGGAGAGATTCATAACCATTTGACTTGGGCACAGAGATCCAATCACGTAACCTGCTGGGATTGGGTTGATAAAGATCCGTTACAATCGAGTATACTCTCCAGCAGTCCGACTTGTCATTGTTTTCCTCACTATCGATTATTATTCTCACAGCAAAAATATCAAAGACTTCCTCAAATTCCACTCCTTGATTCTTCATCTTTGTCATAATGGAATGTATTGATTTAGTGCGGCTTTTAATAGTGAATCTAAAGCCAAGCTTCTCCAGTTTTTGCTGTATTGGTTCTGAGAATTCCCGGATCAATCTGTTTCTGGAGGCAGTGGTTTGTTTAAGTTTGTCATCAATATATCTGTATTGTTCAGGTTCAAGGTACTTTATCGAAAGGTCTTCCATTTCTGACTTGATATTGTAAAAACCAAGCCGGTGAGCAAGCGGGGCATAGAGAAAATAAGTTTCTGAAGCGAGGGGTAGTCTGTCTTTCTCTGAAGCATTATCAAGATTTCTCATATATTCCAGACGTTCAATAAGTTTGATAAGAATAACCCTGACATCGTCAGCCAGGCTCAGCAATAGTTTGCGAAAATTTTCTGCCTGATAGGAAGAAGCCTGCATTGAATCAATTTCCGTGATCCTTGAAAAACCTTGCAGAATCTCAACAACTTTGCTTCCGAATTCTTTCTCAAGATCCTTTGAACTTATATTCAGGTTGTTATATGAATCATGCAGGATTGCAGTTATTATTGATGTTGTTCCCAGGCCCATTTCCCCTGCTATTATCCTTGCAACAGAAAGCGCGTGAAGAATCTGCAACTCTCCTGTGATTGTAACATTATCTCCGCATGCAGCGACAGCAAGATCAAGAGCTCTTCTTATTTTTTTTGTATCATCAGGGGAAATAGTATTCTTTGCTGCCCGCAGCAAAGCCCTGTATCCTGAAGATAGTTTCTGAGTCCTCATTGAACAACAGCAATGTTAAAGCTTAAAAGACATTTCAAATAGAAAGATACAGAATTAATTGCAAAAACCGGAACAAGATCGATATTATTCCGGTCTGATTTATGTCTTTTGTTCAATTCGAATCTTTATTTCTGATGCCAATAACAACCTGAGTTAATTGGCACAGGTATATATCTCCTGTCGATTCCTTGGGAGTGTTGAATCTTGTAAATTCTGCACCTCTTACATATCAATCTGATCCGCCCAGCTTTTCAAGTTCCTCTATTCCAAGAGATTTCGATACTTCCGATAGTTCTTTAAGACTGAAATCCCCCCTGATAGCTATTACCGAATTACCACCTCTTCCTCCTGAAAGAACAAGTAATTCAGATATTCTGTCTCCAGATTGCCGGACAAGGAATTTTGTAACATCCTTACCCTCCTGAACTGACATAAGTTCTTCATATACAGAAAAATCGAGCCTGTCTTTCAGTTCCTCATAAAAATCAATTTTTTCCCTTGAAGTCGAGTCCTGAGAAATTATTCTTATTGAATTAAGGCTTGAGATAATATTATCCGGATTTTTTGAACTTTCTTTTGAACCGGAAAATAACTTGAGCATTTTTCCTGAGATATATACTGAAGTAAATCCATCTCTTTCAGAATATCTGTCAAATAATGCATCAACCGGATTGATCTTCTGTGCATTAATTATACCGCAGAATAGAAATATGACTATTATAAAAAATGGTTTTTTCATATTTATGTTGAAAAAATTATTATTAAATTAATTATTTACATCTGTATCCTCCGATAGTTGGCTGAAAGATTCAATTATATCAAGATTTGTCCTGATTACGTCAGCTGATCTGTCAAGTGTTTCCAGCCCAAGCCTCGTGGCATTATTCATTCGGGTTAAGGGTTTGAGTTCAGCTTTTCCCCTGTTAAATTTAACCGATACTTCTCTGAGTATCTTCATTGTTTCAGCATATGCGATCTGTGGATCAGAGTATGTATCTTTTGGCTCAGCTTTATAAATGAAAATAAAGTAAGAGCCAATCAATAGAAGAAAGGCAGCAGCCACTCCAATTATCGAAATGTAATGCCTTGAAAAGATGTTCACCTTTCTCTGCCTGTCAATGTTCGTGATAGCTTTAACGATCCTGTTTTCAAAATCAGAAGAGGGATCCGGCATTTTTTCAAGATCTGATAACGCTGAAAAAAATGCCTTGTCAGCTTCAAAACTATCATCCGTTTTGCGATAAGAGAAAAAGTCTTTCAATTGCTTTTCATCATTATCTGTCGACTCTCCGCTATAATACTTCTCCAGTAGTCTCTTCAGTTTTTCTTCTTTCATATAAATAATTCAAATATTTTTCTTTTATCATCTGCCTTCCCCTTGATATATTCACTCTTAAAGTGTTTATGTTACAATTGTAAAGCTGTGATATCTCTTTGTAAGATAATCCTCTAATTTCTTTGAGTTCAATCACTTGCCTGTAAGGTTGAGGAAGTCTGCCAATAATTTCCTGCAGTATGCGGACATTCTCCGACCTGACAAGTTCATCGAATGGTGATGGTGAATTATCATGTTTCGGGAAATCCGCGTTAAGCTCTTTATTATCAATGAACTTCAATTTTCTGAGTTTGTCAATACATTTATTTCTAGTCATTGTGACAGCCAGAGCAAGCAGATCATTATAATTGTCAAGGTTCTGCCGCATTTCCCACAATTTAATAAAAACATCCTGAACGACATCTTCTGCTTCTTGCCTGTTTCTAAGCATTCTAAAAGCGACCATAAACAGTTTCCGGTTTAATTGATGTATTATTTCATTGAATCTATTGTGGTCCATCAGAGGCAAAAAGAATGACAGCTTCAATACAAAGATAGGAACATTGCCGCTTAATTACAGCCGAGCTCGATATTCACATGTTGATCCCTATTCATCCCTTCAGCGAATTTCCTGGCTTCTTTATATATCATCTTTCCCTGGATTTGGATTACCAGGTTATTCTGTCCCCCGCTTACGAGCAGGAGTTCCTTATAGCTTCTCCCTTCAGTCCTGGCAAGAAGGATCAGATTCTGATCAGACTCCTTAATTCTCATAAGCTCTTCATAATTCTTTCTGTCCGGATCTTTTTCAAGCAGCTTATAAAAATTTGCATTATTATTATCATCCTTAAGCTGTTTCAGGATCCTTATTCTCGAAATATTGGATGGAAGACAATCGTCCATATCGTCGAAACAATTTAGCGCTTTAGCTATTTTAATAAAGTCTGCATCAATAGTGATACAAACAAAGTCATCAATTTCTCTATATTTTTCAAAAAGTGCATCAACGGATCTCTGAGCATTTACTGTTAAAGTGACCATGATTAGTATAAATCCTGTAATAAAGCCTTTCATTTCTGTATTATTAAGTTTTACATATGCGTTTTTATGCAAGACGAATAATAAAAGGAATCATTACACAAAAATCCAATATTTTAAAAATCAGGAAACTTTTAATGCTTCACTGTTCAGAAAATACTTAACTTGATTGTTAAGGCTGAAAAAAGAAATTAAGCTTTGTAAACTTTAAAAAATATCATACATTTGCACCTCACTTTAACAAACTGATTGTATTACCAGTTTTTAATGTGAATACTGCATGATTCTTTACAATATTGCTCAGTAGGTAGAGCATTCCGTTTCACGGAAGGATCCTGCATGGTTCTTTACAATATTTTGATTCAGTAGCTCAGTAGGTAGAGCATTCCGTTTTACGGAAGGATCCTGCATGGTTCTTTACAATATTTTGATTCAGTAGCTCAGCAGGTAGAGCACATCCCTTTTAAGGATGGGGTCCTGGG
>DAONXX010000096.1:0-7044 GCA_035414025.1 Bacteroidales bacterium | reverse complement strand
TGTTCCCGCCGTATCCAAAACAGGAAGCACTACCCTATCGTACATTTTAAAAGCAATTACCGCCGTTTCCTGATCGTCGAAAGCGTTTAATGAAGTGAATTTGTAATCAATAAGATCACTGATACGTTGTTCGGGAGATGCTAAAATAATTTCACGTATGCGAATATCATCAATCAATTGCCAATTATCATCCACCACGTAAATTACATTCAATGTTTCGGAATCGTGTCCGTATTTACGAATATGAGCCAATGTATCTTCCACGGTAAAATGGGGTTTCACAGCAACATATTCCGGTGTCATCAATCGTCCGATACTATCTTCGGGATAACCCAGGAGCCTGGTTGCTATCTCTCTGTTATCAGGTGTTAGTAGCTGCATAAGACGCTGCGCCACTTCTCCGGGAAGTTCCCCAAGGAAGGCGGTACGGTCGTCCGGCTCCATATCGTTGAGCAAATCTGCAACTTTAGAGGCATGTTGAGCCAATCCTTTTACAATATCTTCCTGCTTATCATGCGAAAGTTCCTGAAACACCTTTTTCGCTAGTTCGCGCGATAAAAATCTAAACAGTACAATCACTTCAAACCCGCTTCCCCGATTAATTGCCTCTGCCAACTGCAGATAATCGAGTTCGTCCATCGCGCTTTGCAATTCCTTCCAACTCTTTTTCCGGATATGACGAAAAAGAGTTTTAACATCAAAATTCAGCATAATAATCTCCTTTGTAGCTTTCCGGAAAGGAGATTTATTCCTTTACAGGAAAGGTTAGTAAGATTCTTTTAATTGATAAGGGTCTTCGTCCATTTCTTACGAAAATCTTTATAAGACTGCAAAGGTAATAAATTAAAATCAATTAAGTAGTTGAGTTATGTTATCCATTAAAGATCAGCCTGATATACAAGGTGCAACTTTCCTTTTGGTGTATCTGTTATAGATTATAGGAACAAATAGTCTAAAATCGAACAAAATATCGATAAAAGGAAAAAAATAATTTTTATGACTATATGACTATCTGATATAGAGAAATTAAAAGGCAAACTAAAAACGTGCTTATTATCACAAAATTGATAATAAGCACGTTTTTAGGCAGATACATTTTTTGTATAATGAATAAATAAGTTAAGGATGTCTGTATTTTTCCCTGTACTCTCTTCTGAGAAGTTTTGATGCCTCGGGATTACCGATTATCTCATTCTTTTTCTGATCCCATCTGACAGTTGTTCCGGTATAATATGAAATCATTGCCAACTGAACAGTTGCTGTTGATTTAAATGCATCTTCAGGTTTGCTTTCAAGAATATTTTTATCCCTGTTTTTTACTGCGGTAATGAAGTTTGCAACATGGTTATCCTGCATTGCTGCTGATGATAATGTTATATCTTCTCTCTTAGCCCCTTTCCCAACACCAAATACCGATAATTTTCCATCCTGGCCAACGATAGTACCCTTATCACCATAAAAGAAAACTCCTGTCTTGAATTCTGTCGTTACGTCTCCATTGCCCCACATGCGATGCTGCCATAAAACAGGTACCTTGCTGAAGGCCATTTTGGCAAAAAGGGTATCAGGAGTTGTTATCTGATCTTTCAGAACGTATAAGCCTCCTGATGAAATGAATTCATCAGGCATATCAAGTCCCATTGTTTTTCTTACCAGATCGATGTAATGTATACCCCAATCTACCAAATGCCCGTTTCCATATTCTTTCTCAAGACGCCAGTTATAGTGACCAATGCTTGGTCTGTATGGCAGTTTGGGTGCAGGTCCGCACCACTCTTCCCAGTCTAAGGCAGCAGGTGGATCCTGAATCTTCGTATCCTGGGTTCCCGGATCGTAATGGATCTGGGCAACAACCTGATGAACATCCCCTATCCTTCCCGATTCAATCAGTTCCTTGGCTCTTTTGAATGCATCGCTCTGACGACGCTGGAAACCGATCTGGACTATATTGTCAGCTTTCTCATAAGCTTTAAGCATTGCCAGTCCTTCCGCTATATCATACGAAAGAGGCTTTTCAGAATAAATACTGAGTCCTTTTTCGCAGGCTGCGATGAACTGCAAAGCGTGCCAGTGAGGCGGAGAAGCTATGAATACAGCTTCCAGACCTTTCATATCAAGAAGATCATTATAGTATTTGAATGTTTTCGGTCTGGCAGGCTGTAGTTTAGCTATCTCATCTGCATTTGTATTCAAACGATCCGAATCCACATCACAAATGCCTATTACTTCTATGTTACCGGTCTTAAATGCGGCATTTATATCAACCATCCCGTACCATCCCGCTCCTATCAGGCCTACCTTTATTTTTCGGTCCTGCTGCAATGACGGGATGTAAAGGGAAGAAGCCAGGGCTACCGAGCCCAGTGATGTCATCTCTAAGAATTTTCTTCTTTTCATATTAATTAGTTTTAAGATATTTCACGAAAAGTATAAGTTGCCATTGTCGGTGAACTGTCTGACACTTGTTAAACATGCAACTAAGTTAACTTTTTTTACTCACAACGACGGCTGCAATAAATATATATTTCTGTTGACTGACACAAGACCCTTTTTACATAATGACTAAAATACCGGCATTCATATATGGAGGGAAATAGTGTCAAATCCAGGATAAATCAGACTTTGACATAGCGAGTAATTTCCAGGAAGCCTATGGCGCACGTATCTTCAAACATGCAGCACTTGCATATAAAGGCAAAGTTGCCCTATGGTATGGAACAAGATATGATGATGCAGAAATCCTTAGTCAGGCCGTGGCACCTTTAAAAACAGTTGTCAATTCAAATCTTTACGGTCTTGTTGAAGATATGTTCACCATCTCGCGTAAAGCAGCAGATTTCAGCAAAGAATATGTGTTCGAACATAATTCAGCTGATAATAACGGATATTCTAGAAATCAGTCAGACCTGAGACAGACATGGATGAACCTTCGCCCTGAAAACATGGCAATTCCTGATGATATATATATGTTGGGCTGGGGTTGGTGTGCAGTTTCCGGAGAATTCGGGGAATTCCTCGAAGCTCAGGAAGGGAGTATCGAAAAACCTCGTTTCAAATCAACTATTCATACCTATGAGCAGATACTTGCCAAGGAATATACTTTGTCAGCAGTTCCCCCGGTATTTCAACAAGGATAGCTCATAATCAGGGTTATTTCCGTTACAGAAATATTTTATTCAAGGAAGATTTATACACGGATATAACAGGCTGGTGGCAGTATTCTGCAGCAAATTACCATTATATGAGATATGCAGAAGTGTTATTAATGTACGCAGAAGCTAAGTTCCTTGTTGATGATGATGCAGATGGTACAGGTTTGGCAGCTCTGAATCAGGTCCGCGAAAGGGCAGAGCTTGATCCTCTTGCTTCCATGACTTATCAGGACATTAAAGATGAACGTCGTACCGAGTTGTGGGGCGAACATGAACGCTTCTTTGACCTTGTACGATGGGGAGATGCAGCAGAAGCTCTGAAAGATAAAGGAAAGACCTGGTATACATTCTGGGGATATAAAGAAGGCACAACCGAATGGGATATTCGTACACGTGAGGGTACTGGCAGCGGCTGGGACACAAGAGGAAAATATGAAGTTTTCCCATTCCCTTATCAGCAGTTGTCTGCTAATCCGAATCTTGTCCAGAATGAATACTGGTAACAGATACCTTTATATTTTTAAGATTTTTTAACAAAGAACGCTGTCGCCAACCCCGGCAGCGTTTTTTTATATTGAAATAATTGACATTTGAATAATACCGCTGCAAAGGATAGACAAAAAAAGGTTTCAATAAATTGATACCCGATTATGACCTCCCAAAAGCTTTTTTAATATTGATTAAAGTTTTTTATTTTTGATCTGAGATTGTCAGTAATCTCAGATCAATGAAAATTTGTGAAAGAATATACAGATAATGAAATAATTGAATGTCTGCGTGAAAGGAAAAGTTACGTAGTTCATTATCTTTCTGTGAGATATATGCCGATGATCCGTCTTATGGTCACACGTGCAGGAGGATCTTCAGAGGATGCAAAAGATATATTCCAGGAAGGTCTTATGATAATCCTTGAAAAATTAGATTCCAGGGAATTCTCACTTACATGCAAGTTTATGACCTTTCTGTATTGCGTATGCGAAAAGCTCTGGAAAGCAACAATGGCTAAAAAACAAGCAGCAGCAAATTATCTGAGCAATATGACTGTTTACAAAAATGACAATGCAGGTGATTTTACAGATCGCATTGATGATGAGGTTTATAAAAAGATTTTTGCAGATGTATTCAGTTCACTGGATCCTGTCAGCCGTAAGGTACTGAAGATGCACTGCCAGAATAAAACTCATCAGGAGATCGCTAATGAACTTGGATATACCTACTGGTATATCCGTAAGAAGAAATACAGAGCTCAGATCAAGATGGCTGAAAAAGTGAAACAAATAATGAAAGAGAAGATTACCTGATCAAGTAATGACAAAATGAAAAAGCAGGATAATTATTCAGACGACCTCATCATTGCTTTAAAAGATATTGAAGCTGTAAAGAATGATCCGTTATATTCTGAAACAGATAAGCTGGCATTTCAGTTAGTCTCCGATTTCAAAAACAAGAATTCAGTTAATAGCCTGAATGAAAGCTTCATACGCGAAAATCTATGGGATTCTGACGCTTCTGATAGTTCTGCGATAAAGCAGGTTAAAAAGAACAATCCATGCAGATATCTGGCAATTGCTGCAACAGTTTTAGGAGTTGTCTTTCTTATAAGATCCTTTATTCCTTCAACTCCTGACAAGCTGTATAACAAATTCTATGAACCGTTTAACCTGGTATCGGATGTTGTCAGGAGTCCCGGGAATACCGAAATTACCATAAACCTTGAAACAGCTATAAGTAATTATAATGAAGGCAGATACAATGAAGCCCTTGAAGGTTTTGCAAGTATTGAAATGACTGAGGGTAAAGAGGATAACATTGTTTTTTATCAGGGTATTGCATGTCTCGCTGCTGAAGATTATTTAAAAGCTTCCTCCCTGCTTAGCAAGGCTATGGTTTCTGATAGCGATTTCATAATTGAAGCTAAATGGTATCTGGCTTTATCATACCTTAAAACAGGAGATATAATAAAAGCTGAAGAATGTTTTAAGGATCTGGCACAGTCATCCGCTTACTATAAAGAGTCTTCTGAACGGATCCTACGCCGCCTGAAATAATAAAAAATAATAATTGCCACAACAACAATGATTGCAGGAACCGGATATAACAATTTATTCCTGCCGGCATTAACAGGATCATTATTCCCCATTACCTTATACGCTGCCCAGTAGTAAGGATCTTTAAGTGAGGGAGGGTTTTTCCTCAGGAATTCAAGCTTTGCCAGGCGCATAGCTTCATCCTTTTGTCTGCCTTTTGCCAGATAGTAATAAAAGTTTTCCATTATTTCTGCACTTACTTCATCATTAATTTCCCATGAAGTCATTATTAACGATGAAGCTCCGGCAAGAAAAAAACTCAGGGCAAGACTCTTCAAACCCTCACTTTGGTACAGTTTACCTGTACCGGAATTACAGGAACTAAGTACGATCATCGGTGAAACAATTTTCAACAGGCTAACCTCATAATTATAAAGCTTCCCGTCATTCAGGGTATCATTGCCTGTTTCAAATAGAAGGTAAGAGTAATTTGAATTCAGAGTATCTGAGAAAGAATGCATTGCAAGATGAAAGATCCCGGGAGAACCAAGCAATGATCTGAAATTTGTCTCTGTAGCTGAGTGTCCGGTAAACCTGCGCCCCCTGAACCATCTGTAAATTGCATCAATTTCCTTATTAGCACCTGATAAGCGGACAATATCAGTGATAGCACCATTTATTTCATTGTAATCAGGAGCAAAGGCATATACTTTTCTGCCGGGAAGAGTCTTGTTGAATACAAGGGATGCGGAAGGACCATATGATATTATAAACCTGTTTATAAGATATGGCAGTCCATCAAAGGAGTTTATAGAGTCAGAAGGGAGAGATTCAATTAAAGCATCAAAGGGCAGCCATGAGATCTCATCATCCGGGATAATTATAAGATGACTGGTGTTAAGGTTTTTAATAAGCGGGTTAACAAGTGTATTATACATGTAATTAAGGGCAGATGCATATTTATTCAAAACATGGCTGCGCCTGTTTTCATTATTCCTGATACGGCTTCCATTGCGGATTATTTCTGCATTTAATGAAAAAAGGGAATCGGGATGAGATTCATGAAATAAAAGTGAATCTCGTGTAATGATGAATGTGAAAAGCTTTCTTGTTCCGTTTATATACTTCGGAGACAGAATAAAATCTATTATCGTTTCATCTTTTTTTAACTTTTTCATTACCTGGACCACAGATAAAGGTTTTGTTTTCTTAAGCAGATTGTAGTATTGAGGATATGACATCCGGAGTTCAACTGAAAGTTCCTCAAGCTCCCTGTTCATTGCAAAGATTTCATCTTTCCAAAAGCTGATTTTTGCTGTATCTGGTTTTGGGCTTTGGAATTCATTAAAAATAAGCTTGTTATAAGAACCGAGTGCAAGTTTCAGATCGTTCTTCCTTCTGCTAAGAGAATCAGGTATAAGCTCTGAGAATAAAAGCTCGTTTTCGATTATCTCTTCACGCAGCAATGAGGCTTTTGTATCCTGTAAGATGTCATACATTTTTCTTACAAGAGATGTCTCACCTGTAAGTCTTAGTTCACTGTTGATGATATCAATAGCGCTTATATAAGTCTCTTTTTCATTTTCTGCCAGATAGATACGGTCTTCATCCGAGAGGTATTCGTCTTTAATTTGGCTAAGAACATTCAGGGCAATTCCGATAGTTTCATTTGCTGCTTTGCTGTATTTTACTGCAGATAGTTCATTTTTCTCTTGCTGAGATAATTCCTGCAGTGCAAGAGCTTTGGATTTAAGGTTGTCAAGAAGTCTTATTGAAAACAATGATGTATCTCCCGAAGGATTCGAAAAAATATCTGTTTCATTAAAGTTATCAACTATTGAGATAAGGGCTTTCTGATAATAATC
>DAONXX010000095.1:0-7333 GCA_035414025.1 Bacteroidales bacterium | reverse complement strand
TGAAGATACAATCGTGTCCGCCATTGAGAAGATTCTAAAGTTCAGCGAAAAAGATTTCACCTCCGAAAAGGTTATAAGCCTGCTCGAACAAAGGAGGATAAAGCAGAAGTTCAGGATAAGTGACTGTGACTACATCCGGTCTGTGGTGAGAAAAGCAAATATAAGATTCGGACGTGAAAACCGGGCAGAAGATGATTCCCGATATGTAAGCTGGAAATATGGATTGGAGAAAATAATCCTTGGTTATGCCATGCTTACTGATAATGAATTCCTTGCCGGTGAGGATTTGACTGTTTTCCCTTTCAGGGATGCAGAAGCTTCTCAAAGTCACGATCTTCTGCTACTAAAGGCTTTTGTTGAAACCCTGGAATCGTTAATTGACAGTGAGGAAATAATCCGGACGATGATAGAGTGGAAGGATTTTCTCTTCAACGAAGTGATTGAGAAAATGATTTACTATGATGATTTTTCAAAAACAGACAGGGAGGAGTTAGCTTCAATTTCCAGGGCTCTGTCTTATATCACTTCTCAGGATTTTGAAGAAAAAGTTCCTTTCCCGGTTTTCCTTGATGAATTAAATGCAAAACTGTTTACCGAAACAGGTGAGATCAATCTGAATACCGGAAACGTTACGGTGTCGGCTCCAGTCCCGGTTCGGGGAATTCCTTTTAAGGTGATATGTTTTCTGGGCTTGGATAATGATGCTTTCCCGCGCGAAGATTATTTCATGGGATTTGACCTTCTGGGGGTTGAATATCAGGAAGGTGACAGGAATAAGAAAGAGACTGACAAGTACCTCTTCCTCGATACGGTTTTATCTGCCCGGGAGAAACTTTATCTGAGCTTTATAGGACAAAATGTTAAGGATAATACTGAGATTCCTCCATCAATTGTTGTGGATACTCTGCTGGAATATGTCGGTTGTGGATCAATTCTGAGCCGGCATCCGCTGTATGGCTTCAGCTCGCAATACAACATGAATGCCGACGACAGACATTTCACCTTTCTCTATGGGGAAAAAACAACAGGATTTAATCCGAAAGAACCTGACCCGAAGGAATTTGATGAAATATCCGTGTATTCATTTGTAAAGTTCTTTGAGCATCCGCCAAAATGGTATTTCAATAATATACTTGGAATCTACCATGAAGAAGATGAACAAACACTTCCCGAAACTGAATTGTTCGGATTAGGTCATCTGGAGAAATGGCATATCAGGAACGATCTGATTCATGCAAAGGATGAAAACATTCAGTCATATATTGAAAAATCCATTAAAGAAGGTAATCTGCCCCTTAAAAATCTTGGAAGATTGGTCAGTGATGAAATTCTTGAGGACATCTCTGACATAAAGAGCATTTATCTCTCTCTTACAGAAAGCAAGGAAGAAAAACCTGTCTTGATTGATTTCAATATTGAAAATGTCAGGTTTACCGGCACTATTGAAGGAGTCTTCGGGGATATGTTTATTACCCTGGCCTTTTCAGATAGACCTGTTCATAAGGTAAGGGCATACCTGAGAACGCTTATGCTTTGCGCGCAGGGAGAAATCAGTTCTTCAAAAATCATTGAGAAAAAAGGAAAAGTCAAGGAAATGCCTGTTATGAAACCGGAAGAAAGCAAGACAGAGATTAAAAAACTTCTTTCCTATTTTATCAAGGGCACTCAGGCTCCATTGAAGTTTACTGTTGAGTCAACAAAACCTCCGTCAAAAAATGAAGGGATAAGCATTGAAAGCATACTCAAGTTAATTGAATCGAATGCTAAGGGTAACATATTCAACAAACCTCCAATTGAGCCGGATAAATACCTGTCTGCTCTTTTGGAGGAGGGATATTTCAAGAATTTTGATGAAAATGATTTTGAAGAGTTTAAAAACATTGCCTTGTTGTTAAGGCTTAATACCGATCAGAATGAAGGAACAGAAGATATTCGAGGTTGAAACCATCGGTCTGGAGGGCTCAAAGCTAATTGAAGCCAGCGCAGGTACAGGAAAGACATATTCAATTGCACTGCTGGTGCTTCGTCTTTTACTGAAAAAGGATATTCCTGTTGACAAAATATTGATGGTCACATTTACAAAATCCGCTGCAGCAGAGCTTGAATCACGTATCAGAAAGTTTGTCAGACAGGCTGAAAAATTTGTAAATGGCGGGGAAATAAAAGAGACTAAAATCAAAGAGGCAGTTGGAGAGCCTGATGAAGAAAAAAAGGCTCGTCTGAAAAAAGCGGTACAAAGTCTGGATAATCTTTCCGTGATGACAATTCACAGCTTCTGTCAAAAAACAATAAATGAATTCACCTTTGAGACAAATCAGTCATTCAACTTCGAAATCGTAAAGGATGATACTTTTCTTTTCGAGGAACTTGTCAATTCGTTCAGACGTGAAGTTGTTAACACAATTGAGGATTATGACTGGTTCAGGGAGATAAACGGATACCTGAAATTTGACAAAATGACTGAAATCCTCCGGAAATCTATCTCTGGCGGGAAATTTCTGGATATCGATATGGATTCGCAGTACGTCTTAAAGAATGAACTAAAAAGACTAACTAAGATCACGGAAAAATTAAAAAAGGAAGTCCTTAATAATTTCAATGCTGTCAGGAATACCAAAATAAGGAAGAATGCGAAACTCGCAACCCACAGGGAAAGTCCGGAGCAGTTTTTCCCGGTTTTTATTCAGGAATGCTGCCTGGCAAAAAAATACACTTCAGAATTCGCATTTTTATATGAGCCGGATGGAAGAGAACTCGGGGAAACTTACAGACAAGTCCGTGATGCTTTATACACAACATTCATCAATTCTGCAAATGAGACTATCAAGAAGATAAAGCAGGAGAAAGCGATTATATCCTATGATGATCAGATACGTACAATCTATGACGCTCTGGAGAATAAAGACTTCATAAGGAAACTGGCCAAAAAGTACTGTGCCGTCTTCATTGACGAGTTCCAGGATACAGACAAACACCAGTATGAGATATTCAAAAAAGTCTTTGCTGAAAATGCAGGCAAAGATGATGACAAACCTGTGATTTTCTATATCGGCGATCCCAAGCAATCGATATATGCATGGAGGGGTGCAGACCTTGACACCTATAAAAAAGCGAAGGAAGATGTCGGCGGATTTATTTTTACGATGGATAAGAACTTCCGGGCGACAAGCGACATGGTTGAAGCATTGAATAAACTTCTTGACCCATCAGATGATTTTAACATGTTTGAGGATGAAGAGATCCATTATATTGAAGTAAAATCAGGAGCAGGCGACCTCGGAACAATGACTGTCAATGGAGACAAGGTCAAGCCGGTTACCATCTGGAGATTTGACAGTAATAATGAAAAAATCAATCTCCGCATGGTGGCTGAAGAGGTATACAGGCTACTGAGCGAAGATGTGAAAATAAAAGGGGATAAGGTCAAACCCGGCGATATAGGCATACTGGTCAGGGAAAACAGGGAGGGGGACAGTATTAAGGCTGAATTGAATAAATTCAACATCCCGGCTGTCAGAAGGGATGATGCATTGGTTTTGAAGTCGAAAGAGTCCACCATGGTAAGAAACCTTATCGTGGCGGTGTTGTCTCCGACCAGGGGTGATATATGCCGTGTTCTTAATTCATCATATGCCGGATTTGACTCCTTAAGCCTGAAGACTCTTGATGATGAAAAGCATATTGAGGTTTTTATGGAACTAAGGAAGACATTGAATGAAGATGGAATTTACAACATGATTGCCTCATTCCTCGATTTCTATGACGTGAGGTCAAGGTGCATGAAAGATGTGGGTGGACAGAGGGTGATGACAAATATAATTCAGGTGTCTGAACTGCTTCATGCCGCAGAAAAAAAATACAAGTATTCACCATCTGAACTGCTGGTCTGGCTGGACCGAAACAGGGAGAACAGTGACGATGATTTTGAACAGCGGATTGAAAGTGATGAGAATGCTGTTCAGATCTCCACAATCCATAAGGCAAAGGGGCTGGAATATAAGATCGTTTTTGCTCCTTGTCTGTCAATGATCCCTAAAAGAAACTTTTTATCCAGGGGACAACTCAATGAATTTAAGAAGAATGGTGAATACTTGTTTACTTTGAATCTGCCTGATATCGGAGAAGCGGACAGGAAGCTCTTTGACCTGCAAAAAGAGCAGGAGAACAGAAGGCTGGTTTATGTCGCACTTACCCGGGCTGTTTATAAATGTTACATTTCTCTGATTCCACGTGCTGATAAAGATGGTCCCATTATTTCGTCCCTTTCAGCCATACTTGACAGGTATAACGGACAATCTGATCTCATTGAGATAAAAGACCTTTCAGAAAATAACACAGGTACAATTGAGGGGGAATACAAACAAGAAGGAGACATGAATGTGTTCTGGTCAAAGCCTGTTCCTGATAAACTAATTGTCAAAAAAACTTTCGGCATTCACAGCTACAGTGCGCTCAGCAAGGCCCACTATACAGCACCTTTCGAAAAGACTGAACTTGGACCGACGGATAATTATGACCAGTTCATTTTCCAGGACCTGGGCCGCGGTGCGAATGTAGGCACAGCTTTACATGCAATATTTGAGTATCTAGATTTTAATAACCCCAATAGCTGGGACCAGACCCTTCACGATGCAGCGGTGTATTGGTCTAACCTGATAAGTGAGGAAAAACTGCCCTTATTCAAAATGTTGCTCGAACATGTCATGAACGCAAAAATCTCACTGAATGATTCGGAATTTAAGCTTGGAGATATAAGCAAAGACGATAAGCTGCCTGAAATGGAATTTTATTTTTCTGTTGACAGAGTAAACAAGACAATAATAAATGAATTGCTGAGTGAAGATACAAAGCTTGGTGGCGAGATAGATAATGAAGGACTCATGACTGGTTTCATTGATCTGGTTTTCAAGCATAACGGCAAGTACTACATTCTCGACTGGAAATCGAACCACCTGGGGAACAGCGTTGACAATTACGACATGGCCGGCATGGAGACGGCAATGACAGGCAGTAATTATCATCTCCAATACAAGATATATACAGTTGCCCTTATACGATGGCTGAAAAGCAGGATCTCTGACTTTGATTATGAGAAGCACTTTGGAGGGATTATTTATGTATTTCTCCGCGGCGTACGGAAGGGTAGTGATACCGGAATTTATACTTCATTACCTGATAAGAACGAAATAGATGATCTTGATAAAGCCTTCAGAGGGGAACTACAGGAAGCGGACTAAACAGCAACAATTAGAACTAAACCCGGAATAATCAATAATTTTCAAGATATGAAACGTGAAAAAGTAAAATCCTCCAACATCGCTTCAGCAGGTTATGATGCAGGAAAGAAGCACCTGGATATTGAATTTGTAAAGGGTGGCCTTTACAGGTATTTTGATGTGCCGGAAGACAAATTCAGAAACATGATGAAAGCCGAATCTGCCGGGAAGTTCTTTGCCGCTGAGATAAAGAACGTTTACAGCTCCGAAAAGATAAATACGCTCGATTATGTCATTGACAGCCTTAGCGACGATCAGAAGAAGAAAATGATTGAACATTTCAATTCGGTTTATAAATGCAGTGTACTGTCTGACCACGAATACAGGATTGTTTATCTGGCATGGCTCTGGTCCAACGGTTTCGTCTACAAAGATGAGAACGGGTTGAGCATGATCGATGAGAAAAATTCCGACCTGCCTCTTAATGCTTTTGAAATTACCATTGAAGATGAGAACAAGGGAGGGGTAAATCTTGATTTGATGCATACGTTCTACAGCATTGAGAAAATAGCCCGGCTTACCAATTGGAATGATAAATAAATGTAATACAATACACTTCTTCTCAGCAATTGGATCAGAACCAGTACGAACCATAAACTGGCTGAGTTTCTGTTTTAAGTTGATGAGTATAGTTGAGGGAGTTTTGTTCCGTCTTCCGATCGCGTTGAATTCAATGGGGCTGGTGGAAACCCGGATTATCTGGTGCCGTTGCTGAAGGGAATCCAGATGAAAAGTAGCAGGCGGAAGGTCGCCAGAAAATGCGTAGTGGGAAATACGGGGAAGACGGAACAGAAAAATGAGAAGAAATGAACAATGCTAAAGATTTTATAAAATAGCCGGAAGTGAGACAAGCAACTGACAATGCCCACAGCATAGGATTTTTAATGCTGGTAAAAAAGCCGGAACTTTATAACAGGGCGCTGAAATATATCTATCCGAATGTAACCGATACACCGGGGAATGAAGCTATGGAAAGGCTGAAAGAGTTCCTGAATGATAACTTAGATGATTCGATAAAATCAGAACTGTTAATATACAACGATAAAATCCCCTATGACAATATATTTCAGTCTCTTTTCCTCTAGTCTGAATTCAAAAAACAGGGGAATAATGTGATAGTGTATGTCTCTGACAGGCTAGTCATTCATGATGAAGCAAAAAAAGACATTAAACAATTGAAATAACAGATCCTTTTTCTGATCAAGTACTTGAAAATGTAACGTTATCTTCAACAATGTTTGTAAATTAAGATGGTCTGTTTATTAAGTCAGGAGCAGTTTGTAATTAAGAATCAAAATTCATTATGGCAAACGTATGTAGTCAAACCATTGAACTTTATGGCCCGGCCGATAAGATATTGGAGGTAAAAGAGTTCATAAAAAGTTTCAAGAAAAAAGACTATGATAATGAGTCTTTTTGGACTGATGTATTTCCGATTTCAAGGTGTTCTATGGATGGGAATAATATATTTCTTGAAACTAAATGGGCTCCGGCAAGCATTACTGACATTTCAAAGGAGTTTCCTGATGTTGGTTTTTGTTCGATATCTTTCACGGATGGAGATGGGACAGAAGAAGTATTATATATGATTGAAGGACACGTTCTTTGTTCAGTATATTTTAAAGTACAGTCCCCCGAATATTGGGAAAGTATAACAGGAACCAAGATGAAGAATCGGAAATTATTGAAATGTAATAGTTAGTACCTGATCTGACAGTTGGGATATTTCAACTTAACCTTTAATGATCTGCTCGACAGGCAGATCAGTATCGTTGGTAATGATAATGGTGGGTTCGATTTTCCCGTTACCGGTAATAGTGATTTGCCGGATCTCCATCAATGTAATACATCCGGAGTGCTTAGAACTGTTTGTGAGCCACCGAAGTGGCAATTCGAAGAACAATTTGATATCCATGAATTTAATATCCCGTATTACTAAAAAAGGATGTAGGAATCACTCCTATTGTTTATGTTAGACATTACCAGCCGTATCTTGACTGATATAAAAAAGACCAATACGGTAAATTACTAACGTGAAAAATCTGTGATGACATCTG
>DAONXX010000094.1:0-7349 GCA_035414025.1 Bacteroidales bacterium | reverse complement strand
TAACGGCAAAGTATTACCCGTTGCACTAAATAATCCATGAAATTGCTGTTAAACTGATTTTTAAGTTTCTTATAATCAGCCAAGGATTATAAAAGCTGTTAGTTACTGTCATTTATATATTTTGATCTTGATCTTTCCGTCTAATGCAAGCAATCCGTTAAATGCCAATGATTTGATCTCATCCTCTCCTGGATACACATAGACTTGTGCTATAAAACTGACCATGGATCCTAAACGGTCTGTAAAAGATTCCTGCCACGCCATCCCGCCCGTAAGAATTATCCCGTCTACTTCACCTTTCAACACTGCAGCCATTGCTCCTATCTCTTTGGCTATCTGATATATTACACCTTCTACTACAAGTATAGCTTTAGGATCTCCTCTTTCCACCATGGAATAAACTTTTTTGAAATCATTGGTCCCCAGATATGCTACCATACCTCCTTTCCCCGTGATCATTGACTTGATTTCTGAATGCGAAAATCTTCCACTGAAACAAAGGTCAACAAGCTGTCCCGCCGGAAGGCCACCCGATCGTTCGGGCGAAAAAGGGCCATCGCCATTAATAGCATTGTTCACATCAATCACTTTTCCTTTCCTGTGTGCCCCAACTGTTATACCGCCTCCCAGATGCGCAATTATAAGATTCATGTCCTCATATTTCTTTCCCATCCGTCCGGCATGCATGCGGCCAACAGTTTTATGGTTAAGGGCATGAAAAATAGAGATCCTTTCAATTTCCGGATGACCTGAAAGTCTTGCAACAGGAGCTAATTCATCAACAACAACAGGATCGAAGATATAAGCCTTTGCCTTTGGCAATAACAGAGCTATATCACTGGCAATAAGGCCTCCAAGGTTACTTGCATGCTGGCCCAGTAAGCCTTTCCTGAGATCATCTATCATCTTGTCACTGACAAGATAGATCCCTGACTCAACAGGTTTAATGAGGCCTCCCCTTCCTATAACGGCTGTAATCCTTTGAAGATCTGTATTCCTGGCTGACAATTCCGACATTATCAAGTCCCGCCTGAAATGGAACTGATCTGTAATTTTTTCAAATCCTGCCAGCTCCTCTGCCGAATGTGTAATAGTAAGCTCGAAAAGAGACTTATCTTCTTCAAAAACAGCAAACTTAGTTGATGTTGAGCCGGGATTTATAATTAAAAGAAGTCTCTTTTCTTTCAGGCCATTCTGATCTTCATTCATAACCTGAGTATTATATTCATATCATGAGGGCAATCCTGTGCTTTTCCCCTGATTTTAGCATTTTTGCCATCAACAGATCAAGGGAAATAACACACCTATTTACTTGCTGCTGCTGAAAGAAGTATACTGTCGTATTTAGCCTGTTCCGAATCGGATCGTGAAGTAAGCACTATCGGAGCTCTTGCACCAAGTATCATAGATGCAACCTTGGCTTTAGCAAAGAAAACAAGCGACTTGTAAAGCACATTACCCACTTCGATGTCAGGCATCAGAAGGATATCCGTATCGCCTGCAACTTCACTTCTTATACCTTTATGACGGGCACTTTCATAGCTCACTGCATTATCAAATGACAATGGCCCGTCAATTATGCAATTCTTGATCTGATCACGCTGATTCATTTTAGACAGCAGTGCAGCATCAAGTGTGGCTTGCATATTCTCATTTACCATTTCTACAGCACCAAGAATAGCCACTTTAGGCATCTTATAGCCAAGCTTAAGAAGACAGGCAACTGAATTATTTATTATTGAGATCTTATCCTGGAGATCTGGAGCAATATTCATTGCAACGTCTGTTACAGCAATAACTTTCGGATAGGTTTCAACCTCAAAAAGTGCAAAATGAGATAAAAGATTACCTGTTCTCAGGCCCCACTCTTTATTCAAGACACTTTTTAAAAGGGTCGAAGTGCCTACTTTACCTTTCATCAGAATGTCGCCCTCTCTGTTATTCACCATCATTACTGCAGTCCTTACTGCAGCTTCAATATCCGGCTCATTAATAATTGTAAGTCCATCAATGTTGTAATTATTTTCTGCACAAACAGTTCTGATGTTTTCCTGATCTCCAACAAAGATTGGCTCAACAATATTGTCATACCAGGCTCTTACAACTGCACCTAGAGAATGTTGATCCTGGGCTGCTGCAACTACCAGTTTCTTTCGTGTACCTCCTGCAACGATCTTCTTGAGATCTGACAGAGTTTTAAGCACCACCTGAGATAAGTTTAAGCTATATGGTTCTCAACTATATAACGCGTATCTGATGCAATCACAAATTCCTCATCGGTAGTAACAGCTACAACAGTAATTTTTGATTCCGGTCTGGATAATATAATATCGTTACCCGATGCTCCATGATTTTTAGAATCATCAAACAGTATCCCCAGATTTTCCATGTCGGAACAAATACTCTTTCTCATTCTGAAGGCGTTCTCCCCAATCCCTCCTGTAAATACAAGCAGGTCACATCCATTCAGTGCTGCCATATAGGAGCCAATAAATTTCTTTACTTTATATGCATACATCTTCAGGGCAAGAATTGCCTTTTTATTACCGGCATCAGCGGCTGTTTCAAGGTCGCGCATATCGGATGAAATCTGGGAAATGCCGAAAACACCGCTCTTCTTGTTTATCATATTATTTACACCTGTAACATTAAGCTGTTCTTTATCTGCTATATATACAAGAACGCCAGGGTCAACTTCCCCTGTTCTGGTGCCCATTATTAATCCATCGGCAGGGGTAAAACCCATTGATGTATCAATTGATTCACCATTTTTTATTGCTGTAATTGAAGCGCCGTTACCAAGGTGACAGGAAATTATCTTAAGCTGCTTAACATCCTTTCCTATGAGCTTTGCAGCTTTGTCAGCGACAAATTTATGACTTGTTCCGTGGTAACCATATTTTCTTATTTTGTACTTCTCATAATACTCATAAGGAATTGCATACATATAAGCATAATCAGGCATTGTTTGATGAAACGAGGTATCAAACACTGCAACCTGCGGGATGCCCGGAATAAGTTTTTCAACTGAAAGAATACCTTTAAGATTGGCGGGATTGTGCAGTGGTGCAAGTTCTATACATTCTTCAATAACCTTTTTAACATTGTTATCAACAAGAACACTTTCCTTATAAGCCTCGCCTCCGTTTACTACCCTGTGGCCTACAGCCTTAATTTCAGTGACATTCCTTATTACACCGTGAACAGGGTGACATAGGATTTCCATCACAATATTAATGCCTGTTGTATGGTCCGGGATATCTGTTATTACCTTATATTGTTCTTTATCAGCTGGTTTGTGAGTAACTATGCTCTCGTTTAAGCCGATACGCTCCAAAAGTCCTTTAGCAAGCATTTCATATTGTTCAGACATTCTAAACACCTGGTACTTTATCGAGGAGCTTCCGCAGTTTAAAACTAAGATGATCATTTTTTTATAATTATTTATTAATCTCGATCTGAGGCCTGTTTTACTGTTATTGCTATCATACTTACAATGTCGTTTACTGAGCAGCCTCTTGAAAGATCATTTACAGGGGCTGCAATTCCCTGAAGAATAGGACCGAAAGCTTCAGCATCAGCCAAGCGCTGAACAATCTTGTAAGCTATATTGCCACAATTCAGATCGGGGAAGATCAGGACATTTGCCTTGCCGGCAACCTTACTTCCGGGGGCTTTCGTTTGTCCAACCGACTCAACTAATGCTGCATCGCCTTGCAGTTCACCGTCGATCATCATATCTGGCGCCATTTGCTGCGCTATCTTTGTGGCACTTATAACCTTATCAATAAGTTCGTGTTTTGCACTTCCTTTTGTCGAAAAACTTAGTAAAGCCACCCGTGGTTCCATTCCGGCAAGTGATCTGGCAGTTCTGCCAGATACTACTGCAATCTCGGCAAGTTCCCTGTCAGTTGGATTCGGATGAACTCCTCCGTCAGCAAATATAAACACACCATTATCTCCATAAGACTTGTTTTTAACTATCATCAGAAAGGCACCTGATACTACCGATATTCCTGGTGCAGTCTTAATATATTGAAAAGCAGGCCTGAGAACATCACTCGTTGAACGATGGGCTCCGGCAACCTCACCATCGACATCGCCATTCTTGACCATAAGGGCACCAAGGTAAAGCGGGTCCTCGATCAGCTTTCCTGCTTCCTCTTTTGTCAATCCCTTGTGTTTTCTCAACTCAACCATCATGTCGATGTAATGGTTCTTTTTCGAATGCGATTTTGGATCAACAATTTCAGCCTTTTCCAGATTCTTCAAACCAAGCTTCCTGGCATTTGATCTGATTTCATCAGGGTTGCCAAGCAGAATAATCTTTGCAAGACCTTCCTCCAAAGCTATATCAGCTGCTTTAATTGTTCGCTCCTCATACCCTTCCGGAAGAACTATCCTTTTGTTTAATGATTTCGCTTTCTGCTTTAAACTATCAAGTAATTCCATTGTATATCAATATTTTAAATATGAAATAAAATTTTTTAAAAGTAAGAAAAAAAGTTCAGATTTACAATTAACTACGATATGATTATTATCAGGATTTTCATTCACACTCAATTAAAACATACTTCTACTGTTAATCTATTTTTTCTAATTTAGCAGCACCATATATATTATTTTATGAAATCTGATACAATATTTTCAGGTCTTGACTCTCTTAAGAAAGAGATCGAAGGCGATCTTAAATATGATAATGTTACGCGGATTATATATTCGACTGATGCATCCGTGTACCGTGAACTTCCTCTTGCTGTTGTGTGGCCCAGGTCTGCAGCAGATATAAAGAAAGTGCTTGCTTTTGCAACCCGCAAAAAAACAAGCATTACAATGAGAGCTGCAGGAACTTCACTGGCCGGACAGGTTGTAAGTTCCGGAATCATAGTTGATGTTTCAAGATACATGAAAGATATAATCGAGCTTAATGAAAAAGAGAAGTGGGTCAGGGTGCAGCCCGGGGTAGTGCTTGACGAACTTAACCTTTTCCTTCATCCAAAGGGACTTTTCTTTGGGCCGGAAACATCTACTTCAAGCAGGTGTAATTTGGGCGGAATGGTTGGAAATAATGCTTGTGGATCACATTCAGTTATATATGGTTCAACAAGAGAGCATACAATTGAACTGAAAACAATATTAAGTGATGGAAGTGAAGCCATATTCGGACCACTGAATAAAAAGGAGTTTGACGAAAAATGCAGAAAGACTGATCTTGAAGGCTCACTTTACCGAAAAATTAATGATATTCTAAGCGATCCTTCAAATAAGGAACAGATAATAGAAGGTTTTCCTGACAAGAAGATTCCAAGAAGAAATACAGGATATGCACTAGACCTTCTTCTTGACAATGTTGTATTTGACGAGAAATCCGATAAACCCTTTAATTTCTGCAAATTACTGGCAGGTTCGGAAGGGACCCTTACCATCATAATCGAGATAAAGCTGAATCTGGTAAAACTTCCACCACCACATAAAGCCCTGGTATGCATCCATCTGAATAAGCGGAATGATGCATTCCTTGTTAATCTCATTGCCCTGAAGCACAATCCTTCTGCGGTAGAAATGATGGATGACAGAATACTTAAACTGACAGAGGACAATCTTAGCCAGAGAAGCAACAGATTCTTTCTGGAAGGAAACCCCGGATCAATAGTTATTGTAGAATTTGTCAGGGAAAGTCCGGACCTGGTTGACAAAGCAGTTGACGATCTTGTACAGGACCTTAAAACTTCAGGATATGGTTATGCTTTCCCGGTAGTAAAGGGCAAGGACATAAGCAAGGTGTGGGATCTGAGAAAGGCCGGTCTTGGGGTTCTTACAAATATGAAAGGAGACAGCAAACCTGTTTCTCTTATTGAAGATACTGCTGTGAATGTGGAACAAATGCCTGAATATATCAGGGATTTCGAAAAAATGCTCTCAAAATATGACAAGGAGGTTGTATATCATGCTCATATCGGTACGGGTGAATTACATATAAGACCGGTCCTTAATCTTAAGGATCAAAATGATGTTGAGCTTTTTAGAACTATTGGCCTGGAAACAGCCCGTCTTGTAAAGAAGTACAGAGGGTCTATGAGTGGTGAACACGGCGACGGGAGACTGAGAGGAGAATTCATTCCGATAATCCTTGGAGAACATAATTACATGCTTCTGAAAGAAGTAAAAGAGGCATGGGATCCGGAAAATATACTTAACCCGGGTAAAATAACTGACACCCCTCGGATGAATACATCACTGCGTTATAAACCCGGCAGAAAAACTCCGGAAATCGAAACTATTTATGATTTCTCTTCAACTGATGGAATTATAAGAGCTGCGGAAAAATGTAATGGTTCGGGTGATTGCCGTAAAACGAAGATCATCGGGGGGACAATGTGTCCTTCCTTTATGGCCACAGGTGAGGAAGAAAACTGCACAAGGGCAAGAGCCAATATATTAAGAGAATTTTTAAGTGCGAATGAAAATAACACGTGGGATCACAGGGAGGTTTACGACATCCTTGATCTCTGCCTCTCCTGTAAAGGATGCAAAGCTGAATGCCCTTCCGGTGTTGATATAGCGAAACTAAAGGGGGAGTTCATGCAGCACTGGTATGATAAACACGGAATACCAATAAGAACAATGCTTATTGCCTACATAACACAGATAAATAAAATCGGTGCTGTCATTCCGAATGTATATAACTTTTTCCTTAAAAACCCCTTCTTTTCATCGGCAATCAAGAAAATGATCGGATTTGCACCAAAGAGAGGCATACCGTTATTATATAATATCACCCTCCGTAAATGGCTGAAAAAGAATGCCGGAGAATTAACACTGCTTAATCCCAGGGGAACAGTTTGTTTTTTTGTTGATGAATTCACGAATTACAATGATACTGAAACTGGCATTGCAGCTATCAGGCTGCTAACAGGACTGGGATACAAGGTTATAACTGTAAAACATGGAGAAAGTGCAAGAACATATCTCTCAAAAGGACTGATCAGAAAAGCAGCTAAGATAATCCGGGGCAACATAGATTCTCTTTCCGGGCTTATCTGTGAAGAAATACCACTTTTAGGAGTAGAGCCTTCAGCAATACTTGGTTTCCGCGATGAGTATCCCGAACTGGCAGGCAATGATAGGAAGATCATGGCTGAAAAGATCGCTCAGAACACTTTTATGGTTGATGAGTTCATTGCCAGGGAATACAAGGCAGGAAGGATAGACAGAGATCTGTTTGAAGACAAGGAGCGGGAAATACTGCTTCATGCCCACTGTCAGCAGAAAGCTATATCATCATCACAAAGCTCTATAGAGATGCTTTCTATTCCGAAGAATTATAAAATTAAGGAGATCCCTTCGGG
>DAONXX010000093.1:0-7626 GCA_035414025.1 Bacteroidales bacterium | reverse complement strand
AAAGATGATAAAAGGTTGAAAATTGCCATGCTTCCTGTTCAAAAGCAAAAGACACTGTCTTTTGCTTTTTTGTTCATACTGAAGCAGATACTATCTGAACATAAAATTGTATTTAATAATACATTGTGAATTTGCCGGAATTTCTAAAAAGGAAGAGATGCGGCATATTCAGGGACTTTTTTCAAAATTTCGAACCGGATTTTTCATCGCATTTACTTCATAACACCGTAAGGCCGGCCCTTTATTGAAACAGATTCAGCTGCCTTTCCCTTTTTTTATCCTCTTCCGACTCCAGGTTTGAAACACTCACTCCGAGCAACCTTATACGTGTACCTGTAAGATCGAGTGATCTCCTTATTTCGGTTACACACTGATGCAGAACATCGAAGTCGCGTATGAAATCCGGAAGTGTCCTGCTGCGAGTGATCTGTTTGAAATCAGAAAATTTTATTTTTACTGTTATTGTTTTACCTGTTATCTCAGCAACTCTCATTCGCTCCATAAGTTCTTTTTCAATCTTATAAAGCTCTGCAATGATCTCAAATTTTGTTACAAGATCTTTTTCATAAGTGAGTTCCGTTCCAATTGATTTCCTTTCAGAAACAACCTCAACCGGACGCTCATCTATGCCTCTGCAAATATTATAATATAACTTACCTGCTTTGCCAAACTTCCTGATCAGATCAGCAAGTTCCATTTTTTTAAGATCCTTCCCACTGTGAATGCCCAGCTGATGCATTTTTTCAGCTGTTACCTTGCCAATACCATAAAATTTCTCAATAGGCAATTCTTCAATAAATCTCTCTGCATCCTGCGGCAGTATAACAAACATACCATCAGGTTTTTTCACATCGGATGCGATCTTTGCCAGAAATTTATTGAATGAAATACCTGCAGAAGCTGTCAGACCTGTCTTTTTTCTTATTTCCTTTTTTATCTCTCGGGCAATTATAGTTGCTGATCCGATTTTCTTTTTGTCCTCAGTCACATCAAGAAAAGCCTCATCAATTGACAAAGGTTCGACAAGGTCGGAATAACTCCGTAAGATCTGCATCACCTCGCCGGAAATTTCTTCATATCTTTCAAAATGATGTCTAACAAAGATTAGATCCGGACATAAGCGTTTTGCTGTAACTGAAGGCATGGCAGAGCGCACTCCGAATTTTCTTGCTTCATAGCTTGCTGCAGCTACAACATGCCTCTCACCGCTGCCTCCCACAGCAACGGGCTTGCCCCTTAGCTCAGGATTGTCAAGTTGCTCGACGGAAGCAAAGAAGGCATCCATGTCGATATGGATTATTTTTCTCATAAAAGTGTCCGGAATGCCCGAAATACCTAAAGTTATAAACTATGAACCAATCCGGTCTTCTGTTTGATTCCTGATCATTTTTACTAATTTAGCAAAAAATAAATATGAAACCCACATGATTGAATCCAAATACAAACAAACACGTAATGAATATAATTTTCAATCATGTGCGGTTCCCCTGCTTGAGTGGGACAGGCATCATACCATTAAAATTAAAATCAAAATTATATTATGATGAAAATGAAAGTACTTGGGATAAACTGTAGTCCAAGAAAGGGTGGCAACACTGAGTTGCTTATAAGGGAAGTGTTCAAAGCACTTGAGGCAAATGGTATTGAAACAGAATTCGTTCAGCTTGGCACGGAGAAAGTTAAGGGCTGCATTGCATGTATGAAGTGCAGTCAGGAAAAAGATAACCGCTGTCACCAGGATAATGAAGCCATAAACCGTTGCATAAAAAAAATCATTGAGGCCGACGGGATAATAATTGGATCTCCTGTGTATTTTGCTGATGTTTCATCTCAGGCAAAAGCACTCATTGATGTTGCAGGATTTGCAATAAGCGGCAATCTAAAAGGCAAGATTGGTGCAGGGGTGATAGCTGCAAGGCGGGCAGGTGCAACACATGCTTTCGACAGCATCAATCATTTCTTTCTCATAAATGAAATGATCATTCCAGGATCATCATACTGGAACATTGCGATAGGAAGGGATAAGGGTGAAGTGCTTAAGGATGAAGAAGGAATGAATACAATGAGGGTTCTCGGTGAAAACATGGCCTTCCTGCTGAAGAAACTAAAAAGTTAACCATTCCGGAACAGTATCATCCGGATAACAAGATAAAACAAGCATAAAAAAGCGGAGGGTGTCCTTTTGAGACACCCTCCGTTTGAATTTAGTAACCTTCCCTTTCGGTATAGTGTGTATGCAGCAATTCATGGGCTACATGACTGTTTGGTTCACCAAGGAATTCCTTGTAGATTGCTATAATTTCAGGATTCTCATGTGATTTTCGCAGCGCCATATGCTCATCTTCTGAATATATAGCTTCCATCCTGTTCTGTCTAATCTCCATGCTTGTTGGGATAGGCTGACCGCCTCCTCCGAGACATCCACCCGGACATGCCATTATTTCAATGAAATGGTAAGGAGCTTTACCCTGGCTAACAAGTTTCATAAGCCTGTTTGCATTTGTCAGACCATGTGCAATAGCAACATTCAATTGAGCTCCTTCAAGGAATTTCCAGTCGTCGAGGCAACCTTCTATGGTAATGGATGCTTCCTTAACACCTTCCATACCTCTTACAGGAATGATGTTAAGGTTATTGAAAGGAACTTCACGTCCTGTTACTATTTCGTAGGCAGTACGCAATGCTGCTTCCATGACACCGCCTGTAGCTCCGAAAATGACAGCAGCCCCTGTTGATTCTCCCATCACAGAATCATAATTGGAAGGTTCAAGATTCCTGAAATCAATACCTGCCTGTTTGATCATAACAGCCAGCTCCCTTGTGGTTAGCACATAATCAACATCCTTGAATCCACTTGATCTCATTTCAGGTCTGTCAGCCTCATATTTCTTTGCTGTACAAGGCATTATAGATACTGAAACAACTTTTGCAGGATCAATCTTCTTTTTAGACGCATAGAAAGTCTTTGCAAGTGCTCCGAACATCTGCTGCGGTGATTTGCATGTCGAAAGATTGGGTAGCAGCTCAGGGAATTTATGTTCAATGAATTTTATCCAACCGGGTGAGCAGGAAGTAAACATAGGTAACCTTGTTTCCTTATCACCGTCAACAAGTACTTTTTTCAGTCTTGTCAGAAGCTCTGTACCTTCTTCCATGATAGTCAGGTCAGCACTGAAGTCGGTATCAAGGACAGAGTCAAAACCAAGCTGACGAAGGGCAGTGACCATTTTTCCTGTAACCCTTTCTCCCGGATCATAATCAAAATATTCGCCAAGAGCAATGCGTACTGCAGGGGCAGTCTGAACAACAACATGTTTATCAGTATCATAGATTGCATCCCATACCAGGTCGATATATGTTTTTTCAACGAGAGCTCCTGTTGGACAACGGTTCACGCATTGTCCACAGTTGGTACATACAACATGGCTTAGTGGACGATCGTGGAAAGATGAAATCTTCTGATGCATGCCCTTATTGGCAACTGCTATAGCTGAGACATGCTGTAATTCCGCACATGTTCTCACACAGCGCTGACACCTGATACATTTACTATCGTCTTTCAGGAATGAGGGAGAAGACCTGTCTATAATATAAGGCTTGTCTTTAAGAAGATCCAGGAAAATCGTATCCCCAAAAGCAAACTCATTTGCAAGAGTCTGGAGTTCACATTTCTGGTTCTTATAACATTTAGTACAGTCGGACCGGTGTTCTGAAAGAAGAAGTTCAACGATATGTTTTCTGGCATTCCTGACTTTCAGTGTATTTGTATGAATATCCATGCCTTCTGCAACCGGCATAGCACAGGCGGCTATAAGGGCCTTTGCTCCTGTCTGTTCCACTACGCAAACCCTGCAATTACCTGCCACACACAGATCGGGATGGTGGCATAATGTCGGGATATTTATATTGAGTTTTTTTGCAGCCTCCAGTACTGTTGTTCCCGGCTCAACTGAAACTCTCTGATTATTAATAGTGAGATTTATCATTAGTAAAAAATATTTTAGTAGTTAGTAAATGATCTCTTCCCTAAAATTCTCGACAATCGTTCTGAAAGCATTTCCAACCGATTGTCCGAGTCCACATTTCGAAGCGACTTTCATCGTATCAGCAAGCTTCAGCAGTTCATTAAGATAGGTTGATTTCACTTCACCTTTCTTAACCTTTTCAACTCCCATAAGGAGCTGCTGGCAGCCCACCCTGCACGGGGTACACTGTCCGCACGATTCCTCAGCAAAGAAATCGAGATAGTTATGAAGCACGTTATACATTGATCTTGAACTGTTGAACAGTTTCATTGAACCACCTGTAGGCACACCTTCAAAACCGATTATTGTATCTTCAAATTTTTTCCTTGGCACACAGAAGCCTGAAGCACCTCCCACCTGAACAGCTTTGGTATCTCCGTCACCAAACTCATTCACAAACTGCTGAACCGTCATTCCTAGTTCCAGCTCGAAAATACCCGGATTGGGTGTGTCACCTGAGATAGAGAAAACCTTTGATCCCCTTGAGTCTTTTGTACCCAGCTGACTGTAAGATTCAGGTCCGTGTGTCAGAATCATCATTGCAGTTACAAGAGTCTCTACATTATTTATCGAAGTAGGTTTCCCGAAAACACCGGCTGTTGTTGGATAAGGCGGTTTATTGCGAGGCTCACCGCGTCTGCCCTCTATCGATTCAAAAAGCGCACTCTCTTCACCACATATATAGGCCCCGCTTCCAAGACAGTAATTGATTTTAAAATCATAACCTATCTGTTTTATCATTTTGTGAAATGATTCAAGCTCCTTCATAAGCTGAGGCAGCAGGAATCTGTACTCACCCCTGAGATAAACTATACCCCTCTTTGCACCGATAGCCTTTCCTGCTATCACCATGCCGCCATAAACCTTGTAAGCAACCCTGTCAAGTATCTCTCTGTCCTTGAAAGTCCCAGGCTCACCTTCATCAGCGTTGCATACAACATATTTTTCTGATTCTTCAGAAGCTGCCGTATATTTCCATTTCAGTCCGGTAGGGAATCCGGCTCCGCCACGTCCCTTCAAACCTGAATCAAGAACCTGCTGAATTATTTCTTCCGGTGATAACTCATAAGCTTTTTTTAATACTTCTTCCGGATCGATCTCCTCGAATATAAGATCAACTTTGTTAAGTCCTTTGTTTTCCATTGTTCAGAATATTATTTTTTTTGCATATAATCTTTAATTATCTCCACTACTTTCGAAGGAGTAAGCTCTGTATATGGCATATCATTTATCAGCATTGCCGGAGCCTTATGGCACCACCCTATACAATTAGACTCAAGCAGACTGAATTGCTTGTCAGTAGTAGTCTCTCCGACTTTAATTTTAAGCATGTCCTCAAGGGTTTCCAGGATTTCACCCTTGCCCTTATTTGAGCATGTTATTGATTTACAAATCCTTATTACATACTTCCCTCTTATCTCGGTGTCGAGAAAAGTATAAAAAGAAGCCGTTCCGTAAACATCTGCTGCCGAAATATCTAACTCCTTAGCAACTTCAACCATGGCCTCATCAGTAAGATAATTGTGCTTTTCAACTATACCCTGGAGTATAGGCATAAGACTCTCTCTTACACGACCATGTTTGTCGGATAATTCCTTTACAAGATTTCCAATCTGATACATTTCTTATTTATTTTTATTTAATATAATTAGATAATGAAATAATATTTATTGTCACTTTTAAAACCGGCTGTTAATTTAATAACAATACTTCTTAAAAGCTATAATTATTTTCATTCATTCTAATTTAGAATTAAACTAAACAAAGAATCATTTACATTTAAATGCTGTATGCCCCCAGGAAAAGGGATTGTTCGATCAGCACAGATAAAAAGGCATATTAGCAGACTGCCGGGGCTATGTGGGTAGTGATGGTGAGTATTGTTAGCTTTAAGGCTGAGTTGATTAATAAAGTATAAGCCGTCGCACAAGCAAGAGTTTTGCAGCCCATCCCTGCAACCTTCCCTTCGCTGCAAAACACTTGCATTTACCCCTTCCTTCCTTTTACATATACCATTTCTTCGATCAAAATGGAAATATTTTACATTATCTGAAAAAAAAATCTAAAAATCGTGTCACAAATGAGCCTCTTGTGAGATGTACAGTATGAGGTGCCAGAAGAGGTTGTGTGGGTCTTCCGGGCATTTTAATTAATATATTGATTTAGTTGTATTTAACCACATCGATAAACTTAATCTATTAACGTTATGAAAAAGCTGCATTTTTTCTTAGTCGTTCTGATTCTGATTGGAACTGTCCCTGCCAGATCACAGGTAGGACCAAAAACAATGGATCCAAACAATCAAAAAATCAAAGAGATTGCTGTCAAGGTTGACGATGCTGGTTGGGTCTATTTGGATAAAGGAAAGAAACTGTCCCACGACGAAGTCTTTACAAGATACAAAGATGCTTTTGGTCTTGGTAGCTCAGATGAAATGATAAAAACAAAAACAGAAGAAGACGACTTGGGTATAAAGCATCACTCTTACCAGCAATACTATAAGGGACTAATAGTTGAGAACTTCACATATTTAATCCATGAGAAGAATGGGATTTCTGAAATAGCCAATGGCGAGATTCTTGAGAATATTGATGTAAGTGTCAATCCCAGCCTTAGTGAAAAGGAAGCGCTTGAAATTGCATTAAAAAATTTCAAATCAAATAAGTGGGCATGGGAAGATCCTGATTGGGAGGAAGAGAAAAAAGGTAACAAAGAAAATCCTTCCTGGAGGCCAAATGGAGAGTTGATTATTATTAACCAGCACGGTAAAAATCAATCTGGTGGTTTACTTGTATATAAATTTGAATTGTTGTCTATTGATCCGTGGTTTCATTATGCTACATACATTGCATGTAACAGATGGGAACCAGAATGTAAACCGATATGAATATTATTATATTAATTGCGGCGATAATCTAATGGCAAGCGCGGAGGGAATTTCAATTTTTGTCTACCCTAATCCGCTAACTGATGAAGCTAAAGTAAATATCATAAATAATAATAAAGGTTCTGATGATTTAGTAAATTCTGATTACAATATATCTATAGTGGACAATTCCGGCAGAGTGTTATATAAAACAAAAACGAAATCAAATGAATTAAATATAAATTTAGGGGGCTATCAAAACGGTACTTATTCACTAATTATTACAAGAGGAAAATACAAGGGCTCCTCGCTGATAATCAAGAAATAAAAGAAATTTGCTCATAATATTTAAGAGGCCGGTAAAACCATAACAGGCCTTTTAATCAATTAAAAATCGGACAATAGTGATTTAATTTTTAAAAATTCTAACAATAAGTTATATTAATGCTATGCAAAACAATATAAATACCCTTGTGGTCAGTTGGATATTACCATTGACCATGTGCATTTCGTGTTCAACTGATTTGAAGTTTGACCTCCCTAAAAGAGATCCATTATTGGCCATTCAATCATTTATCGGTCCAGACCATGATAGCAGGGTGAGAGTGACTATGGCAAGGGGGATACATGCAGCAATTCACATGGACATTGATTGTCAGGTTGACCTTTTTGAAAATGGTGTGTTCTATAAGAGTTTAACCCTTGACACCCCGGCAATATTATCAGGAACCATTT
>DAONXX010000092.1:0-7838 GCA_035414025.1 Bacteroidales bacterium | reverse complement strand
AACAGGCAAGATAAATCAGGGGTGTCTACAAACATGAATACAGATTCATCATTCTCATCCCATGCTAAGGATGATGAATATGAGCCCTATGCAAAAAAATGAATTATCAATTTCTGTTTTTGGAAGCCAGGTAACGGAAAGGGTTAATCACCCTCTGCAGTAAGCGAAAATCATCTGTTATTATCTCGGCATTGCCCTGCATATTTTGTGTAAATTCAAGCTTTCTGCCATAAAGTGTCGTCAGACCTGACGGAAAATCAACCTCAATTATATAAGCATTGCCTGACGGTACAAGTGATTTGGTTTTCACAATACCCCGCACCATTCCATACTCAAGATAAGGATATCCGCTCAATTTTATGTTTACTTTCTGACCGGTTAATACCTTCCCCGACCGTTGCATCTTAAGATTTATCCTTCCCACTAAATCGCCGGTTTCAAAAGGCACTATGCTAAGCACCGGCTCATCCTTCATAACTAATTGATTCTCACTCCAGAATTTTGTAAAAGTGACAACACCTTCTATAGGTGAAATAAGAAGATAGTTATTCCGCCAGATATTTATCTGAGCTTTAAGATTAAGAAATGTTTCATTCAGCACTGAGCTCAGGTTTTGTCTTTCTTCTTCTCTTTTAATCCGGTAATCCTGGTAAAGCTGGTTTTTTTCAGCAACTGCAAGTATATTCTTTGATTCTTCGAGTCTTACCTGCTGAAGCTCAAGTTTACTATCGTTGTATATTTTCCTTGAATTCTCATACTCACTCTCAGACAGTACCTTATCAACATGCAATACAGAATCCCTATTAAACTGTTTTTTTTCTAACTTAAGATTTTCACTTATCAATTTCTCTTTCACCTTCATTCTTTTTATATAATCCTGAAGGGCTTCAATTTCTTCAGTGATTGAGATCATCTTACTTCCATAAAAGTCATTTTGCATATAGGTATCATAATCCTGAAGGGCTTTGACAAATGATGCATAATAGGTTTGCAGTTCACCCAGCTTCGAGAAAGCCGGAATACTAAAAACATTTAGTTTTTCCGGTTCAGCTATTGTATCAGTAATCAGTTTCAGAGCTTCCACTTCAGGTATTGAAGCAGTGGTCTCCATTACAGCAAGCAAGTGGCCTGAAGAAACTCTTTCACGGTCTGATACGTATAATTTATTTATATGGCCTGTTATTTTTGTTGCCAGTGTAACCGGCGGATTCTGAGTGGTAATCTCTATTGTAGCGGGTACTATATCCGGATAACGGATTATCCAGGCAAGGATTATCAACAACAGAAACACAAGTGCAATTACAAAAGTTCCCCATCTTATTATCCTTGCCGGAGGATTTGAGATTATCTCCCTTACAGGATCAGAGTATAATATTTCAGGTGCTTTTTCTTTCATGGTACCCTATTAATTACCCAGTTCGAGTTGGTTTCTGACAAGGTTGAAATATGCGCCCTTATTTTCCACAAGAGAGGCATGCGTACCCGTTTCAACTATTCGTCCCCCATCCATTACAACTATCTTATCAGCATTTTTCACTGTGCTTAATCTGTGTGCAACGATTATTACGGTTCGGCCCCGGAAATATGATGAAAGGTTTTCAACAATCATCTTTTCATTATTTGCATCCAGTGAATTTGTTGCTTCATCAAAGATTATTATATCAGGATTTTTATAAATGATCCTGGAGATCATAAGTCGTTGTTTCTGACCTTCACTCAATCCGTGCCCATTTATTCCGATACGTGTGTTATAGCCAAGCGGTAATGATTCAATAAAGCTTCTGATATTGGCAATTTCAACTGCTGCGAGAAGTTTCTCTTCATTAATTTCATCTTTTCCGGGAGCTATGTTAGAGGCTATGGTGTCAGGGAAAAGGAAGCCATCCTGCATTACAGCTCCTGTTTTTTCCCTCCATGTCTTCAGGCTGATTACTGAAAGCCTTGTGTCTCCGATAAGTATCTCACCACTGACAGGCTGATAGAATCCCAGGAGAAGTTTCAACAGTGTAGTCTTTCCGCTTCCACTGACTCCGACAATGGCAGTTGTTTTCTTTTCTTCAATAACGAGGTCAATATCTTTAAGCGCAAATTGAGAGTGCGGTCCCTCATATTGGTAAGATACATTGTTGATGTAAATATTCTTCTTCTCAGGCAGTTTTCTGATTTTCATCTCAGGGTCCGCCTCTTCATCATCCATAAAATGCACCTCCGACAGCCTGTCAAGGCTCATTTTCGCATCCTGCGAAAGCCTGAAGAAGCCAATGATCTGACTTACCGGTACATTAAGCTGGCCGATTATGAATTGGACCGCAAGCATCATCCCGAGAGTTATACTGCCTTTAATGACAGCAGTAGCAGCCACTATTGTTATTAATATATTTGTAACCTCGTTTATGAAAGTGGCGCCGGCAGTCTGATATTGAATTATTCCCAATCCCTTTGTTTTTAATCTGAACAGAGATGCCTGCAGATTCTCCCATTCCCATCGTTTGCTTAACTCACTCTGTGTAAGTTTTATCTCCTGCATTCCGTTCACTATTGTGATAAGCTGGCTACTGGCTTCTGACATTTTTTTAAAACGCTGATTGTCGAGCCTTGCCCTCGATTTCATAAAAAGGGAAACCCAAAGCATATGCAGAATTGAACCTATTACAAAGATAGCCAGTATCTTTAAGCTATAAATAGCCAGAACAATTCCGAATATTATCAGATTAAAAAATGAAAAAAGGATGCTTAGAGATGCTGATGTAAGGAACTCCTCGATCCTGTTATTGTCATCAATCCGCTGAAGAATATCCCCGGTAAGTTTTGTGTCGAAGAAGGCAATGGGAAGCGACATTAGCTTTTGAAGAAAACCTGAGACCACTGCAACATTAACACGTGTACCTATATGAAGAAGAAGCCAGCCTCTAATGAATTCAACCGATAAGCGTCCTATTACAAGTGCCAGTTGGGCAATAAGAATGAGATAAATGAAATTGATATCACTATTGTTGATCCCTATGTCAATAATTGACTGAGTAAGGAAGGGAATCAGGAGTTGAATCATACTCCCAATAAGCAGCCCGAGCAAAAGCTGGAAGAAATATTTCCTGTAGATCCTAAAATACTTAAACAGGAAAGTAAATCCCTGCGATTTTTCAGGTTCATTCTCTTTTTCAAAAAGAGCAGGAGTCGGTTCAATAATCAGCACAAGTCCGGCGGGTTTTCCTTCGGATAATGTTGATGCCCAATTTCTTGTAAATTCCTCCCTGCTGAATTTAACAAGTCCGACAGCAGGATCAGCTGCCCAGATTCTGTCTTTTGAAATTTTGTAAACAACAATGAAATGCCGTTGACGCCAATGAACGATGCAGGGCAAGGGAACATTTTCCTCAAGAACCTCAAACGGGATCCTCACTCCCAGTGTCCTGAATCCCAGGCTGTCTGCAGCTTCAGACAAACCAAGGAAAGAGACACCTTCCTTTGTTATATAGCATTTTTTCCTTATTGTCTCAAGTGAAAACACCTTCTTATAATACCCTGCTATCATCTTAAGGCAAACCGGCCCACAGTCCATAGCATCAGGTTGTTTTATGAAGGGAAAAGACATTTAAAGTACGAAATAGTTTATTTATTGTAAAGATATTCATATTTTCATTTGAAAATAGTACCTTTTTCCTTACAAAATTAAACCTGATGCAATATCAAGTATTTTTGCTTCAGGGAAATACTATCTTTGGTAATTGATTTTATTTCAGCACAGGGTTGTTTAAGAAAATTTCAGATAATAGTCTTATTGAAGGTATTCGAAATCAGGATGATACTATTCTGAACTGGTTGTATGATAATTATTATCAGACAGTCAGCAAGCATATTCTTAAGAACAGTGGTACGCCTGAGGATGTATCTGATGTTTTCCAGGAAACTATTATAATTCTGTACAATCAGATCATTGATGGTGAACTGAATCTGACTTCAGATCTGAAAGGTTATTTCTTTGGGATTGCAAGGAATATATGGAATACCCAACTCAGAAAGAAAAGAAAGACAGTGGAGTTGGAACGCGATCTTGATCTGCCGGAAGATATTGAAGAAGATAATGACCGAATGTTTGAAAGGATAGTGAGCCGTGCATTTCAGAAACTCAAACCCGATTCTCAGGAAATTCTTAACATGTATTATGAAGGCTATTCATATAATGAGATAGCAGTTAAAATGAACCTCAAAAGTGAAAATTATGCACGGCGCAAGAAATATCTTTCAAAAGAGGCTCTTATGGAGATAGTGTATAAAGATCCTGAATATCAGGAATTCCTGCGATACCAGAAATAAGCGAGGCCTGCTGATACAATCATTATGGCCAACAACCAGACTATAAGCCTGCCAGAAGAAAAGAACAGGGAAGAATTTTCACCATAAACAACCATTCCTGCCCAAAAATAAGGATGCGATTTCAGCTGACTTGCTTTTTTAAGATAGGCAGATCTTGCTTGTTTCAGTGCTGCGCTTTTTGATTTTCCTTTCTTAAGATTATCATAAAATGATTTTATTATATCAGTCCCTGATTTGTCGTCAATCTCCCACATCGACATCACAACAGACTGACTTCCGGAATAAAGGAAGCCTCTGGCCAGGCTCAGTATCCCCTCTCCTTCTGACAGCTTCCCGCTGCCTGTATTGCAAGAGCTTAAGACAACCATCCTGGCTTTAAGGGGTAATCCGTAAACTTCATATGTGTACAGCAACCCATCTTCCGGACTGTCATCCTGATATTGCATGAAAATCATTGCTGAATTCATTGGATTGACATCATTAAGAAATGTATGCATTGCCATATGGATAATATCATAATTACCTGCGACTCGTTTAAAAACAGATTCCCGTGCATCCTTATTCAGATATAATTGTCCTCCAACCAGATTATAAACATATTGCGCTTCCTGTCGTGCGTAAGGCAGATCATAAAGGATCTTGCGCCTGCCCTGCCTTACCTGCATCAGAGAATCGAGATAGATAGCCCTTGTATAAACAGGGGCAAAAGCAACAAGTTCATGTTTTCTGCTGTAATTTCTGTCCACAATCTCCTGATGAAATGTTGCTGAATATGTATATGAAATATTATAATCATTCATCAGGTATTTCAATTTCCTGTAGAGGATTTCCTCACCCTCAAATTTCTCCGTCAGGAGTGTTTCGAAAGGCAGGTAAGAGAGAATATTGTCCGGTGAAATAAGAAGGTTATCCGATATGAGGTATTTTCTAACAGGTTCTATCAGAAATTTGTACAGATCAAAACCTGTTTCGATATATTCCTCAAAATCAGTTCTGGCATTTGATGTTCTTACCGGTGATGAGAGAAGATTTTGAAATTGTATAAGCTTTTTCTTGAAAGAAGCACCAGCTTTCATTGACAGCAGCTCCTGATGGCTGCGATTTACAATGAAGATATACAGTAGTGAATCGGTAACAATATAGTTAAGGTAATTATAATTCCGTCCAATCAGGGAAGGAATTTCTTTAAGCTCGGGGGTTTTGGTGTCATATTTCATATTATAATAGCCGGGAAAATCATTCCTGAATGTCATAACAAGTGAATCACGTTCATTGACCGTTCTTAGTAATTTTTCATTCCATTCAGATATCAGTGTATAATCCGGCTCATTTTTTTCATATTCCGCCATTATCCTGGCATTATAAAAACCGATCTCCCTCTGCAGTGTCTTTTCCTGTTCAGCCAGAAAATCAGGAATGTTAAGTTGTATAGCATTAAATTCACGTGTTGCAGTGAGTAATCCTGCAACCTTGCTCCTTTCAATAAATTCGAAAGCCTTTTCAAGATACTTCTTATTACCTGTATTACGATAACATAGCTCAAAATCCCTTATTGCCATCAGATATGAATTCCTGTATCGTGTTCCCAGGAGTATCCTGCTTTCTTCCTCGCTTATACTTATTCGTATCCTGTCTATTACATAAATTATAAGTTCTGCGGTGTTTGCTGCTGCTTCAAGGACTTTTTCATCATTTGATTTTCTGTATATATCCCACAGGATGTCATATTTCAGCCGAAGAGTGTTTAAAATGTTCCTGTTTGCGGATATTGTACCGAAAGAAGGATTCAGATAATTATCACTCAAGTTGACCTGTTTTCCAGGAAACAATAGCTGCTGAATCTTAGCAAGTGCTTTTTGTGGTTCGTTTGAGCTTAACAGTGCTTGTGCATAACCCCGAAGAATAGGGTCTCTGAGATTTACTTCCTTGGGATTATCAATAAGAAAATTTTCACATTGCTTGTACAATTCAAGAGATCTCCTGATATCTTTTTGAAAGAGAAGAAGATAATCTGCATAGTTTGTCAAGACCTCGATGAAATATCTTGATTCACTTCCGTAAAGTGCTTCAGCTCTTTTCACCATCTGCTGAAGCAGATCCGCCCCTTTTTCAATATTGCCAGAATTACCAAGAGAAATGGCATAGTTGTTTATCATATTCAATCCAAGGAACGATTTTTCAGAAAGGGCAAGACGGATACCTTTATTATAATATTCCTCTTCTTGGGCTGTCATACCAAGATAGCTATAAGTTACAGCCAGACTGTTTATCAGATTCATATAATCCCTGTCAGGTATTATTCTGCTGCTCTCAATCAAAGATTCAGCCTGTTCCAGGTAAATCCTTGCCTTTGAGTAATCAGCCATCATTACATATCCAACACCAATATTTATGTAGAGACGGATAAGATTATTTCCTGTAACAGCTTTCTTGCTATTGCTTAGAATACCAAGTATCTGGGCTGAATATTTTGAGAAGTTCTCAAAATCCCTACATTCAACAGTGGCGCCTATAAGTGTAGTATAGGCTTCAGCAACTTCCAGGTTGTCAGGTCCGTATATTCCTGAAGCTTCATTAATGTACTCGAGCATATAATTGCAGACCTGTATATAATCGCCAAGAAAATTATACGACACACCAATATTGTAAATTCCTTTCAGGTAATGATCATCAACAAGCCGTAGTGCTTTTTTCAGGGAAACAGAGTTACTAAGGTTTTCAATAGCTTCAGGGTAATTTCCTGACAGCAGATAACAAACTCCTGCATAATAGTAATATTTTGATACTGTTGCAGAATCAGATATTTCTTTAGTTATTGATTTTTGCAATGAAGCAGCAAATGAAAGCAATCCTTCAATATCATTATCTGAAAAGAGCTTCACGATCTTCGAACCTATAAAATCTGTCGGAACTGATTTACTGTTCAGATCCTGCAAGTCTCCGGAAAATGATGCTTCAAAGGAAATTATTTCTCCAGACGAAAAAAGCCAGTTATCTCCGGGATTTACGGAAGCACATACCCTGTCAGATAAGATCCATGCAAGTAATGCGAAAAAAAGGATCCTTAGTGACATCATGCAGGTTTTTAAATTTTATGCGAAATTTCTTAAAATTTAACAGGATTTTCAAGGTTTTTTACTTATAAAAAATTATATATCACATAAACGCCTGATTTTCTGATGATTTTTTTATTTTTTAATTTTTTTTCATTTTTTTTGTGTCACAAATCAGGGTTAAATGACATGTAGTATTGTAATGAAAAGGTATTTCCCTGAATTAGTATCAATACTTAAATTAAAGTTTATGAAAACAAAAACTCTGAATTTTGAAGAATTTAAAAAAACATTTGTTGAGTTTACACTTTCAAATAAAGAAATGATTCATGTGCGTGGCGGAGGTGAACCCACAGTAAAACCATGTATACCTCCTATCAAGATCTGATATAGACAATTGGATTCTGTCGTTTAAAAAAATCTGAAATATAAAATCAGTTCATTTTGTAGTTTTCCGAATTTATAAGCTAT
>DAONXX010000091.1:0-7845 GCA_035414025.1 Bacteroidales bacterium | reverse complement strand
CGCTAACCTTACCGGTTCCGCTTTTATCCTCCGGTGGGTACGCAACATCATCAGTGGCAGCGGACTGCTTGATCCCTAATGCGGGTAAGGACCAGACAACTTTTTTATTTTTAAAGACTTCTCCCACCTGAACGGAGCAGGCATCATACCATTATAATCAAAATTGTATATGATGGAAAGCAAGAGATTATCAGTGGAGTTTAAGAAGAAAGGCGGCAACAGGGAAGGAGGAAAATTCTTTGCGTAAATGAACCTTATGAATCTAAGTTGCCGCCATTGATGCATCTATATGTTTAATGTGGATTGATACCCATTTGTGACCTTAGAATCATTCTAAATTAGAGAGTTTTTTTATAAAATTTTTCATGAAAATAGTATACGTTTAATAATCAGATAGTTTAATTTTAAGTATTTTGGGTATTAATTTTATCAGTTTTAATGGCATAAAAAGAAATTGAAATGATTATTGAATTATTATTCTTTGATTGGATATATTGCATTTGCAAATGACAGAACTGATAAAAAAGATAATTCCTCCCGACAGGTGGAAAATGCCTGTGATTTTGGTTGCTGGTATATTTACGGGCCTGGGCATCTATTCAGTATATGTATCAAATGCTGTTTCATACCTGGGAGATAAACCTGAAACATGTGTAAACTGCCACATAATGGCTCCGCAGTATGCAACATGGTATCATAGTTCACATCGTGAAAAAGCCAGCTGTAATGATTGTCATGTGCCTCATAACAATGTGTTTAACAAATATTTCTTTAAAGCAAAGGATGGTCTGAGACATGCTGCTATCTTCACATTACGAAAAGAACCTCAGGTCATTTTTATCAAGGATGCCGGAAAGGAAGTGGTTCACAAAAACTGTATAAGATGTCATACGGAGCTTATGACTGATACGAAATTACTTGGCTATAACAGCAATACCCAGGATTTCAGAATGAACAGAAAGTGCTGGGAATGCCACAGGGAGACACCTCATGGTACAGTTAACAGCTTATCAAGCGTTCCATATGCCAGGGTCCCTCTGCCGCAATCACCTGTTCCACAATGGATGAAGGAAATCATAAACAGGAAAACCGACTAAAACCTATATAAAATGAAGTCTATTCAGGAATTAATAAAGGCAAGGCCCTTGCTGGGGTGGATAGTTTTTGCTATCACTGCAGGGATTGTATTTCTACTTGGAATGCTGGCTTCTTCAATAATAGAAAGAAGGGCTGAAGCTGTTTTTGCCTATAACCCCGAAATCAACTTCTCAGCTGATGAGCCAAGAAATGAAATATGGGGAGAAGTATTTCCCAGGGAATATAATTCTTACTTATTGACTTCCGATACCACTTTCAGAAGCAAACATAACGGAAGTGCCGTTGTTGATATGCTTGAAGAATCACCCAGCATGGCTGTGCTTTGGGCCGGATATCTCTTCTCAAGAGATTATAAGCAGGGACGGGGCCATTATTATGCAATTGAAGATATACAAAAATCCCTGCGTACAGGTGCGCCTGTCAATGGAATACCCAGTCCCCAGCCCAATACCTGCTGGGCATGTAAAAGTCCCGATGTGCCAAGACTCATGAATAAAAATGGTGTAGCAGAGTTTTACAAGGGATCATGGGATACAAAGGGATCGGAAATAGTCAATCCAATAGGTTGTGCTGATTGCCACGATTCAAAAACAATGAATCTGAGGATATCCCGGCCGGCTCTTCTGGAAGCATTTGAATCAATGGGGCGCGATATAAGTAAAGTTTCTCATCAGGAAATGAGGAGTCTTGTTTGTGCTCAGTGCCATGTGGAATATTATTTCAATAAGGAAATGGTTGAGGGAGTGCAGTATCTGACCTTCCCGTGGAAATATGGCACGACTGCCGAAGAAATCGAAAAATATTATGATGAAATCGGATTCTCCGACTGGACGCATGCTCTGAGCAGGGCACCGATGCTGAAAGCTCAGCATCCTGATTATGAAGTATATCTTTCAGGAGTACATGCATCCAGAGGTGTGTCATGTGCTGATTGTCACATGCCATTTATAAGTGAAGGAGGACAGAAATTTACTGACCATCATATCCAGAGTCCCCTTAATAACGTAGCAAATTCATGTCAGGTATGTCACAGGGAAGAAACTCAGAGACTGATCGAAGATGTTTATATACGTCAGGACAAGATACTTGAGAACAGAATTATTCTTGAAACTCTGCTTGTGAGATGTCATACGGAAGCAAAAACTGCCTGGGACAAAGGTGCAGGGGAAGACCAGATGAAGGACATCCTTAATGACATAAGAAAGGCTCAGTGGCGATGGGACTTTGCAGCCGCAGGGCATGGCAATTCCTTCCACTCGCCTGTTGAACTGGGCAGAATAATTGCCGGAGGGATTTCTATAGCCCAGGAAGCAAGAATAAAACTGGCCAGGGTACTGTCGTCACTTGGTTCTAATATTGAAATACCATATCCCGACATAAGCACCAAACTGAAAGCTCAGAATTTTATAGGTCTCAATATGGAGACAATAAAAAAGGAAAAGGAAATATTTATCGGAACTGTTTTGCCGGAATGGATAAAAACGGGTAAAGAAAGGGAACAGACTGAGTTTGTACCGCTTAACTGAAGGAAATGAACATAAAAATAGATTATGATCTATGCACGGGCTGCGGATTATGTATTAAAGTCTGCGGTTCACGACGTATTGCTGAGGGAGCTGAGGGGAAGCCTTATAAAATAATAGAAGCCGGTTGCAACGATTGCGGCCATTGCGTTGCAGTATGTCCGGCTGACGCTATTATTAACACAAGGGTTGATATGAGCGAATTCAGGAAAATGGTCTCTCCCGGGATTTCAGCAGATCAGTTCACCAACCTGGTAAGGAACAGAAGAAGTATCAGGAACTTCAAACAAGAACCACTTAAAAAGGAGCATATAGATCAGATTCTCAATGTTGTCAGATATATTCCGACAGGATCAAACAAACAGGGATTGAAATTTAAATTTATAACTGATCCGGAATTACTTGGGAAAATCAGTGATGAAATGGCTTCAAAGATGAGGAGGGTTTGCGAAATTGCAAACATGTACCCCGTAAAATACTTTGTGAACAGAAAGAGCCGGACTAGTTTAAAACGATTGGTGGATTTATATGATAAGGGCCATGATTCATTTCTTAGAGGAGCTCCCTGTCTTCTTGTAATATATGCTGAAGATAAGTATTTCAGAATAACCCAATGGGATGCCGGAATAGCAAGCAATACAATTGACCTTAGTGCACAGACAATTGGAATTGGTACCCTGATGAATGGATTTTTCGTTATTCTGTCAAACCGTTTCAGATCAATAAGAAAGCTGATACAACTAACAAAAAAGCAAACTGTATTTACAGCTGTTTGTCTGGGTTATCCTGATATAAAATACCGTAAAACAGTTTCCCGCAGACCACTGGATGTGACTTATTTATAATTTTATAAGGCTTAAAACAAAATAAAGAATAATCCATAAAACCATTTTCCGGGGGCTGAAAATAAAAGGATGTGCCATATTTGCAGCACATCCTTCATGATGTTTCAGATTTAAAGATTTTATTTCTTGAGAAGGTCGCGTATTTCAGTAAGAAGAGTTTCTTCCTTTGAAGGAGCGGGTGGAGGTGGAGGAATAGCTTCTTCTTTCTTTTTCATTGCATTAATAGCTTTAATAAGCATGAAAACTGCAAAGGCGACAATAAAGAAATCGAAAGTAACCTGAAGAAAATTACCGTAATTCCATGTTACTGCAGGATTCGTTTCAGTTGCTGCCTTCATTACAACTTTAAGATCAGTGAAGTTTACTCCTCCAAGCAGCAGTCCGATAGGCGGCATAATTATGTCACTTACGATTGATGATACTATTTTGCCGAAGGCAGCACCGATAATGATCCCTACTGCCATATCGACAACATTGCCTCTCATTGCAAAGGCTTTGAATTCATCTATGAGTCTCATAAGATCGGGTTTTAATGTTTATACTTTAAAATTTATAAGAAAATCCTACTCCGAATATTTCCTTGAACTGCAGCAGTGAACCAACGGGTTCGTTGCCTGATGCTGCAATTTTTACATCATCATCATACATGAGGTGAATGTTGAAATTGACGCCTATGTATTTATTTACCTTTAATCCGATAAGGGTTTCCCAGCTTACATCGATGTTCTGGGGATTGTTGGCATAATTTGAGAACAGATCTATTTTAGTAGTGAAAGAGACATTCTTCATAAATTCATTCTTGAAATCATTTCTTGAATAGATGGCTCTTATATATCCTCCGACTTCACTTCTTGATTTTTCTCCCGGTTTTACTCCGAAAGCGCCTAAGTTTGAAAGATCTTCATCAGTAACAAAAGTGAATTTTGCAGTCAGGGGAGCAACGAAGGCGCTGAAATATGAGTTTGGTTTGTAATCGAAACCAAGGGCTATAAGCGTATAAGCAGGAGCAAGCAGGTTGGAAATTTTTTCCTTATCTACATCACTTATGTACTTATATCCCGGCTGCATTTGTGTTTTGAAATTGAAGAGAGCTGCATAGTATAAGCCTTTATGAGCCTGCCGGCCATATTTAGAGAGCAGGTCAATCTTATCATCAGTCTTTCTGAATCCCTGTTCGCCCTGTTTCAGCAGGCCGTATCCGAGATCGAGTGAATTATCCCAATTGTCTTTTTCTCTTTTGAGATTCATGAATATGCTGAAGACACCATTTACAGCGATTGAATTTTGCCCTCCTGCAGCCCAGTTTGTAAGTGATGTCTGAGCAAGGTTCACAGCAAATAAACCTCCTTTTTTCCAGCCAAGAGTGGTATCGGCTGTTATACTTCTCAGTTTTTTCTCTCCTTCAGTTACCTGTCCGAATGTCATGGCACTTATCAAACACAGTAATATGATCAGCGAATAGATTTTTGAATTCATATTATAATAAGTTTATAAATTTTCTAAAAAACAGAGGCTGTTTATAAAGCCTGTTCTCCTTGCAATCTTCAATTCCTGCCGAGCAGGAATTGCTGAAATTCAGGATTTTAGGGAGCCCCTTTAGGGGCAGGGGCAATTTTATTGGCTTTAGAAACACTCTCCGGTAAATTTCATAAAACAGAATATTCTTAATTTTTATATCGACGATGTCAGCATCAGCTGCATTTCGGGCAACAGAATTTATACCGTTGATACAAGCAGCCCTGGAAGTGTATTCTTCACTGCTGAGAATAATCTGCCCGTCTTTTGCTTTCAGACTGAAACGGAATTCATTTTTTTTTGCCACTCTGATAAGCTTCAAATTTTGTCATCTCTTTAAAATTTAAGGTCAGTAATTGATTACAATTAGTGATTAAAAGAATAGCTCTTAAATTAATTAATGGCCTCAAATATAATTACAAATTTATGATTATGTTAAATTATTTATTGTTAGTTACTTTAATCTTATCTTATTGACAAAAGAATTCTGATTGAAAACAGATACTATATTTCCTAAAGCGAAGACAAGAAAAAATTTCAAAGCTTTTTTAATGACAGAAAATAATCAATTAAATTGCAAAACTCATTAGTTGAAGATTAACCTAAAGGATTTTACTATGAACAGGGCAGAAGAATTTTTAAATCATATTAATGCAGGATATTCCTGTAAAGGTGAAAGTATAATATTGGGAGGGGCTATCCTTGATGGTAAGGTAATAACAGGAACCACGGTTCAGTTGCCTTTAAAGACTATGAACCGGCATGGGCTTATTGCCGGTGCTACAGGGACCGGGAAGACCAAGACACTTCAGGTAATTTCGGAGCAGCTTTCTGAAAAGGGTGTACCTGTCCTGCTGATGGACGTAAAAGGGGATCTTAGCGGTTTGGCAGTCCCCGGAACAGAACAGCCATTTATAACCGAAAGGCATTCAAAGATTGGGATACCGTATTCTACTAAAGGGTTTCCGGTTGAGCTTCTTACTCTTTCACAGCAGGACGGTGTAAGATTGAGAGCAACTGTTTCTGAATTTGGTCCGGTTCTTCTTTCAAGGATACTTGATCTGAACGATGTACAAACAGGGATTGTCGCTGTTATCTTTAAGTTTTGTGATGATCATCAGATGGCTCTTCTTGATCTGAAGGATCTGAAAAAGGTATTGCAATATATCACTAAAGAGGGGAAAGAAGAGTTTGAAAAAGAATACGGAAAAATATCTTCCTCTTCAACTGGTATTATTTTACGGAAGATCATGGAACTGGAACAGCAGGGTGCTGAACTATTCTTTGGAGAGCTTTCATTTGATATCAGGGATCTTTTGAGAAGAGACAGAAATGGGAACGGATATATAAGTATCCTCAGGCTTACGGATATTCAGGATAAACCGAAACTTTTCTCAACTTTTATGCTGTCTCTGCTTGCAGAGGTATATAGCCAGATGCCCGAAAAGGGAGATGTGGCAAAACCGGAGCTTGTAATGTTCATTGATGAAGCTCATTTGATATTCAATCAGGCCAGCAAAGCTTTGCTTGATCAGATAGAAAACATCGTCAAGCTTATTAGATCAAAAGGGGTAGGAATATTCTTTGTCACTCAGAATCCCACAGATATTCCCAATGGAGTCCTTTCACAACTCGGACTTAAGGTTCAGCATGCCCTGAGGGCATTTACCGCTGCAGACAGGAAAGCCATTAAGCTTACATCAGAAAACTATCCCTTGTCGGAATATTATAAAACGGAAGATGTAATTACAGCTTTGGGTACGGGAGAAGCCCTTGTCACAGCTTTAAATGAGAAAGGAATACCAACACCTCTTGCTGCAACGATGTTGCGGACGCCAATGAGCAGAATGGATATACTTACACCTGATGAACTAAACACAATTTACAGGTCATCTGAGCTGATCAGAAAATATAATCATGTTATTGACAGGGATAGTGCTTATGAGATCCTCGGAAGGAAGGTGGAAGCTATTGAAATTGAAAAGGCAAAGGAAGAGGCAAGGAAAAAAAGGGATATAGACAAAGGGAGGACAAGTTCCGGAAGATCCACTTCATCACGGAGAAGAAGTGGAGTGCATCCTGTTGTCAAAGTGCTTACGAGCGCTACATTTATCAGGGGGGTAATGGGAATTCTGAAGAAGGCGATGTAGATATACAATTTCTTAAAATACGGCTAATCAGGGGTTTTATTCCCTGATCTTGACACTGTCAACAAGGAATCTTGTATCTCCTCTCCAGAAAAGCACACCTTTCTTTTCGTTATAGTGTACGATCACATTTCTTCCCTGTAATGTATCGAACTGCCTCACGAGATTTTTGTTTGTAACAGAAAACATGAATTTTTCAGATGCCAGTGTAATATCCTTATTACTTGCCACACTGCTCAGAATCAATTCTCCCTCATAAGTTTTAAAGATAAAGCCCTTATTGGAGAATTTCTGAAGTAATCCTGTATGGTAACCTTTGCTATAGGTGAAAATATATTGGAAATAAAAATATATAGCGAATAAGATTACCAAGAGGAATAATAAGCGCCTGAAGAATTTTTTACTTTTCCGGACAATTTTGGCCCATGTTTCTGATTTTGTGATTGTAAAGAGTGGACTCATATACAAAAATTTTTCAGGAATTGGCAAATATAAATATTATTACATCAATTGTTTCTCTCTGACGAAGCAGTACAGAAGAATAAAGTTACTGCTTTTCCTGAAAAGCTAAAAGAGTAATCAATAAATCCGGAAAGCTTCAGGGGCAAGTCAGATGTACAGCTTTTGTTTAATCCCAGAGCCTGATTTCGTTGAAGGAATAGCTATACTGGAATGGGATGTTATTTTCCCTGAGCCACCATCGGAATGCTTTGGCAA
>DAONXX010000090.1:0-8147 GCA_035414025.1 Bacteroidales bacterium | reverse complement strand
AAAGGCTTATAAATGACATTACAGGTAGAGGATCTTGAAGATCAATCAAAGTACAGACAAATACTAAAAGTACTCTATGATGAACTGATAACTTTTATCCTTGAATATCTGAAGCGTAAAACAAGCCTGATGGTTTTCTTCTGGTCGGTGTGCATTGTCATTATCGGACTTGCATTGACTGTCAGAATAAGCATTGCCGGGTATTTTCCCTTAAAGAATATTATGATTCACAGCCTCCTGGGACTAATTGTTTTCCCCCTAATCATTATACCGGTTCATGAATTCCTTCATATCATTCCCTTCTGGATAATCGGCGCTAAAAGGATAAGGATTGGCATGGACCTGAAACAGTACATGTTCTATGTGACGGCTCATAGACACGTTGTTTCTGCCAGTCAGTTCAGGCTAGTAGGTTTTTTCCCTTTCATTATCATCAGTGCCTGCCTGATTGTTCTTATACTTTTCCTTCCGGGTTTATGGAAATGGAGCCTTTCTCTTCTTCTTTTCGTGCATACCACAATGTGCGCCGGCGATTTTGCCATGATGAATTTCTTAACGATAAACAGAAGAAAGAAACTTTACACCTGGGATGATGCGGATAATAAGATCGCTTATTTTTATGAGGAAATATGATTGGAAGCTGAAGCGTTGAAGAGGATTTAGCTTGTCAACGCTTCAAACTTCTTCAGAATTCCTGCTTTGTCAGCATCAGCACATCATCCTCTCTGCTTATCGGACGCATCCTGAATGAATATACATAGCCTCTTTCAAGCAGCCTGTACTCAGGGTGTATTGGTGAACCCCAGCTGTCATCACCGCCCACACCCATCTGGCCAAGATCGACATTCAGATTGACAAAATCACGGGGAATAACATCATTTGTGTGCGTGTTTGCACTTTTTGCATCCTTACGGTATTGCGATAATTTCCCCGGCGATTCGAAATCGTCATGAGTGTTATTGAGAGCTGAAAAACAAATAAGGGGATCTCCTGTTATGAGCAATCCTGAACCGTCATCATTTGTAAGAGCCAGCCACCTGGTATCGGTTTTATAGCCGTTCTCCTGGGGCCTGATGTAGGGAACATATTGCTCTGCAACCGTACTCTCATAAAGACCGACCAGAGCGGATGTTTTTCTGTCGGAGTAGTTCTCATGCGGACCTCTGCCAAACCATTTCAGATTGCTGAATTCTTCAGGAAGCTGCATCTGCATTCCCATCCGCGGTATCTCGGGAATAAGGGCAGACACCTTCTCTAACGAATTAGTAATCAGAACATCCCCCGATCCTAAAATGGTATAAACAGATGAATATCCGGCAATTTTCTTAGCATCAGTGTCTGTGATATCATAGCGGAACACGATTACAACCTTCCCAAGTTCAGGCTGTCTTATATCAACCTTTGTTATAGTACTTCGTTCGCCTGCTTTTTTCCATACAGCCAATCGTCTGTCCATCCCATATCCGTAATCATTATCTGTCGGAGGACGCCAGAAATCCGGTTCAGGGCCTTTCAGAACGAGATCTTTGCCCCCGAAAGAATAAGATGTCATCCTCCCCTTTTCAAGATCAAAGACCACATTCAGATCTGCCCCTCCTATTTCAAGGTTGTTTCCGTTTGTAGTTGTCTGAAGCATTGGCAATGCACCTGTAACTAAGGGTGTTTTAATCTTCTCAAGCGGAAGCCTGAACTGAGAATAAGCATAAAGATGGCCTTCAGGGACCAGGTTCCATTCGTCGCTCCTTGTAACTCTCAAATTAAGAAAATACTCCGTACCCGGCTCAGGAAGTATCTTTGTCATGGGAATTGAAATATCCATTTCTTCTCCCGGCTTAATATCAGGCAGCGGAATATTGCCCGATTGTAAAGCATGTCCATCTGCAGCCACTTCCCATTCAAGATTGAAAAATGAAAGGCTTGTAAAATCATATTTATTTCTGATCCTGATCAACCCGTTACTGAGATCAATCGGGTCAAAACCGACATATTGATATACTTTCTTAACCTCAATCAGACCAGGCTTTGGAGTTCTGTCAGGCCAGGTAAGCCCGTTAATGCAGAAGTTTCCGTCACTTGGCACTCCCTCTTCGCCGAAATCGCCTCCGTAAGCCCAGTATTTTTCTCCATTTTCGTCCGTTGTCAAAATTCCCTGATCAACCCAGTCCCAGACAAAAGCTCCCTGCAGCTTCGGATATTTCTCAATAACATCCCAGTAATCCTGAAGGTTACCTGTTGAGTTACCCATTGAATGAGCATATTCACACAATATAAGAGGCCTGTCATTTTTTTCATCCCTGGCATAAGCTTCTATTTGCCCGATCCTCGCATACATGGGACATACTATGTCTGTATGTCTTTCAGTAGTATTTGTCGATTTCTCAGCTCTTTCATACTGTACAGGACGGGTAGCATCCCTTTCCTTTGTCCATTTGTAGTTATTAAGAAAATTATTGCCGTCGCCGGCCTCATTGCCAAGCGACCATATTATAACCGAGGGATGGTTCTTATCCCTTTCAACCACAGCCTTCATGCGCGCAAAATGAGCATCCGCCCACTCAGGCTTATCAGCAAGAGTGATATCCTTGTTGTATCCGATTCCATGAGACTCTATATTAGCTTCATCGACAAGGTATAGGCCGTATTTATCGCACATATCATACCACAGCTCCTGTTGGGGATAATGAGAAGTACGCACTGCGTTTATATTATGGCTTTTCATAACCCGTATGTCTTTAAGGATCGTGGCTTCATCAATCACATGACCATCGACATCATGATGTTCATGAAGATTTGTTCCTTTCAGATAGACAGCGACACCATTCACCAGTAATTGTGAATCCTTTATTTCCACTTTCCGGAATCCGATTTTCGAACTTAAGCATTCCAGAATTTCACCGTCAGTTTTCTGCAATGTGATAAGCAGGGTGTACAGATCCGGTGTTTCTGCCGACCATTTCTTTATGTCAGCAAAGCTCTTCTCAAAATCAATTTCAGCCTTGCCTTCGGAAAGAGTTATTTTCCGTGATTCGGAAAACATAGTCTGCCGGTCGTCAAACAGGGAAGCGTTTAAAAGCATCTCTTCAGTTTTCTCAGTTGCACTTTTTAGCCTGACATTCAGCTTCAGTAATCCATCCCTGTAATTATTCTCAAGATCCCCTATTGCAAAGAAATCCTCAACATATACTTTCGGACGTGCGTGAAGAAACACACTTCTCTGAATCCCGCTTAAACGCCAGAAATCCTGATCTTCCAGGTAACTTCCATCACACCATCTGTAAACTTCAACTGCTATCGAATTATTTCCTCTTTTAATATATTCAGTTATATTGAACTCGGCAGGAGTCTTACTATCCTCGCTGTATCCCACAAGCTGTTCATTCACCCATACATAGAACGCCGAAGATACCGCTCCGAAGTGAAGGAAGACTTCTTTGTTTTTCCACCCGGAAGGGACTTTGAAAAACCTTTTATAGGAACCGACAGGGTTATAATCATGTTTTATAAAAGGAGGATTATTTTCATGAGGATATGTAATATTAACATAAATCGGAACATCATAGCCTTTCATTTCCCAGTTTGAAGGAACTTCAATCTCATCCCAGTCGCGGGTATCAAAATCATCCATAAAAAACCAGTGCGGTCTTTGATCAGGTGATTTCACAAGATTGAATTTCCAGACTCCGTCAAGGGAAAGGATATTCGGAGAACTCGTTCTGTTTCCCTCAAGAGCTGATTGCTGGTCACCAAAACTGATAAATGATGCATGCGGTTCCTCCTTGTTCAGGCTTATCATCTCAGGATTTTCCCAGTCACGCGGTTCCTTTTCATTAAATATTACATCCTTATAATCGCGGTAATGTTTGCAGCCCGAAAAAACAAGTACTGCAATTGAAAAATAAATAATATGTCTTTTCATTTCACTGATAATTAATCTTTCTTAAACTTACTGGATCTGCCATGTTGTCAGAACAGTCCGGATATCTTTCCTGAGCCATCAATATCGATCTTTTCTGCAGAAGGACTGCCCGGCAGCCCCGGCATTCTCATTATTGTTCCGGCAATTGGCACAATAAATCCGGCGCCTGAAGAGAGTTCAATTTCCCTTATCTTGATTGTAAAACCTTTAGGGCAGCCTCTCAGGTTGGGATCGTCTGAGAGGGACTTTTGTGTTTTGGCAATGCAAACCGCAAGCTTACCCAGACCCAGTTTTTCTATTCTCTTCATCCCGTTTTTTGCCTTTACCGTGTATTCGACATGATCAGCCCCGTACATTTTTTTGCATATAGTATCAATTTTTTCTTCAAAAGACCATGAGAGGTCATAGAGGGGTTTAAAGCAATCAGGACAATCTGAAACAGATTCAAGAACTTTCTCTGCAAGATCAAGTGCTCCTTCACCTCCTTTAGCCCACGACTCATTAAGGGCAACCTTTACATTTTGTGATTTGCAATGTCTTATAAGCAGGTCAAGCTCTGCTTCAGTATCAGAACTGAACCTGTTAACTGAAATAACCGGATTGAATCCGAAATATTTCATATTTTCTATGTGCTTATCAAGATTACCGAAGCCTTTCTGCAAGGCATCAGTATCTTCAGTCTGGAGATCGGATAGTTTTGCTCCTCCGTGATATTTCAAAGCCCTGATAGTAGCCACAATGACAACAGCGTGAGTTTTCAGGTTGCCGAACCGGGATTTTATATCGAAGTATTTTTCGGCTCCAAGCTCACTTGCAAAACCTGCTTCAGTAATAACAATCTCACTTAATGAAAGGCCTGTTTTTGTAGCGATTATCGAATTGGTTCCCTGGGCAATGTTTGCAAATGGCCCCCCGTGTATCAATGCAGGTGTGCCTTCAAGTGTCTGGATAAGGTTTGGTTTAATAGCATCCTTAAGCAGAGCAGCCATTGCCCCCTGCGCTTTAAGATCACGTGCAAACACCGGCTTGTTATCATAGGTATAGCCCACAAAGATATTTCCGAGTCTGTTCTTAAGATCCGTCAGATCCTTAGCCATACATAGCGTTGCCATAACCTCAGATGCTGCAGTTATCTCAAATCCCGACTGTCTGGGAACACCTTCAGTTGTTCCGCCAAGACCGATCACAATATCCCTGAGTGATCTTTCATTCATATCCATGACCCTTTTCCACTCTATCGTTCTCGGATCGATGCCAAGATTACCTTCTTTCAGCTGAATGTTATTGTCTATAAGTGCCGCAAGAAGATTATGCGCCTTCTCTACGGCAGCGATATCACCGGTAAAATGGAGATTGATATCCTCCATCGGAATCACCTGGGAATAGCCACCGCCTGTCGCACCACCCTTTATTCCAAATACAGGTCCGAGCGAAGGTTCACGAAGTACTACAGTTGCTTTTTTGCCCATACGATTAAGAGCCTGGGCAAGACCGATGGAAGTTGTTGTCTTACCTTCACCTGCAGGAGTAGGAGTAATTGCTGTAACAAGGATGAGTTTCGCCTTTTTTATCTTTTCTTCATCAATGAAATGCAGGGGTATCTTGGCTTTAAACTTTCCATACAGCTCAAGCTCGTCGTGTGGAATGCCCAGTTTATCTGCAACCTTAAGAATAGGCTGGATCTTAGCTTCCTGCGCAATTTCAATATCAGTTTTCATAACCAGAGCACAATTACAAATTATATAAATAAATTATCCTCTACTAATGTTTAAATTTAATGAGTTTTATTGCTTTTTTACTAAATTAGTCAGATATAAAATTTAAAAATGAAATAATCACGGAAATATGGAGAAAAAAATTAGAGATCTTTATTCTGAATACAGAAAAGGAGAATTAGGCCGCCGCGAATTCCTGAAAAAGCTCTCACTCATTGCAGGAAGTACGGCTGCTGCGTCAATGCTTTTGCCAATTCTGGAAGAAAATGAAAAATTAGTTCCAGGATTGCAGACCACAGATCCTGACCTTATTACTGAAATCATTAAGTATCCTGCAGCAACGGGTGATATGAGAGCTTACCTTGCAAGACCTAAAAAGGGGAATAAATTTCCGGCTGTGATCGTGATCCATGAGAACAGAGGCCTGGTTCCTCATATACAGGATGTTACAAGAAGAATGGCTAAAGAGGGATTTCTTTCGTTGGCGCCGGATGCCCTTTCTCCCGTTGGCGGGACTCCTTCCGATGTAAGTAATGTTGGCGAACTTTTCAAAAAGCTGAATTCAGAAGAAACGACAAAAAATTTCGTAGCTGCCGTTAAATATCTGAAGAGCCATCCAAATTCAAACGGGAAAGTCGGATGCACAGGATTTTGCTGGGGCGGAGCGATGACTAACCAGGTTGCAGTCAATTCCCCTGATCTTAACGCTGCCGTACCCTATTATGGAAGACAACCCTCAGCAGATGATGTTGCAAAGATAAAAGCCCCCGTTATGGCCCACTATGCTGAGAACGACCAGGGAATAAATGCAGGAATTCCCGCATTCGAAGAGGCCCTTAAAAAGAATGGAATTGAATACCAGATATTCAGCTATCCGGGTACGGATCATGCCTTTAACAATGATTCCAACCCTTCACGCTATAACGAAAAGGCTGCAAAACTGGCATGGCAAAGAACTGTAGGGTTCTTTAAAGAGAAACTAAAATAAATTGTAATAGTCAGTACCTGATCTGATTGATTATTGCAAACTGAAAAAAGAGATCCGCGAAAAGATCTCTTTTTTCAGTCCGGCTTGTATCAGCAGTCTGCATTCAGGCTAATACCGTCTCCAGAATTTCATGTCCTTCATTGGATCTTCCGGTATATATCTCTTTTTAACTTCTCCTGTTGAAACGTCAAAGCAAACTACCTCGAACTTGGAATTGACTGCGATATACCAGTTGTTTTCCCTGTCATAGCCTGCAATATTGGCCTGATAGCCACCACCTGATTCAATAAGGTTATTGCTGATCACGGCTCCCGTTTCATGGTTTATTACCGTTAAATAAGTTCGTATGTAATCATCTGTTGAATAAGATAAGCTATCGGCTGAATATGAATAGGCTTGTGACATATCAACTGTTGAATAACTTAAGCAGATAAGCGTATTATTAACAGGATTGTACACTGAATTTGACAGTGTTTTTCCTATATATAATTCCTTAATGATTTCGGCTGTCGCCGGATTGATTGTAATTAAATATTTATCTGCCCGGTACAGAACGTAGTGTTTTTCTTTTTCATTATAATAGTAGGTGGTTGCATATGCTCCATCCCCTAGATCTATTTCGTTATTTGAAACAATGGCACCTGTTGACAGATTGACCCTTATAATATAATGTGTATAAATCGGCGGTCCTGCTTTAGCCGATTTTGTGTCTATTGTATCGGGGTCTTCTTCATAAATCATAGTTGCATATCTGCCAATCAATAAATTATCTTTAGCATCAATTACCGCATGTGTAACATTTCCGGGGAGTTTGATAGACTTAATCAGTTTTCCTGATTCCGGGTTAATCAGGTTAAATGTTGTATGACAATCTACAAATCCATAGCCTTTAGTTGTAGGATCATAAACAGTGGAACCGAACAGATAACAATCGATGGGAGTAGTATTCATCACTGCTCCCGAATCAATATCAACGCAAACAATTTCTGTACCTTTTGCTACTGATATCCCGGTTGCAATCAGTGCGCTATGCCTGTCTGCCGGCTGTTCGGTGCATGACAAAACAACCAGGGCAAGTAATCCGGAGAAAACAGCTAAATTCTTCATGATGATGATGATTTTATGTGATAGTCTAACAAAGAAAATTAAGCAATTTAAACTGATTTACCAAAAATATTTAGCTACTCTTTTATATTTTATTTCTGTATTCATTTCCTATATGCATGACTTCATTTATCATGACTGCTACAGAGAACAGGGTTTCATTTTATCTTGCATACCTGTGCTGCAACCTTAAGCCTTGTATGAAGTTCCTCTTCGTCAGTCCGGGACTTGCACTTTATTAAGATTTCATCACCTACGGGATTAAATGCATAAATATAAAGGCTTGACTTAATATCTTGCTGCCATTTGTCATTGTTGTAAATCAAATTTTAAAGGTTTTATTTTATACGTTTAGATAGTGTATATTTACAAAAACAAGCAATAATTAGTCTAATACAATACTTTTAGGTATGACACTTGGCGA